>CAYQDB010000004.1:0-190088 GCA_964416195.1 uncultured Ignavibacteriales bacterium
AGGAGACTTGACTTCGAGCGGCGATTTAGAGAAGACCCAAGTGGGCTTGACCTACGAGACTGCTCTTGGCGTCAACTGCCTTGGCTTGTTGGGCGGTACATTCAATTTCATACAACTCTTCAGAATAAAAAGGGTATAAACATCTTGGTCTGTTTCATATAGCTCTCATAGGCAGGACCAAAAAAGCATATATTCTCAGCTTCTTCTATCTTAGCAGTCATTGTGAGGAAGAAACTCGTAATCACAGCCAAAGAAACACCTACCCAGGAAGGATGTTTGAAAAACACTCCCCAGGCCAGAAATAGTAATGAACTATAGAGAGGATGCCGAATGTAGCGATAAGCTCCCACCGTCACCAACTCCGTCGTCTTTTCTATACCTATCAACGACGGGTCTTCCCGCTCGCTGTCAGGCTTCCCCACTCTACGCAATAATTGAAAACCGTGAATAACCAAAAACAAAGAGACGATTAGCAAGAGCCAAGAAATTATCTGATGGATACTGAACGGTTCATAAAACCAATAATTGAGGTTTAACAAAATTAAGGACAGAATTAATTCAAAGGTGAAGAAACGGTAGAATCCGTGGAATCGAAAACTGCGCAACGATGGCCACGACACCCAGACAAGTCCCACAGACGCAACGACAAAAACTATCACCTTGAATTGGAAAGTCATGATAGTGTTCCTATTTGCTGATCCTAATATGTGGATTCTTGAAGGGGTTAGTAACAAGCCACCCAACTATAGATCATCGCACTCTAGTGACTCACGAAGTTTATTGCTCAGCTCACTTTTGGGCTTGACATATCTGGCCGTAGCTTCAGCGACGGTTTTGCCATTTTGATTGACGGCTTGCCCTGCGGTGAAGTAAACCATCTCTTTTTCGCCGGTTTTCCAGCCTTCAAAATGCAGTCTATCACCGGAATAAACCGGCTTTTTGAATCGAACAGTAATCTCGGCGGTGACAACAAAGACTCCCTCGGCCAGAAGCGCTTTTATCATGACCTCGTCGAGCAGAGTAGCGACAATGCCGCCATGAAATATGTTCTTGTAACCGGCGTATAACTCATCAGCAGTGATATCACAAAAGGCCTTTTCGCCATCCCAGAAAAAGCGGGCTTTAAGACCGATTTGGTTTCTCTGCCCACAGACAAAGCATCCCGGGTATACAGCGATCTCTTTCATGTGTCGATATTAAACTGATAGCGAATGCAATTCAAGAAGCAAATCCGATAACTGATTGACAAATCAGCCAGCCAAACCATTTCACCTGTGTCGTGATTGTTCTTGATTACATACGGTTTATTATCACCACTGAGTTTCTGACTGCGGCAAAGCAGCCTGCCACTAGTCAGTCATGTTAACCCGCTTCCCGAAATTAGCGCTGGGGCCTAACGCTTACTTCTCTTTCTTCACACGATACTGACCACCAATAATCATACGCATTGCCTCGGATGTGCCCTCGTATATCCTTGTGATTCTCGCATCCCTCCACAACCGTTCGGCGTTGTAGTCTTGCGTATATCCGTAACCACCATGGATCTGTATATTCTCGTCAGTCACCAAGCTGGCGACTTCAGAAGCCTTGAGTTTGGCTTCGGCCGCTTCCACAGAAAAGCGTTCTCCTTCAAGGCATTTGGCGATCGCACGATACAGAAGATAACGCGAAGCATCGATTTCTGTTCTCATATCAGCGAACTTGAACTGGGTTGCCTGGAAACTGGCTATCGGTTGGCCGAACTGAATGCGGTTCCGGGCATATTCAACAGCTTCCGAGAAAGCCTGTTCTGCCATTCCGAGGGCCCCTGCGGCAACTCCCAGTCGGGCGTAATCGAGCACGCTCAGGGCAACTCTAAACCCTTTCCCTTTGTCTCCGATTATGTTCTCCGACGGTACCGTGACATCTTGAAAATGAACACTACATTGCGTTGAGGCTCTTATTCCCAGCTTCTTTTCCGGGGGCCCGACTGTAAGACCGTCGGCGCCAGGTTCAACAAGAAAAGTAGTCAGACGGTTCTCTGTTCTGCAGAACACGATGAAGAATCTCGCAATATGAGCTGAAGTAGTGAATTGCTTCTCCCCATTGATAATGTAGTTGTCCCCCTCAGGTTCAGCTTTAGTCTGTATTGAGGACACATCAGTCCCGGCATTGGGCTCTGTAAGACAGAAGGACGTGATTCCACCTTTGGCCATTTGAGGCAAGTATTTCTGCTTCTGTTTCTCGTTTCCAAAGAGCTCAAGCGTCTTGCAGCCAAGGCTCAGATGAGCAGCAATCACAGTAGCGAGACCACCATCTGCACGTGCGAATTCCTCGATCATACAAGCAAGGGAAAATTGGTCAACTCCCATACCCCCGTACTGTTCCGGAATAGAGGCACCGAGATACCCAAGACTGGCCAACTCTGCGAGGAGCTCATCAGGCAAACCCTCCTCGTCGAGCTTCCTAGTGACAGGGAAAACGCGCTTCTCGCAGAACTTCCGCGCCATTACACCGAATTCAAGTTGCTCATCGGTTAATCTAAACGAATTCAATTTTTCCTCCTTTGGCTTTCTGGCTTAAGGTTTTCGTTTCATGGTAGCAGAATCTACATCATTTATAGTGCTCGGGTCAAGGCGTTCGCGATCGACCTTGTTTCTGAAAGATACCAGCTCTGTGCCAATCCGTTCCCTGTTTTGTTAGTCGCACGCGCTCGCGTTGGCTAGTTTCATGATATCTGTCCATACCTGCTCGATCACTTTCACGGCGAAGGCGGTTTCATCGTCGGTACCGGAGCTTATACGTATGCCGTTGGCAATCCCAAACGGTTTGACTGGCCTGAGAATGAGACCATGGTCAAGACAGCCTTCAAAAAAACGCCCGGCATGTTCTTCGGTCGGCAGCAACATCAACACAAAATTGGCGGCTGTCTTTACATACCGAATATGTAAATCGTCAAAGCAGGCTGTGAGCCGAGCCAGTGATCGGTGATTGGCCTCAATGGTCCGATGCAGAAATTCGTCGTCACCCAATGCCGCTATTGCCGCCACCAGTTCGGTTGAGTGGGGATCGACGTACCGGTGCAATTCGGCGCTTACATGTCTCACAGCGGCCGCCGCTTTCGGCGGAGGCCGAGCGGGTTCTCATTAGAGGCCAGCTTGACGATGCGGTTTAGTTTTTTCTCACGTGCCAGTTCACTTATCGACTTGCCAGCCTGGTATGGCTTAAGTGTCAGTGCATGTTTTGGTATCGTAATCATACTACCCTCTATCCCAAATGCGGCGGCTCTGAATCATCAACTACCTCCTAACTGAAAAGCACATACGGCACACAGTTCGCTCTTTGCAATCCAGTCATCAGGTCAATCCGGTTGGCCAATCTTGCTCTTGCTGTGGCAGGGCTCGAAACCGGCAACCTTAGTGTAACCACCGCTCTTGAGCACAAACCTGGCATCCACCGCTTTTGAGGTCTTACGGTCGGCAGTCACAATAAAGGGGTTCACATCGAATGATTCTAACTGTGGGAAGTCCGAGACCAGTTGTGAAAGTCGCAGAATTGTCTCCTCAAGACACTTGAGGTTAACAGCAGGACCGCCACGGAAGCCCGTGAGAAGCGGATAGCCTTTGATCGATTTTATCATTTCCTCTACATCGTAGGCAGTTACCGGATGGATCTTAAAAGCTACATCCTTCATTACCTCGACATAAACTCCCCCAAGGCCAAACATTATCAAAGGTCCAAACGACAGATCTTGGTGCATGCCGATGATCGTCTCCACCCCACCCTGCACCATCTCCTGCATGAAAATCCCGGCGAATCCATCCTTGGGCTTGCTGAATTCCCCTTTCATCGCCTCGAAAGCTTTCACCACCTCCGTTTCAGTCCTGAGATCAGTGGATATTCCCCCAACATCCGTTTTGTGCAGAACTTCCGGGTCATCGATTTTCATAACGACCGGGAATCCAAGCTTGGAGGCTGCTTGCTTAGCATCCTGCCGGGTCTTGGCTCTGATCGACCTGGCGACACTAATACCATAAGCGTCGAGCAGGCCCAAGGCCTCTCCGCCAACTATGATCGAGCGTTTCAGTTTTGCGGCCGCATCAATGATTCCTGCAACCCGGTCGCTGTCAACCTGGAAAGTTACTGTTTCACTTTCCGGCCTGTCAATCCATTTGCGACGGCGGACCAAAGAGGCCATCGCCTTGGCTGCTGATTCCGGAAAAGTGTAAATCGGTATCTTATGTTTAATCATCTCTTCCGAACCGGCGACACCGGATGGAATCGCCATAAAGCAACCTAGTACCGTCTTGTCATTCTTGTGCTTCTCGATCATTTCAACGATACCATTGATCACCGCACGGTGATCGACCACTACTGGGGGAACAAAAATCACTATCACAGCATCAACATTGTCATCGGAGAGAACAGCATCCATTGCTATCCGGTACGAATCGGGTCCGCCTGCGGCAATGACGTCTACCGGATTGTTCACGGAAGCCACCGCGGGAAGGTTTTTCTTGAGCAGCTTTAGCGTCTTATCCTCGAATTGGGCCATTCTCATTCCCAGGCTCACCACAGCATCGGTAGCGAGAATCCCCGGCCCGCCGGCGTTTGTTATAATGGCAATTCTGTCTCCACGGGGCAGCGGCTGGTTGGTGAGTGCAACGGCAGTATCAAAAAGTTCGTCAATCGACGTTACCCGTAGAACCCCACACTGCTCAAAGAGCGCATCTGTGCCAACATCAATCCCGGCCAATACTCCGGTGTGAGAACTGACCGCCCTGGCACCGGCGTCGGTACGTCCGGCTTTAACAGCCACGATAGGTTTTTTGCGAGTCATTCCGCGAGCAATGCGGGTGAACTCCCGGGGGTTCCCGAAGCTCTCAAGATAGAGCAGGATTACTTCCGTTTGAGGATCACCCCACCAGTACTCCAACAGATCGTTGCCAGAAACATCAGCCTTGTTGCCCACAGAAGCGAACATCGAGAACCCGAGATTCAGTTCGTTGGCATAACCAAGGATCGCTTCGCCCAAAGCCCCCGACTGGGACATGAACCCGACTTTTCCTTTCAGCGGTTGGACTTTTGAAAAGGTGGCATTCATCGAGACGTCGGAGGCTGTATTTAAGACACCAAAGCAGTTGGGACCGATCATTCGCATATTGTATTTGCGAATAATTTCAATCAGTTTAGCCTCCTTGGCCGCGCCTTCCTCACCGACTTCTTTGAAACCGGAAGATATGACCACCACACCTTTGACTCCCTTCTCGCCGCACTGTTCGAGCGTTGGAGCCACATAGTCACTGGGAATTATGATTATGGCCAGATCGACCGAGTCGGGGACGTCCAGAATCGTCGAATAACATTTAATGGAATGGATTACTGTGGCCTTGGGATTTACCGGAAAAACCTTGCCGTTGAAATTATATTCGATTAGATTATGAAGGATGCTATGGCCGATTGTGCCTTTTTTGCTGGATGCTCCGATCACGGCAATTGAATTCGGCTTTAATATTCCGTCGAGACTGCTTTTCATTTGTATATCATCACAAAAACTACTCTCCGAATCTGCCGGAATTTAGGTAAGAAAAGCGCGACACGCAAGAGGAATCGGAAGCCCAGTATAACCCCGACAGTACAGCCAGTTTGGTGTACACATGACTTGTGAGATGGTATCTCCGCACTTAACCGCAACTCCACACCTAGCTCAAGCACTTGTCTTACTTTCCTTGTTGCTTCTTAGCTCCAGTACAACCATATCACCCATCCCGATTGTTGAGACACCAGATCTAACGTCGGCCACGGTAGCTATGGAGTGTTCTTTCAGAAGATCCACAAACTCCTCAGGGTGCCTGTTGTCATAGCCAATTGTGTAAAATCTCATATAGGTGTCTTCACGCGGAAACGGAACTCGGGGTTTTTCCACATGATCTATGATCAAATTACAGCCATAAGCCTCACCCAATCCCAATCTTGTTTATGGACTTCCTCAAATGCTCCTGAGTCTGATGAGTGTAAATCATGGTAACATCATAACTGCGATGTCCCAGGATGGCAGCCATAGTACCGGGATCCACTCCATTCATTTGCATGTGGCTACTGAATGTGTGTCGAAGGTCATGGACGCGAGTGAGATCATTCAGACCAGGAGCTTGCGCCACTTCAATGAGTGCCTTTCTTAAAACGCTGGGGTCAAGTTGCCTTCCAGATAAATCTGTGAAAATATATCTTTCCCTTTCGCCAAATGATCTCAGCACCTCTAAAGAGGATTCGTTGAGGTAGAACTGGCGAGAATTCCTTTTGGGTGTCCAGCCTTCCTTGGGCTGAATCTCCATCAGACCGGTTTCCAAATCAACGTCGTCCCAGGTCAAATTACAGAGTTCACCAGACCGTAGGCCAGTGTTCAAGAGAAACTTGAAGGCTTTGTAATAGACCCTCATAGGCTTATCAGATTTTGCCGCTTCTCGGGCTGTTTTCAGGAATTGCCTGCATTGATCTGGTGTGAGGACCTTGGCTTGCTTTTTGGGTTTGGGTCTGAGTGGCTTAACCTTCTTAGTCGGGACCGCTGGAATCAACTCCCGGTCATGAGCCCACATAAAGACCGAGCGGATGATACCCACTTCGAAATTCACAGTCTGGGGCAAGGGTAACCTTTTGTTCTTGTGATTATCTGGTTTATCTCCATCAGCATCTGCTTTCAATTCAGTGGATTCTAACCGCTGTTTCTGGTATGATTCAATATGCTCTGGCTTTATTTGTGTAAGATACCCCAGATTGGGATGAAACGTCTTAAGAAAGGCAAGAAAAGTGTTCAGCACACCGAGGTAGCGCTTGACCGTGTTGCCGAATGTTCTCAGCTTAACATGGTCGGCGTATTCTTGGAAAAAGTCATCAATGCGTTTATGCCGTCCAGTAAGCCCAAGTTTTTCGATGCGGCGCGTGTTGTCCGGGGCCTCGATTTCTTTTTTGAGGAGCTTCGCATCCCTGAGTGTTCCTGCTCTCACCCACTTGTGTTTTCCACGATGGCAAATCACCACATAATAGGTAATCATGCCCACTATTCCTTCTAAACTGTATACTTGCCATATTAACTCCTTAGAATTCTGTTAGAAAAATTGTAGAACGGAGAACAACTTATCAATAACCTTTTGAAATACAGCGAGATAATTCGTTAGAAAATATTATGGTGGAGTACTATGAATTCTCCGGGATGAATCCTGGCAATCAGTGGGGTTGCGGTGAAAGCCAGGTATCCAACTGATTCACAACGAGTTAATCTTGTTGTTCGTTTAGTATGAGCTTGTCCCCCATCTGTTTTCTTTTCGTTCAGTAGTCACTGTTTGGTCACAGCAGCGCAGCATCAGATATGCTGTCCGAAGGGCTCAGCAGCACGAGTACGCCTATACCGCCAAAATGGTTGGGTGAGCTAAAGCAATATCCGGTGCAGCTCATCCACCGAAAAACTGAGTAGTATCATCTTCTTCAATTCTGTCAAATAGTAAGCCAGCAGAGCCCAGAAGTGAACACCGTTGATATCCTAATCCCTGCATAAAGGTCTACGCTCCTTTTGCGCCGGTTCGGCGCCTGACTCCGGGAGGTTGTCCATCGACGTGATATTCATTCGGCCCAGACACTTGTATGCCTCCTGAGTGACCATGTCTGGCTCGGCAAACTGCACAAGCTGTCCGTCGAAGCGCTGGACGGGAACATTCATGGGGTATGGGCAGGCTGTTGAGTGCTGACGAACTACGCAGAGAGCTGCGCTCGATTAGGATAGTTGCTTGTTAGTCTCCGACTCTAAAGATCGAGCACGGCGTGGTTGGTAACACAGAATGAAATTCTTCAGGAACGGGTTGCGATCGGTTCTTTGTCCAACTCTTCCCGGACTGCTTTGCCAATTACTTCTCGGGTGTAAGGTTTTCTGATATACGGGCCAGCCCCAAGTTTCTGCATTTTCTCAACACGTTTAGTAACGGAGAACCCACTGACAATCACTGCTTTCTGTCCGGGATGCAGCCTGATTATTTCACGATAGGTATCCAAGCCATCAAAATCCTTTTCCATAATCATATCCAACACTATGATGTCGACACTGTGATTCCTCAGATATTCGACAGCTTCCCGACCATTACTGGCTGTTTCAACCCGGTAGCCCAGACTTGACAGCAGGTCTGACGCTAATATCCTTTGATCCTCGACATCATCTACGACAAGCACTTTTTCTTTGCCGCTATAGTTGGCTTCAGTATCGGGGCCGAGTTCAACCTCCATGCTTGTAACCGGGAAGTATAAGATGAATTCAGTTCCTACCCCAACTGTGGAAAGGATGTCGTAGTATCCTTTGTGATCTTTCACGATACCGTACACCACCGATAGCCCCAGGCCACTGCCGCTGGTTCCCATCTTCTTTTTCGAGTAGTACGGTTCGAAGATTTTGTCGAGGTCTTTGGGGTCGATTCCCATCCCGGTATCACGAACGCGGAATCGAGCGTAATCATGGGGCTCAACCTTGTCATAGCCACTCTCTAGCGACTCCAGATACTGCTGAGACGTTTCAATGGTGAGCTCACCACCCTCTGGCATGGCGTCAAAGGCGTTCACGATGAGGTTCATGAACACCTTTGAAAGGTGAGGAGCAGAACCGAGGATTTTATCGATGGACCTGTCAAGTTTCAGCTTGACCGTAACGTCGAGATGCTTTTCAGTCAGTCTTACAAAACTTGGTGAATCAATGTATGCTTGTAAGATTTCGTTCACGTCGGTTGGGACCATTTCGTAACGGCCGCGACGAGCCAGAGTGAGCAGGTCCTGGGCCACATCAGCCGCATCCTGAGCTGTCTTGCCAATACGCTGGACTTGTTCGCGCAAAGGACTATTCTCGGGGAGTTCCATGAGTATCAGTTCGGGATAACCTACCAGTGGTCCCAACGTGTTGTTCAAGTCATGGGCGACGCCGCCTGCCAGTATCCCCAGTGACTCCATCCGCTCAGCTCGTTCGAGCTTATCTCGAAGTTCTTGCTCCTGCTTTTCAGCTTGCTTGCGCTCGGTGACATCGCGAAACACCCCCTGGAGCACTTTTTTCCCCTCAATTTCTAATAGATTGGCCTTTATCGCAACGTCTCTTATTTCGCCCCTCTTGGTGATGATCTGTGTTTCCAGAGCCTGTCCCTCTTTCTGTCCAAGATGCTCTCTGAAAGTCCTGCTAAACTCCCCTTTGATTTCATCCGGAGGGTGGAGAATATTCTGGTGCTTACCCACCAGTTCTGTTTTCTCTCTACCCACCAATTCTGATCCTGCGAGGTTGCAGTCGATTATTATGCCCGTCTTAGCGTCGGCTATGAAGATAGCATCCAAGGCCCCTTCAAACTGTCTTCTGAATCGTTCTTCGGATTTCTTCAGCGCCTCCTCAGCCCGCTTGCGCTCAGTGATGTCATCAAGGGTGATAATGAGGTCCGTCTCGGATTCCGAATCACCCGATATTCCGGTCAGGTAGGCTTCATAGACATATTCAACGTCCTCCGCATTCGCGATCAGACCTTCAATGGTCTTGTCTCGATTCTCAACATTCGCCTTTGCAAAACGCCGTGCCCAGTCTACGAATACGGCAGGTGAGAACACCTCATCCATCAACATCCCTTGCAGCGCAACGACATCATCCAGCTTCCGGTCAAATCTCGTGAGGATATTGAATCCGACCGCGTTGACTTTTCGTAATCGGTTTTTAACGTCAAAAACGAAGACTCCTTGTTTTACATTGTCAAGTATATCAAGGTACCATACACTCAAGCTTGTCATTTCATGGAAATGGTATGCACTGACCACCAGAGGGGTGATTGTGCTGACCAATGTATCAAGCAACTGAATATCTTCAGGCGCGAAGGGTCTTTTTGTGACTCTTTTGCCCAAGCCGATAATTCCGAGCAGCTTATCGCTGTGAATCAGAGGGCACACTACTTCAACACCACAATCACGGAGGATGGCGACATGACTGGCACACGCATCCTGCAGATCCGACTCTGAGACAAGGTTTGGTGAACTATGCTGCAAGAAATACCAGCCCAGTTCAGGTGTCAGCATTAGAGATTTCAGCAACATATTTGTGCTGAACTTACCCGTAGCCGTGAAGGCCACCTTTTGATCTGGAGCACCTGGCTTTCGCAGTATTGAGAACGAATCGGGCAGTGAGAACTGGCCGGAGAGTGTGAAGAGAATCGTTTGAACAAGTTGCTGAAAGTCTGGTTTATCCGCAAATTGTCTCGTGAGCTTGGCTATGGCATCCAGAGCCAATAATGACTTTTCGGCGGATTGCCGGTAAATCTCAAGAGGCCCTAATTCGGTTATACTTTGTTGTTGTTTATCGTGCGCCATGCATTATAGCTCTATCTCACACAGCGTGAGAGCTTCTTTTTCGGTGGATTTAATTATCAAAAAATCAGCCAGATCGAGTACTTTAAGCACATGCAAGATGGTATCTGAGACATTGCATAGTATTATGTCGCCTCCCATCTCACGCGAGGCTCCAACTGTGCCCAGAATCGACCCTACCCCAGCCGAGGAGAGAAACTCCAGGTCAGCCATGTCCATAATAATGAATTTGTATCCTTCGGCTTGCGCAGAAGTGATAGCCTCAACCATATCGCGGGCATTATAGTTGTCGAGCATCCTCCCGGGTTTGATAACGAGTGTATCATCTTTGAGGGCATGCCGTGTTATATCCTGTTCGTCCACCCTGCTAATCCCACTTCTTTTCTAAGGTTAACACGTTTATGACATCGTTTATGCGAACGTATGACATTTTGTCGGTAAGTCGACGAACTAACGTAAGCCCAAATCCCCGCGTTTGCCCGTTCCTGGAGGCAGTTCGAGGATCGAAATCCGCGGTTGAGCCTTTCGAGTCAAAAGGTACTCCAGAATCAGCGAAAACCATAATGAGCTTCGATCCCTCAACCCGGGCCAAGAAAACTACCAGGTCTTCGTCTCCCATCTGGGCATGTGATCTAATATTGGTAGCCACTTCATAGAAAACTGTGCGCAGCTGGAATATAACTACTTCAGGAAGAGCAAAACGCCTAAGGAACTTCAGGAATCCCTCAAGCGCCTCATCTATGCTACGAGAGTCGACTGTAAACTCATCAACATAAGTGTGTAGGATATCTCCAGATTCAATTTGAACAGCCTTTCTTAGCTGCGGGCGTATAGATTCGTGGTCATCTGCAAGAAGTTCATATAAATCGAGAACCTTCAGAACGCGCACCAGTCCCGGCGACAGTGATTTCAGCTCCATCGTCACCCCAGCATCTAAGCAGATGTGATATGCTTGCCACAGGAGCTTAATGTGACTGGAAGTAACGTGTTCCAACTGCGAAACATCAAGCGCTATAGACACAGGGTCTCCCATAAGGAGCTCTTTCAGTCCTCTGTCAAAACGTGTCACGGCATCGTCGGACAGATCAGCCGGGACAAGAAGTGTGGGTGTAACTACGTAGTCAATCTGCATAAACTGCCTTTCCTGCGTTATAACTTATTTTATCGACCGTTGTAGTGGCCCATTTCATAGTCAATAGCGTGATATCATCAAACTGCGGTGCAGAATCTACGAATTGCTCCAGCCGCTTGAGCGTTTCTGCCATTAACTCCACAGGGCTACACAACTTATGCGATTCCAGGGCCTTCACAAACCGGTCCATGCCAAACTCCTCACCGGCTGAATTCCTGGCTTCATTAATGCCGTCTGTATACTGAATCATCCAGTCGCCTTCCGAAAGCACAATCTGGCCGGTTTCGATTCTCTTGCTAAATGGGCCTGGCGGCATCATACCAAGAGGGTAACCTTTGGTTTTGATCAACTCCGCTTCTCCGGTTTGACCATTCAACCTGATCAAGGGATTATGACCAGCGGAGGCAAAGGTAAAGCAGCCGGTTGTCTTATTGAGGACTCCGTAGAACATCGTTACAAACATGTTTCTCTTGATGCTAAGTAGCAGTTCCCGGTTCACTTCTATGAGCAGATCTGCTGGTCGTTTTATGGATCGTGCCAGCCGAATAACAATATCACGGGTAAGCAGCATTACGAGCATACCGGGCAGCGACTTGCCGGAAACATCTGCGATCAGAACCCCAAGGTTGTCTTTGTCGATATCAATGAAATCATAATAGTCACCACCAACTTCCCGGGCACTGCGATAGGCGCCGGTAAACTCGAATTTCGATGTCCTCGGGTACTCGCGGGGAAGGATATTCGCTTGAATCTCTCTCGCGATTTCTAACTCTCGCTCAATTCGCTCCTTCTCGATAAGGTCTCGTTGCGCTACTCTGAGCTTGGCCCCCATCACCTGTAGAGTTTTGGCCAGATATCCAAATTCGTTTTTGGCTGCCACTGGAATGTCCAGGGTGATATCCTCAAAGTCCACATTCTTGAGGCCATCTGTTATCACACTTATGGGTCGCAACTTACGGCGGAGAACGATCATGGTAATCGGAAGTCCAATCAGAAGAACCAAAATAGTAATCGAAGCCACCGTTGTTATGGAAGTACGCCTGGCCGCTGCAATCGGCTCGGCCGATGAGGCTACCCTCAGTTTCCCCACCAATATGTTGTTTTCCTCAATCGGCACGGTGATATAGATTGTGTCTAGATTCAAACTGAAGGTTTCTCCGTTACGTAGATCAGCACCTGGCTGTCTGTTCTCAATGGCCTTCATTTGACCCGAGGCAATTACCTGCCTAAGGTCTGTGTGCGCTATGAATACGTTTTGCTTGTTGGCGATTCCCGCCCAGTACACTTCCAAATTATCATCGGTGAGCTTCCTGCAAATGTTGTTCAACAGAAGTGCGTCAGGTTCATCGGTTGAGATTATTAGTTTTCCGGCAGGCCCGGAATATGAGCGTGCCTGAACAAGCAGTTTATCAATAACGTTCTGCGTAACAGTCTTGACATATAGATTGGAAATCACATAGCCGGTAACCAGCATCAACACCAGTATGATGCCAGACATGTAAAGCGAGAATTCAAGTCTAATAGACCTTCTGAATTGGCTGGCTTGGGGCCACTGTCGAGGTAGGACATTGTTGTTACTGTTGGTCATATGACAACTCTTTCAGTTTCCGTATTTCTGTCTCAGCTCGATTTATGAAGTTTCTAATCTCACTATTATCAGGATCTAATTGTATCGCCTTCTTCCAAACAACGACAGCTTCCTGAAGCTTATTCTTGCCGTAGGACTCCACGCCTACGAACTTATATGCGTTGACGAGGTATTTTCTAACCGACAGATAATTCGGGGCCAGTCGCTCAACTTTTTCCCAATGCCCAATCGCCTGTATCAGGTCACCCTTCTTGAACAACTCCTGGGCCGTGTTGTAAACGAAATCGATCTCTTTCTGCAGCTCTGCGCTGAGGGGTTCACGGGTGCCCGTAGCCACCATCGAGGGTTCATCGGAAGGACGGTCAATCCGACTGGTGATGCGATTTCGCAAATCCAGACACCACTGATGGCCTGGGAATAGAACCAGGGCGGAGTCCAAAGCAGCCATAGCTGCATCAAAATCCTCACCACTATAGGCGGCTGAGGCAATGGCTCGCCATTGCTCGAATTCCGCTTTCACACGCGCCCGCTCCACCCGGTTATCTTGTGGGGCCAATTCGCTGAGGCCCCCGATAATGACCAGAGCTTGCTCAGCCTTTCCGTAGCTAAGCAGAGAATCAACAACCCTTAAGCGATTTTGGATGGCATCCTCATGCGACAATGACCGATCAATAGCTGTACTTACTTGCTGAGCTAATCTGGCGGCTGAAGTCGAGTTGGGCACCTCTGCCAAGGCCAGATCCGTAAAGTACTTGGCCGCCAGGTAATCGCCTGCGTCATATTTCACCTGAGCTGAATCCATATGTTGTCTGAACCGCTGCTTCCGTGTGACGTCATTAAGACGTCGTTGTACCTCCACAGCAAGGTCATAAATGTGAGTTGTATCGACATTGCTGCCTCTAGCCAAGAACAGCGCCCGATCAAAATGGCTGCTGGCCTCAACAAGGTCACCGGCTTCAAGTAATTCCTTGCCGGATTGCACAAGCTTGGAGATCATCTCACGATTTCGGGCCACAAGGCGTTCACTCATTAGGTTGTTGAATTCGACCTCGCGATGTCTGGCCCTGATTTTGCGCTTTTCAGCCAATGGCTTGCCAAAAGCCGTTGTGATGCTAAACATGTGAAGGCTACCTAAATCGCGGTCGACCAGAGCGTAATCAAATTTGATTGCTTTATGACCTAGACCCACGCCAAAGGAAAACCGGCTATCCCGCACTCCACCGCGCAAGTGCAAGAGATCTTTGAAACCATACTCAATTCCAACAGCTAGCCTGGGATCAGACCAGTCAATCTTGGTTAGGCTAGCTGAGACCGTTGCCAACTGGTCCCACTTCGGATTAGGTACTAACCCGATAGAAATACCAGCGTTAGCCGTGAGAGGATAGTTAATGCTCTCATCGGCCAGCTTAAAACTCGGTCGTATGAGATTTCTTCCATTGAGCGCAATCGTAATATGCTGCAGCCGCTCAAACCTAGGCTCAAAACGCCTGCCTATTGATAGATTAAGTCCGGGCGACGAGGTGGCGCTGTAATTGTCCAGGGAATGGTGCTCAATGGTAAGCGCTAAACCAACGTCATAGCCTGATACCGTCCGACCGTAGGCAAGATAGAAACCAAGGCGGTTATCATCAATTTCACCCAGCAACAGGTTACCAGCATCCCGCTTTTCTATCCCGCCAATACCAAGACGAAAGATGCCCATCCCAACAACACCAAAATCTAGGGTTGGCACAACTAGGCCGGCATATTGATAAGCCACGTCCGAATCATATAGCCTGCTGTGAAAGCCGCTCAGAGTGAAACGCTCCGCTCGTGCCAGACGGGATGCATTCCAGAAAGGAGCGGTGGCAGCATCACTAACGGCAATTCCAGCTCCGCCTAGCGCAAGGTCACGTGCTCCCGCGCCAAAGCTGAAGGGGGACACAGTCCCGCCATCATAGGAGGCAACTACCGACGTCACCGGTACCAGAAGGCAGAATATGAATCCCATTGCCCGCTTCATCTTATCACCGCAATCTTCCTTCTGTAGCTCTCTACTCTGCCGGAGCCGTACCTGGCGGTAATGCGGCAGAAATAAGTCCCGGGAACAACCTCGCGTCCTTTATCATTGACACCCGACCAGACATCACTTCGGTGAGAAGTTGCCTCACGGAGTGCATTCATGGCTATCTGTTTCACTGCTTTCCCGGTTATGGAAAAGATCTCAATATCGACATGAGCATCTTCGGTCAGTACATACCCGATTGTTGTTTGTTCACCCCGAGCTGGATTAAACGGATTGGGATAATTCGTAAACGACTTTTCCAAACTTGCGGAGGACACCGATATCTCAGCGGACAACAAGGGATAGGACTGGCCCGCCAGTGTTGGATAGACAGTGTTGAGTAGGTTCTTATCGGAGATATCAATAAATGAAGAATCGGCAAACCTGATGACGTAATTGCCCATAGTCGCGCCGTTCTTGACATCGCACGTTATGGCCACCGAACAACTGGCACCTCTTACCAGATCATGGTCACTTTCAAGTGGCAGCAGTAGACTATCGTTCACGAGGCTGGTGTCACTGGCTACAAGCTGGTTGTCCAAAAGAATGTGGACAGCATCAAAAACTTCACCTCCCGTGGCGGGAGAAAGACCGGCTGTGGTACGTTTCAGAATCTGTCCACGAATACCCTTGATGCTCACATCCCCCTGAGCCGTGGGGCTGTCGTACTCCAAGTCACCGTTGAAGATAGTCAGACCCGTCTGTCCCGGAAACGCAATCTGCACGGGAAGCGACTGGGATTCGATACTGGGGCGTCCGGCCGGCAAAAAGATCTCGGTGATACCAGTGACAAACGGGAAGGAGGCACCACATCCGCTGGCTGGCGAGAAGCCCGGATTGCGAGTGGTATCGGTAGCGTCACTGAGCAAAAGGGCTTTGTCTGCAGCTGCCAACAGGACAAAATGATCGTATGGTGCATCGGCTTCAATATCAGCCACCAACTGGAGAACGACACCATCACCTGGATCGATTATCAGTCCGGTATCGCTGAAGTTGAACACGACCGACCCACTGTACATCTGAACAAACGGCTGGTATGTAGTCGTACCTCCCGATACAGAAAACCCTATCCGATCAAACAAGCGATCGGGGTCCAGTGGCTTGCCGAGGCTATCGAGAACACTTACATGAGCGCTGTTCAATCTAATCGAGGAGTAACTCTCAGCCACCGGGTATTGGAGAGAATACTCTATTAGCTCCAGTGAATCGGTTCCACCGACAATAGAAAAAGGCAAAACTGACTTCACACAGAATTGCGGATCTACCGCTGGCTGTTTCAGCTCCGCCCAGCCGGTAGTGATGGGAAAAGCTGACCCAGTGGCCAAGATCAAGGTATCGGTAATTGCTTTCAATAACGAGCCTGAGCCGAGATCCCGTACTACAAAGCAGGTGCTGTCTGAAATACAAAGACTGAAACCTGCAATGCCCGACTCGTATTTTGTTGAGGCTACAATCTTGATAGAATCAATCCCGCCGGGGTTCAGCGTAAGTGGCGAGTTCAATTATATGTCAATCAGAGTAGTATCAGTTTCGATACCGGTTAGCTGGCCGATAACGATCTGCTGTTTTGTAAGTTTGATCTCGCTGAACAAGTCTGACACGGTTATTGTACGGGATGAATCATCCAGGAACTGAAGCGACAGACCCGTAAGCTGGATCTGTGAACTACTCATCGATCCCGGATGCCGTAAGTTCAATTGCAGTAAGGGGACATCTTCCTGCCCATAGTTCACTGTTTCACCAAGCAAGGAAACATATGAAACAGCCATCTCCTGGGAGGGATCGTCAATGCGACACGACGCCGTTCTTAAGGGGAACACCACTGTTGAGTCAATGGTTACCGGCTGCAAGGTATTCTCATCGACAAGCGATACTGCGCTCGCGTCGTCAAGGGCAAGTGCGAAACTGCTTGCTGAAGCAACCGTATCGATGTCTACCAGTAATGAAAAACTACGTTTCTGTCCGGGAGAAATAATCACTGGCTCGGAAAAGGTCAATGAAACGGTAGATTGAGATGGAACGCTCTCCAGGATGGACAAATTAGTGTATCCAGTTGCCAGAACCATTCGACTAAAGACTTCGCTGGCTGGCAGCGGAGTTCCTGAACCATCCTCAACATTAAGACGAAGACTGTCGAGACGCAGAGATGCCGCGGTGGTCAGAGTCTCCGGGTGATTGATCTTTATAACCAAGGGAAAGACATTTATCTGGCCCTTGGTCACCGCGGTTGGAATCGAGTTGACCAATTGCACCAGCACATTTGCCGGTGGGAATTGTATAACTACTGAGCCAGTTTGTATTGTAGCCGATGAATCCGGGACAGTCGGGGCTATGGCACGGACTTGCCAGGAAATCTCTCCCGGCTGGTTTGCAGTATAATAGAACACAAAATCGGTTGACTCTCCTCCCCCTAGATCAGTCGGACCCGAGGCACTGCCGTCCAGGGAAACAATAGCAGGGTTGTCAACTCCCACGATCAATCCGACCACACTGTCCATTGGTGTTGCCAAAACGTTCTTCGCAGTGATTCTTACCTCAATAGTCTGCCCCACCGAATAAGTCTCGTTACGAGGCAAACAGGATACTCGCAATCCAGAGTTGGAAATCGTGAAGGTGTTTGTGGAAATCAAAGGAGCGTCGTACGGGCCGTCATTAGCAGATGCAAACTGACAACCGTTCTGGGGTATGGTGCCCTGGAAGGCTGCACCAGGTGTGGCTAACACGGCCACGTCACCAACCGCAAAAAGAGTAGGAAGAGCATCTGAGACTACTTCGACTCCCACACTACCGATATTCCACACTCCTGCTGAGTAGGTGAAGGCACCAAGCATAGAGTCTGTACTCTGCCAGACGCTATCGCCGTCGGTATCAAGCCAGAGTTCCAGCGAGGCAATATCACTCGAGGTCGCATCCTTTAGGTTCACTAATGCTACCGATTCTAAAGTATCAATCTGGTCACCATTGCTGGCCGGTCGAAATGCTAACAGCGTGACTGAAGTATCTCCCGGATTGAGCGTTCGCGCCGTCAATGGTAGTATCTCGTACTGAGCGCTGACAGACCCATCTATGATTAGATAACCGCCACTTACAAGCGGAAGATCGCCATTGATTATGACCGGTTCGGAAAAAGTGAAGTCGGATGCACCGGCAATTGAAACCGTCAGGCTATCCGAATCAATCCCGTCGATAGGAATGTCAACGGCTGCAAAGAAATATGAAAGCGATTCCGGAGGCAGTTGGATATCCAATCCGGACAATTGTAGCCTGCCGTTGGAAAAATATCCGCTGGCAATCAGCGAATCATTGCTAAGAGTTCTGTTGTGGTCAGAATCATAAAACAGGGATACCTGTCCAAGTTCATAATCCGCAAATGCCTCATCGGAAAGACTGTGTGATATATTAGCTAGGGTGATCGCCTGAAGCGATTGTGTCTGGCCGACGTAGCCATTATATAATGCGAAGGTTAAGATGACATTGTCGGAACTTCCAGGTAGCGCTGCCAGCGACTGCGCAGGAATGGAAATTGCGGTAACCCGATTGGATGGGAAGACCAGATGAGCTTCAGGATTGCTTACGGCGTCATCATCCGGTCCGGTAGCGCCGGACCAATATAGCGCTCCCTGTATAGGAATTCCAGACTGTAGCGTTCCGCCTGTGAACTGCTCGCTCGTGATATCAACGACTACCAAGAATCGAGTCGTACTGTTAACCAGCGGATGAGCCAGATTGGTCAACTCCCAGTAGCCTTCCTTGTACACAAAGCTTCCCAGGAGATCGTCATCAGGTGAGAAACCATTACCCGTAGCATCACTATAAAGACGGACAGACTCCAATGCTTCCAGCTCGTTGATAGTGCCTGCGTTGGTCAATCTTAGACTTCGAAGCTGGTCTGTGGCGTATCCATTTCGAGGTAGCTCAAAGTCAAGTACCAATTGATCTGTCTGTGCTCCGAAGAGAGTAGCGCCCTCAATTTCATTTACAACTATGCCCGCGGCAGGAAAAGCATTTATACTATGGTCATTCTCATTCTTCAGAGGAAAGCTACCGGTAACCTTTATCGATTGACTAAAGAAAATAGCCGTTGAGTCGGACAAGCCAGCATTTATCAAGTTTCCATTCTTGCTGTTCTGAAGATTCATGAGGGCGACTACTGATAAACCGACAGAACCTCCCTCACCGGGGAGTGTAAGACCGCTGGTTTCAAGAGTCGCAACTCCGTCTATCACAGTTCCAGCGGCTAAAAGGGAGTCAGATGGACCGAGTGTTGAGTAATCACCATCACGGTTATGGTACACCAGGAAACTGTCTACCTGGCTGTCAAGTTGTTCCTGCGAAGCACCGTCCGGATCGACCGCAAAGAGACTCACTCTGATACTGTCTAAAGTAACTGGCGTGGTGTAACCATTCGTCAGCTCAATGCCAGTTAAGGGACCCGAATACTCTCCCGGAATGAGACTTAGCGATGGAACAGACACCACGTCCACTGACATGGCTTCCGAGCTTTGAATTTCAATGGTATCTACCGGCTGAAGGGACGAGTCAATTGGTCCGTCATTGTCAGAGAGCATCTCGACCCCGTTCTTTGGGATGGTCAGCGCCAGGGTAGCTCCGTTAACGGGATAGCTCGATAGCTTTACACCAACGTGAAATCGAGTTGTTAGTTCGGTAAGTGAGACCGCCAGCCCGCTTCTAATCCACCGACTACCGGTAAAGACCAATTCGCCCAGAAGGGTTTCCTCACTGCGCCCACCCCAGGTGCCGTTGCCGTCATCGGAAAAAAGAAACAGCGAGTCGATGTCACCGGCTGAAGCAGTGCCCATATTCACCACGCTGAAGCCCTGAAGCGTATCCTCGCGGTAACCGTTGCGGGGGATATCAAGTACCAGGACATTGTAAACCGTGTCTCCGGGGCTCATAGAGGTGAGTCCTGTGCTCGTAAGTGATAGTTGATCCGTCACCAGCCCGTCAATTATACCATACCCAAAGGAATTCATAGTGTCCGGTCCGTCAATTGCGGTGCTATCACTCGTCAGGATATCGGTAGCCGGCAGGAGGAATACGTCAAGCGAGTCACCATCGTGCGGAAACCGACTGACTTTTGCACCAACAAGGAAGGTCCGCCCGGTTCCGGATGCAATGGTCAGCGGCGAAAACGATAGAGAACAAACTTCCGAGGCGGCCTCCACGGCCGTGATAAGGCTGTCGGATACCGTAAGTAGCGAGTCGTTGTCAGTATCGACCCACAAGCTAATGGAGTCGACATCGGTTAGTCTCTCCGCAGGGCTCCCGGTCCCTCGGGATGCATCGCGTAGAGTGACATTGGTAATAGCCTTGTCTGAGTCAAAATAGTTGTTTATGCGGAACGAGAGAATAGAGGGAGAGGCTTGGTTGGGATGGACAAAAGTGATTCCAATGGGAATGGCTGTCAGGTATAATGACTCAACACCGATGGCCCCGCTGGTGGCGGTCATGGCGTTGATGCTGCTGGTAACGGCTACACTACAGACTCCCGGCGCGCTTGCCACGAACAATCCGGTTGAGTCGATGTTGCCGATTCGATCCGTTGCTCCCCAATCCAGAGAACCCACATCAGTCAGGTTGGAGTCTGCATCTCGGCCGATGGCAGAAAATTGTACTGAGTCGCCTATGCCTATAGTGGCTGTATCGGGAGAGACAACCAGTTGTGCCAGGGCACCCGCTATACAGGTAATCACTCCTGTTGTATCTGAAAGCGTAGGCCCTTTGAATACTACTACCTGACCGCTACCCAGCTTGTAAAGCTGCAAAGTTGTCGATGTCCCCCCACTGGGTGATATCCCCCCAATAGAATCCAGCCCAATTAAGGTCCAGTTGACTGCGACGTCACCAAAGAGGCTATCTCCGGAATCGTAACCGCGACAGTAAAGGGTTGTGGTGTCATTATCAGTTGTTAAGGTCGTGTCGCCAAAAGACGTGCCGTCAAACCATTCAATTCGTATATGGTCCAACGTACCGGCGGATATTACAGTCACCTGGCCAGAATCAGACATGGAAACTTGATATATAGCCTTAACATAATTATCCGGAGGTGACAACTGGTCACCGGCAGTATAAAGCCCTCCAATTGTAATTGAACCGGCAGGATCGGTTGTAGACCATGCAACCGAGTCGGTTAGATCCTTGACAAAAGTTGAGCCGGCATCGTATCCGTATGCTGCGTACTGAACCGACGTTAGCTCCTCAACTACATTACTGGGTGGCAATACGTCGATATAGGTAACCGGCGCAGGAGTCACCGTGATTGCTACTACTTCTGTATCAGCCAACTCTCCATCGCTAACTATGAAGTTCACATTATAGACACCTTCCTGAGTATAATCGGGGTTGAAATTAAACGTCCCGGTGCCATCACCGTTGTCGACAAAGGTGGCGTTGGTGGGCAGGTTCTCAGCGGTAAGTGTTGGTGTGGTGCCGTCAGGGTCAGAAGCAGAAACCCCAAAGTTCAGATTCTGGCCCTCTTCTACTGACTTTGAACCGATTGAAGCCAATACTGGCGCCTGGTTGATGTCATTTACAGTTATCACTACGACTTCGCTGTCAGTTGCAGAAGAATCGTCAGTGGCATAGAAAGTTACATCGTAGACTCCAGATTGTAAGAAGCTCGGTGTCCAGTCAAACGTCCCTGTTCCGTCGCCGTGATCGACAAATGTTGCCCCAGAAGGTAAAAGCGAAGTAGTTAAAGCTGGGATTGATTCTATATCAGTCGCAGATAAGTCAAAGTTGAGATTCTGACCCTCGTCCACCGACTTGGGACCGATAGGGTCCAAGATGGGTGCCTGATTGCCTGGAGGGATAAACTCAATTGCGCCCATGTCCGGTGCGCTGCCAAGATACGTATACCCAAGATCAAGACCTGAGTCTATAGCTGGCGAACCCGTCTGCAGGGAGAAATCACCCCCCCCGGGATCAACAAACAGAGGGTCAGCCACTATACCGCCGGCAGAATCAATGACCCCATTGGTATAATCAGATGAATTCAACCACAGCAGGTTGAAACCGCAAACGACCTCTTCCTTACCTCTGATGCCCTCATTGTTACCGACGCTGATGTTGTTGAAGATCCGCCCTGTGCTGACCCCGCCTTTGTAATGAATTCCCCGGTCGCCGGAGTAATAGACGGTGTTGTGATATATGTTGTTGTAATTGCCGTCGTTTTCAATTCCATCATCGCCGGTGTTGGCTATGACGTTTCTGAGCATCAGATTGTAACTGCCGGTGACCTTGATCCCTATCTTATCAATGTCATGTATGTCACACTGGGTAATAGTGCACGAATCTGCTACAAGCTCGATTGCATGATCCTTTGTGTTGGTAAGCTCCAGACCTTCGATAATAGCATGGTTGCTGTCAACCAGCAGAATAGTAATGGATTGGTTGTTGGCGTCGATGACCGCGCTGCCTGTACCATACTTTCGATATACGACCGGAAGCACACTGGTAGCGTGAGTTTTCAACTGAATACTGCTTGAAGGTAAGTAGGTACCGGGTAGAATATTGACTGTATCACCGGGTACAAGCAACTCCTTCTGGTCGCCATTGTCGATTGAGAGCCAGGCAGTGGTAGAATCCAGGCCGTTGCTATCATCATCGCCCGACGGCAAGACATAGTAATTCGTTCCCGCTGTCGGCAGAGCTAGGAATAATACCAGTAATATGCCGATTGCTGCTCTGCGCATAGCCATATATGAGGGAATCACTTTATAGTAGTATTTGTCGGCTTATTCTTGTAATTCTCCAATGGCCAGGACAGCCTTGATATCAATCTCAGTGTCCACTGGGAGCCTCTGTTTTGAGTGGTCCATGGTTGTCTTAATCCAACGCACAATCTTCGGATGTTCTTCGGCTCCGTTCAGCTACTTCCAGAACTTCTTGACCCCAGCTCTGTAATCCCGCTTGCTCCTTCGTTGTTTACTCGTCTTGCGTAGTCATGTGGGATGATTTCCTTGACCACGGCTGCCTTTGTGCTCTCGTCTTTTCAAAGCATGCAGACGTACCAGTCCGGCATCAACGCCCTATGTAAGAGCTGACACCAGACTATCATGCCCACTTTTAATGTTGGTAGGTGAGCTATTACTTGCTTGAGCGAGCTTTTATGTCCTTTCCGCCCAGAGAATAAACCAAGATTTTTTAACAATTTTTTAACAGCGAAAAGCACGGGGCGGAACACAATTAACGACAAGGAGTTAGGCCTATCTTATAGAAACGCTTGAGGTTAGCCAGAACGCCACTACCAATCCCTTCCTCTCCGCCAGACAGGTCAGGTCTGTTCTGTACCTCGCATATATCGATGGGTTTCTCCTATGTCAGTAAGGAAACAGTCGACATTGGTTTCAGATTCCTTGCAAGCACGGGCTGTGTTGCACTTTGTGCTTACTGATAGCAGATCGTCCTTGAATCAGAAGTGATTGGTGGACGCCGCATATTCGCGGGTGTTAACCCGATCAATTGCTCCACAGATACCGGCCTTTGTTGCCAATATCGCTACCAGACCACAGCAGCTTCGACCTTCCTGATATCCTTATGGCAAAAAGGACTTGAGGCAAAGAGGGGTTGTTAGTATAATCCCACCAACAGTATCACGGTTAGGCACTTATGTACGACAAACAACGGACAGTCAAACGGGAAATCTCAATGTCAGGGGTAGGTCTTCATACCGGTAACAACTGTACAATGACCTTTAAGCCGGCCCCGCCGGACACCGGCATCCGTTTCGTGCGCGCCGACCTGCCCGAGAAACCCTCGGTTATAGCGGATATCGACCACGTGGCCGATATCTCCCGTGGAACGACGCTCCAGGACGGCGAGGCGAAAGTGTACACAGTTGAGCATGTGCTGGCTGCCTTCGCAGGCCTTCAAATCGACAACATGATTGTGGAGCTCGACAACAATGAACCCCCGGTCGGCGATGGTTCTGCCAGGCCATATGTCGACAAGCTCCTCGAGGCCGGCATCGAAAACCAGGAGGCCGACAAGGTTTACCTTGAAATCGATACTCCCATGGCCTACAACGAACCGGAGCGTGCCGT
Organism: uncultured Ignavibacteriales bacterium; assembly: GCA_964416195.1. Classification (GTDB taxonomy): domain Bacteria; phylum Zixibacteria; class MSB-5A5; order GN15; family FEB-12; genus CAYQDB01. The sequence continues at coordinate 24,174 of CAYQDB010000004.1, forward strand.
TGATCTGGTGGTAACTCCGTCGGATGAGCTTCGCATCACTTTCATGATTGATTACAAGAACCCGGCTCTGGGGACGCAGTACACCACCCTGGTCGACCTGGAGAAAGAATTTGTCGAGGAGTTCGCTCCAGCTCGAACGTTCTGTTTTCTTTCGGAAGTGGAAATGCTCAAGGAAGCCGGTCTCATTAAGGGTGGCGGTCTTGACAACGCCATTGTAATCTATGACTCCGACCTCGGCCAGGTGGAAGTCGACCGAATCAAAAAGGCTCTGGGGCTCAAAGAAAAAGCATTTGTCGGTAAGACAGGCATTATCAATGACATTCCCCTCCGCTTCTACAATGAACCGGTGCGCCATAAGGCGCTCGATCTGCTTGGCGATTTATTCCTCATTGGGGTTCCGTTCAAGGGGCACATACTGGCTGCCCGTTCTGGTCACAAAGCGAACGTAGCCCTGGCGAAAAAGATGAGTGAACTGTATAAAAAGAAGAAAATCGCCGGTCGCTACACCAAGAAAAACAGCGGAGCTTTCTTAGACATCAACTCCATTCTAAAAATAATGCCCCATCGCTATCCCTTCCTGCTGATCGATCGCATCATCGATCTCGAACCGGACAAAAGGGTGGTAGCCATAAAGAATGTAACCATCAATGAGCCATTTTTCCAGGGGCATTTCCCCGGCCACCCGATAATGCCCGGAGTGTTGATTCTTGAAGCAATGGCCCAGGCGGGCGGCGTACTCCTTTTGAATGCCATCCCCGATCCGGAAACGAAATTGGTTTACTTCATGGCCGTCGATAACGCCAGGTTCAGAAAGCCGGTAATGCCGGGGGATCAGTTGCGTTTTGAGTTGGAGATGCACACCTTCCGACGCAACACCTGCAAGATGTCCGGGAAGGCATTTGTGGAGGATAACCTTGTCGCCAGCGCCGATTTTATGGCCATGGTGATAGACCGATGAACGCGATCCATCCCACAGCTATCGTTTCACCAAAAGCCGATCTTGCCGACGATGTTGAGGTTGGGCCACATACTATCATTGAGGAAAATGTCAAAATCGGCGGCGGGACGAAGATCGCCTCTTCGGCGCTTCTGGCCAGCGGCGCCACACTCGGCGGCAATGTTGAAGTGCACCACGGCGCTGTTATCGGCACGAAGCCACAGGATTTGAAGTTTGCCGGTGAGGTAACACAGGTCATAATCGGTGATGGAACTGTCGTGCGCGAGTATGCTACAGTCAATCGTGGCACCAAAGCCTACGGCACCACCACCGTTGGTAAAGAGTGCATGTTGATGGCCTATTCGCACGTCGCCCATGACTGCATCCTGGGTGACCATGTCATCATAGCCAATGCCGTCAATCTGGCGGGGCACATCGAGGTAGGGGATTATGCCGTTCTTGGCGGTGTGTTGCCGGTGCATCAGTTTGTCAAGATCGGCGCTCATGCCATGATCGGTGGGGGCTTCCGCGTGCAGCAGGATATCTGCCCCTATTCGCTGGTGGCCGGTTATCCGCTGAAGGTAATGGGGATAAACGCTGTTGGGTTGCGGCGCCGGGGATTCAGCAGGGAAGCAATAAAAGAACTTGAAAGAGCTTTCAATCTCCTGTTTTTCAGCGGCCTGAATACATCCCAAGCGGTGGAGCGCATAAAGAGTGAAATCGAGCTCATCCCTGAGGTACAGGAGATTTTGGATTTTATTGAGCGTTCCAATAGGGGAATTGTCAAATAGCTTTGGAGCCAATCAGCCGTATTCGATAGCAGCTATGGATGTCGATTCGATAGTAAAAATCTTGGATTCACTCAAGTGGCCATTGACTGTAGTTATCTTGGTGGTGTTCTTTGTGTTGGCCTTTCGCAAGGAGGTCGCAGAGGTTATCACACGATTGTTTCGTATAAAATACAAAGGCTTTGAGGCAGAATTTAACAAGAATATGAAAAGAATTGAAAAAGGAATTGCAAGAGTATCTAGGAAAATAGATTTGGTTAGGAACTTGGACCCTAACGAACCTGAAGACTTTGAATCTACCGAGGAATTTTTCAGAAGCTTACTGGATATATCTCCTCGAGCGGCCATAATAACGTCGTGGCATTTAATCCAAATGGCTTTTCTGGATGCTGCTATTGCCAAGAAAATCCATATATTCGACAGAAAATCAGTTTCGTTGAGTGTTCAAGAGCTAGTTCATACAATGAACCTCCCTGAAGATCTTGTAGCTTTCTATCTGGAAATGAAAAAAATAAGGGATGAGGTTGAGACGTCGAACGATTCAATGATCTCGCGTGATGTATCTGTTCGCTATGTTAGAGGTGCCACATCTCTTAGAAATCTATTCAGTTCGATAGCATTCGATTTGAAGGATCTTATGAAGAGTAAGTGAAATGGCTGGGTGACCCACCCGCCTTTGGCGGGCGGTGGGTTTACAGAAAGAAACCATTTGAGTGCAGACCAGGGAATGGTGAAGTAAACGGTATGGTGTAGCGATGAACGCAATCGGCAACGACAAAAGAGACCTTGTCAAAGCAATCTACGAACAGCACTGGCTGCATATAAGGCATGTGGAAAATCAGAGGTTGTGGTTTACGAACATATTTGCCATTCTGTGTGGCGGTTCCTTTGCCTTGATGCATGGCGGGCTGTTCGATGAGGCTAACTGGCCTATCGTTGGTTTCCTGATGGTCCTATCGCTGTTTGGATTTGTTTTCTGTCTGAGGATTCAAGACGTCTTCGAAGCACATAAAAGAGTTGCCGGACTGATCTTAGAGAGGTACGGTCTGGAACATTACCTTACCAGGTATCCAGAAACAGTGGCTCGGAAGTTCTTCCAATTATCGTTGCTTTTCCCAGCCTTCTTCCTTTTCTGTTTCAACTTCTTCCTATTTGTTCTTCTTCAAATCGTATTCTACGATGTTTGGATAAGCACCCTGATTCCGGTACTGATATTTGTAGTTTCCGCTGTTGCTTTGTACCTTTCCAAATATGACAAGCCTGTGCAGCGGGAGGAAGATTGAAAGAAAGCAATTGTCAAAACCGCAGGGGTTTTGACTTACTGTGTTCAAAGGTGGCGTTAGGTGACCCTGCCTGACGCCTTGTGTATATAAGCCGGTGTTGTGTATTTGGGTGTATGGCAGGATCGCAGGGAGGCTGCCCTACAGTATAGAGCGATTGACTAAACTATGAACAAACTCAAAACCGCAGTCGTCGGTGTCGGGCATTTGGGTCGCCACCACCTAAGATGGCTTCATGACCTGCCGGAATCCGATCTGGTAGGGCTATACGACATTGACAGGGAGAAGGGAAAGAAATACGCTGATGAGTACGGCGTCATATCATTTGAGTCACTGGAACAGCTTGCCGACTGCTCTGAGATGGTCTCGGTGGTAGTGCCGACTACAGCGCACTTCGAAGTTGCATCGTACCTGATCGAACGAGGTATCCCCTGCCTGATCGAGAAGCCAATCGCAGCCACCCTGGACGAAGCCCGCAACCTGCAACACCTTGCCGAGACCAAAGGGGTCAAGGCGACAGTGGGCCAAATCGAACGGTTCAATCCTGCTGTACAAGCTGTCAGAGACTACTCCATAAAACCGTCGTTTATCGAGGTCCATCGCCTGGCTTCATTTGACCCGCGTGGGACTGATGTCGCAGTTGTTCTTGATTTGATGATTCACGACATCGATCTTGTCCTTTCGTTTGTCAATTCGAAGATTACCGATATCCAGGCTTCGGCGGTGGCGGTGGTATCGGAGCAGGCCGACATTGCAAACGCCCGGTTGACATTTGCAAACGGCGCAGTGGCCAACCTGACCGCGTCACGTATCTCACTGCACCAGATGCGTAAGCTGCGGATCTTTCAGAAATCGGGCTACTATTCCCTCGATCTGGCCAGCAAACAGGCTGATATCTATCTCCTGTCTCAGGGTGGCGAGGAGTTGGGAGGCATGCGGATACCCCTGGGCGGATCAGGCAGGAACCTTGTCTACCTGCACAAGGATGATCCAGGGGAGGATATGTTGAAGATGGAACTCGAATCGTTTCTGGATGCAGTCATTCATAAGAAACCAGTAGCAGTCCCTCTGGAAGAAGCCGTCGAAGCTCTGAGAGTCGCTCTCGAAGTAGAACGTATCGGGCGGGAATCGCTGGCCAGGATGATGGAGACGGAACCTGATTGAATGGACAAAACGGCGCTGTTTTTGTCGGCTGGGGATCCATCCGGAGATAACGCTGCCGCTCGGCTTGTGGTCGCCCTTAAAGAGCTTATCCCCGACCTCACTATCTTTGGCCTTGGTGGGGAAAAACTCAAGCTGCTTGGCCAGGATCAGTTGGCTGAAGGGAACGAACTGGCAATACTTGGCTTCTGGGAGGTCGCCAAACGTTATTTCTTTTTTCGCAGGCTCTTCTATCGATGCATAGATGAAGTCAAACGTCGTCGACCGGCGGCCGTTATTCTTGTAGATTATCCGGGGTTCAACCTGCGCCTCGCCAAGAAGATCAAACCTCTGGGTATTCCTATCATCTACTACGTTTCCCCGCAGGTATGGGCGTGGGGTAAACGTCGTTTGTTTCAGATAAAGCAGCTTGTAGATTTAATGCTGGTGATTCTCCCCTTTGAGAAGGAGTTCTATCGTCAAAACGGCATAGTCGCCCGCTATGTAGGACACTACCTGCTTGAGGATATTCCCCGGGAGTACATACTTTCCCCCACCCCGATAAACGCGCCTCTGGCGCTTTTGCCGGGGTCGAGGCCACAGGAGATTGAACGTATGCTGCCCCCAATGCTTGAAGCGGCGCTGCAATACAACCGTCTCTATAGCACAAAAGCTGTCGTGGCGGGAATAAAGGACTGTTTCAATTATGACAAATACGTGAAGGAATATGCAGCCGATGGCATAACGGTTTCCTTCGAGGATTCCCGCAAGATCATTTACCAGAGCTCGCTGGTATTGACTGCTTCCGGTACTGCGACGCTGGAGGTGGCCATAATTGGGCGGCCGATGGTGGTGGTTTATAAGACCGGTTTTCTCACATACCAGATTGCGCGCTGTTTGATGAAGCTTGACAAAATAGCGCTGGTCAACTTGGTTCTTGATGAGAAGGTGGTGCCGGAACTGATTCAACACAGTGTGAAGCCTGAGTATATCATTCCTGAGCTGGAAAGATATCGCAAGGAGAACGAATACGCCCAGCAAGTGAAGGCAAAACTCGACAGCGTGCCCAAGCTGTTGGGAGGTGCCGGCGCTTCAGAACGCGCTGCGCGGATGATTGCTGAGGCATTGAAATTGCGTTTATAACGCATCAGGAGTAATATAGGTGCGATCTCGACAATGGTTTGTTAGGGCAGATGTGGACATCTGCCGCCCACAGAATGATGAGGCAACACAAGGCCGCCCCCTACGCAAGGGGAAGGAGCACCACATCGAAAATTATCACGTAGCGGCGAGGCTTGTCCCCGCCGAGGAGGGGAATATATCAGGGCAGATTTAGTCATCTGCCGCTCACAGAATGATGGGGCGACACAAGGCTGCCCCCTGCGCGAGGTACGATTCCCATTTGTTAAAAGTGACCCATAATGTTGCTGAATAGGTTGATCACATTCATGCGCCGTCACGAATCCTTTCGTGACGGCTATATTGGTGCAGTCAGGAAGGGATTCCTGACTGCGCATAACCCACCATACATAACCCGCCCTTCAATGCTATGATGTTCCTGTATAAACTAGTCACTTTTCTCATCTATAGCATCCTTTATCCTGTGGGCAGAATTAAAGCCGCTAAAGGCAATGAGCTGTGGCGGGGAAGACTAGGATTCATTGATCCGGTCGGTCCGAAAAATATCTGGATGCATGCCGCTTCAGTCGGCGAAGTAAAGGTCCTCAGCTACCTGATTGACTACCTGAAAAAGCAGGATACAACGATGACAATTCACGTGACTGTTATGACAACTGCCGGTTTCAAAATAGCAGCCGACCAACTGCGCGACAAAGATGAGCGAGTCACTCTTACTCACTTTCCCCTGGATGCATCACCTGCTGTTAGACGCTCCCTTGACTTAATAAACCCAACCCTGCTGGTGATTGCTGAAACGGAAATCTGGCCCAACCTGATCAGTCATGCGAACGTGAGAAACATCCCCATTGTGCTGGTTAACGGCCGGATGTCGGAAAAGGCTGTCAAACAATATCGATTTTTTCGCCCGGCGCTCGCCAAGCTCCTTGCACAGTATGATCGATTCTTCTTCAAAACGGACAGCGACTTCCAGCGATACCGGCGCTTTGGAGTCACACCTGATCGGTCGCTGGTGGCTGGGGATATAAAGTTCGACGCTCCTTTGCTTCCACGCTCGGAAGGACGCCGCAGTGAAATACGCGCCCGTGCCGGTGTTGCAAGTGATAGCTTCCTGCTGGTAGCTGGCTCCACACACACCGGAGAAGAGGCTATCCTGGCGGAAGTTTTCCGCAAAATAAGATCACTACATGAAGGTTTCCGGATGATTATTGCCCCTCGCCACATCGAGCGAGTCGGTGAAATCAAAGCGCTGTTGGAGGAAAAGGGACTCTCGTGTGCTGTTTATGGTAACACGTCAGGCGCCGATGGCATTATCATTGTCGATAGGATAGGCCTTCTAAACGACCTTTACATGGCGGCGGATTTGGCATTTGTGGGTGGAACGCTTGTTGCAATCGGCGGACACAACATCCTGGAACCGGTGTGGGCCGGTACGCCGGTAGTTTTCGGACCGCATCTGAGCAATGTAACCGAGGCAGCAGGCTACATACTGGCCAACAGCTTCGGCGAGAAGGTCCAATCGGAAAGCGATCTTGTTGAGCTTTTAGAACAAGTGATAACCGGCAACCTATCTTTTGCCGTGAAAACGGAAAGCGATCTGAGCAACTCCCCAACAGCAATGGCCGGGGAATATATTCTGGAGAGATTGAAGAGTGTTTGAACGCATCTGGAAGAAGATTCTCCGGCGTAAATCATTCTCACTCTGGACAATTCCCGCTTTTTTCCTGTGGCTTTGTTCCCTGGGGTATCGCCTACTGTTCAAGTTTCACCGGTCACGGCGAGTTCCTGTCGTCAGGGTACGGGTCCCTATCATTTCAGTGGGAAATATCACCGTCGGCGGCACAGGCAAAACTCCGATGGTTGAATTCCTGGCCAGGTTTTTCTTAGGCGATGGTTACCGTGTAGGCATTGTATCCTCCGGATATGGCCGCCCCGGGGAAATCTCCTTTACCGAGCCAGGTTACAAAGTGCAGAACCGACCTGCCGATGAAACAGGCGATGAAGTGCAGCTTCTGGCCAGACTCCTGCCGGAGGCGGTCTTTTCAGTTGATCGGTATAAGTCCGCTGCCGCCTATCGCCTGGCCGAGTCGAAGAGCGTCGATCTGATTGTCATCGACGATGGTTTCCAACACTTCGGCCTTGCGCGAGACTTGGACATCATCACCTACGATGCGGCCGTCACAAAAAGAATGCTCAAGCCGTTTCCATACGGGGTGTTAAGAGAACCTCTTTCGGCATTGAAACGAGCCGATATAATCATTATCACTCGCTCCAATTTCGCTCGCGACCGGGGGTTGTTGCAAAAGAAGCTGAAACGTATCAATCCCACAGCCAAGCATTATCACGCACAATTCGGGATCGACGAACTGGTTGGTTACGGGTGTCGCCTGCCGGTCAAGTACCTCGAGGACAAGTCGGTTTTCTTGTTTGCCGGAGTTGGTAATTTCGAGCCGCTGCGCAAGCAGGTAGCGGCACTGTCGGCCGATCTCGACTACGCCATGGAGCTTTCCGACCACGAGCAATACGACCGTAAGCTGCTGGAAAAGATCAAGTCGGTAGCGAACAGGTTCGATTCGGATGTCATTGTAACGACCGGTAAGGACTGGGTCAAACTGGGGGACTTTGATTTTGGGCGCGAATTGTATTATCTTGCACAATCGATAGACCTTGATCCGGGTGAGGAAAAACTGGTTGCCCACCTACAGGATAAACTTGGCCTTACGAGACGGCATCCCTAATGGAACGGCGGTATGATTTTCTGGTAATCGGAAGCGGCATTGCGGGGCTGTTTTTCGCCCTCGAAGTGGTCGCCAAAAACCCCACGGCAAAACTGGCTATTGTAACCAAGAAAGAGGAGAAGAATACCAGTACCAATCGGGCGCAGGGTGGTATTGCCGCCGTTTTGGGCAAGGCTGATTCGGTTGAAGCGCATGTCGATGATACCCTGAACGCCGGCTGTGGTTTGTGCCATCGAGATGTGGTTGAACGGGTGGTGGAAGCTGGGCCCTCGGTGATTAAAGAGCTGGTTGCCTACGGCGTTAAGTTTACTCAGGTAAGAGGCCAGCTCGACTTGGGCCGCGAGGGGGGACATTCTGCCAATCGGGTGCTGCACGCTGCGGATTTGACCGGTCGTGAGATTGAGCGGGCGCTGGTGGCAGCCTGTCACCACAGAGCCGACCAGATTGATATCTACCGTGACCACATTGTCCTCGACCTCATTACCTACCCTGCTGGCGGCAGGGAAGCGTGCGCAGGAGCCTTTGTTTTTACCGAAAAAGACCGAGCCTTTGACGCTTTTTATGCTCCTGTCACAATGCTGGCGACCGGAGGCCTCGGGCAGGTCTATTTCCATACCACCAACCCCAAGATCGCCACTGGTGATGGTGTGGCTATGGCGTATCGGGCGGGCGCATCTGTGGCCAATCTCGAGTTTGTTCAGTTTCATCCGACAGCGCTGTACAACCCTGGCCGGTGGCCCTTTCTGATTTCCGAGGCCGTTCGCGGTGAGGGAGGAATACTGAAAACTGTCGACAGTCAGCGCGTCATGGAACACGCCCATCCCCTGAAAGACCTCGCCCCACGCGACATCGTGGCCAGAGCGATTGACAAGGTGTTGAAAGAAAGCGGCGAGGAGTATGTCCTTCTCGATATCAGCCACCTGGATGGCAAGCATATCAAGAAGAGGTTTCCAAATATCTACAAGGAGTGCCTACGACGCGGTTTCGACATCACCCGGCGCTCCATCCCCGTGGTGCCGTCAGCGCACTATGCATGCGGCGGCGTTCTGGCGACTATCGACGGTGAGACGGAACTTGCCGGCCTGTTTGCGGCCGGTGAGGTAGCGGCGACCGGCATGCACGGCGCTAACCGACTGGCGTCCAACTCCCTTTTAGAAGCGGTGGTGATGGCGAAATTTGGCGCTGGAAAGGCGACTGAGTATTTCCAACAGGCCGGTTTGCCTGAGGTAATTCCAGTCGACAACTCGCTTTACTCCTCTCTGCAATACCCACGCGAAAAGGTGTTTATTGCCCATGACCGACGTCAGCTCCAGCGGATAATGTCCGATTTTGTTGCCATTGTCAGAACAGAAAATCGTCTTAATCTTGCCCTGGAAAAAATCCATCGCATAAAGGATAATGTTGAGCAGTACTACCTCTCCACCCCTGCTACGTACGGAGTGGTTGAGCTGCGCAATATGGCCACGGTGGCTGAGCTGATAATAAGGTCCGCATTGATGAGACATGAGTCGCGCGGGTTGCATTATATCGAAGATTATCCCCAGACCGATGATGCCTATCTGAAGGATACTATAATCAGGGAAGAGCGCAGCAACAGGAACCGTGGCAGGACCACCTCGCAAGAAGGATCATGACATGCACCACGAGATGATTATCATTCTCGACTTCGGATCCCAGTACACACAGTTAATTGCTCGGCGCGTCCGGGAAGTAAATGTCTTCTGTGAGATCATTCCTTGCACCGCTGATCTTAGCCTCTACTCCGATAGGAACGTGCGTGGTTACATTCTGTCAGGAGGGCCGTCGTCTCTTTCTGATACGGGGGCACCGCGCCTTAACCCTGCCTTCTTTGACCTCGGCAGGCCGATACTGGGGATCTGTTACGGAATGCAGCTTCTGGCTGAGCAATTCGGCGGTAGGCTTGTCCCTTCCAGCAGACGCGAATATGGCCGAGCCTACTTGACTATTGTCGACGATCGGAGCCTGTTCTCCAGTATACCGAAACGTAGCCAGGTCTGGATGTCACATGGGGATTCCATCGTTGAAATGCCCGAAGGGTTCCACCTGATTGGCTCCACCGAGTCGCTTGAAGTAGCGGCCATTGCCAACCATGAGAAAAGCATCTACGGCCTGCAATTCCACCCGGAGGTGCACCACACCGAAGAAGGGAAAAGCATCCTCCACAACTTTCTGTTTGATATCTGCGGACTTAAAGGTGACTGGACGACAGAAGCGTTTATTGATAACGCCGTAGGAAAGATTCGGCAACAGGTGGGCGATGGTCAAGTCGTTTTAGGCGTCTCCGGCGGGGTCGATTCCACCGTAGCGGCTATGCTGCTTTCAAAGGCAGTCGGGAACAAGCTTCACACTGTTTTCGTAGACAACGGTCTGTTGCGCAAGCACGAGTTCGAAGATGTAGTCAAGATGCTCAAAACGCTCGATATAAATCTGCATCCGGTCGATGCTTCGTCCCTTTTTCTGGAACGGCTGGTTGGTGTTACTGATCCTGAAGAGAAACGTAAAATTATCGGCGGCACCTTTATTGATGTCTTTGAAAACGAGGCGGCAAAGGTTGGACAAATCGATTTCCTCGCCCAGGGAACGCTATACCCCGATGTGATTGAGTCAGTGTCATTCAAAGGACCATCAGCGACAATTAAATCGCACCACAACGTCGGGGGGTTGAAAGGACGGATGAAGCTAAAGCTGGTGGAGCCGCTTCGGGAGCTGTTCAAGGATGAAGTCCGCTCCCTGGGACGGATGCTTGGTTTGCCGGAGACATTCATTCGCCGCCATCCCTTTCCCGGCCCTGGTCTGGCAGTGCGTATCCTTGGCGAAGTAACACAACAGCGGTGTGATCTTCTACGCGAGGTGGACGCCATCTTTATCGAAGAACTCTACCAGAAGGGCATCTACGACGATATCTGGCAGGCGTTCGCGGTGCTTTTGCCGATCAAGGCAGTGGGTGTAATGGGAGACGAGCGCACCTATGAGCATGTTGTATCCCTGCGAGCAGTGACCTCAGTTGACGGTATGACGGCAGACTGGGCGCATATCGACCATGATATCCTTGACTCAATTGCCAATAGGATCATTCGCACCGTCAAAGGTGTTAACCGGGTCGTCTACGACATCTCCTCCAAACCACCGGCAACGATTGAATGGGAGTAAGCAGCAGACAAAGACTCACAGTGCTGGAAACGCGTGGCCGCGATCTCTGATCGCGGCGTTAGCAGATGAATGTCAAACCCCGAGTAGGCTTGACCTACGGTAGCTATGAATCGAAAAAACCGTCTACAAACAAGTTTGAGAGCTCCGCGATCGCAGATCGCGGCCACACAACCGTGGGCGGCAGATGTCCATATCTGACCCGTCTTGGATTGAATTGGCGTACGAGGGCGTACGCCAACTGCAAAGATTTTTTTTGCTAAAGGAGGTACCGTGAGAAAGCACCTGATCTCTCTGTTCACCTTGCTGATTGTCATCGGCTGCGGCAAAGTCGAAAAGGACGCGGATACACATCAGGCGCTCATAGATGAGCTAAAGGTCTACATTCTTGCACATCAGCAGTCCCCTGAGGGCTACGTTATCAGCAAGTTCAAAGATCATGACGTGGTTTTCTTAGGCGAAATGCATCGTGTTAAGCATGACCCAGAACTGGTTCAAAGACTAATACCATTGTTGCATGAAGACGGCATTTATATCCTAGCGATTGAATTCGCCCGCAGTGAGGACCAGCCATTGATAGACAGTTTATTGAGTGGCGACACGTATGATGAACAATTGGCGTGTCTGATTGCTTTCGGAGGAGGCGTACACTGGGCATATCAGGAGTATGTCGACATCTACAAGGCGGCGTGGACGTTGAACCGATCCTTACCAAAAGGTACACGCAAGTTTCGGGTACTTGGGGTGAACTGTTCATATGATTGGAGTTTTATCGAAACTCCGGAAGACTGGAGAGTTTTTGAGATTCCGACAGGCAACAAGACCGACTCCCTGAGGGCATTAGTCCGGCGCGGCTGCACTGAAAAGAATTGGGCGGACGTAATACTCGAGCAGGTTGACAGGAGTGAAAAGGTACTGGTCTATTCCGGTATGCATCATGCCTTTTCAGAGTATTTGCAGCCTATTGTCAACAAAGACTATGAATTCACAGGATATAGAGAAGATCGCATGGGACGGCATGTCTATAACGCCATTGGTAAGCGAGCCATCACCATCTTCCTCCATAGTGTTTGGCTGCCACCGCGAGTATATGACGACCCGCTCGTGCGTCCCGTAGATGGTATTATCGATGAGGTAATGGATTCCCTCGGCGAACAGTCTGCTGCGCCCGTGGGTTTTGACGTAATCGGTACACCGTTCGGACGGTTGACGCCAAAAAACGCTTATTACTGTTTCGGTTATGATCGCTTCACACTGGTTGATTATTGCGACGGTTACATCTACCAGAAGCCGTTTCGGGAATATGAGCCAGTGACATTTATCGACAGCTTTGTCACTGAAGAGAACCTTGACTATGCTCGTCGGCAAACACCGAACCCATCGTATCGCAATTTTACAGTAGAGATCTACCATAGTGTCGGCAGAGAGGAACTCGCCAAAAAACGGCGGCTATGGCATGGGATGTAGGTGGCCAATGTGTACAGGGGTAATGAAGTAGGTCAGGTTCCGAATTTCGCCGAAGGCGAATGGATGAGAAGTCCGACAATTGCTAAGCAGAGATTGTTTGATAGAAAGGGCAGATGTGGAGAGGTTGTCTCAAAAGTTGGTTCCAGTTGAATTAGGTCTACACCAAATGAGGTCGCCATTCTCTAACTCCGCGTAGCGGCGGGCTTTATGTCCGCCGTTAATCGGTGGGAGACAAGACAGTTACCTTTTGAGACAGCCCCTGGACATCTGCCGTCCACGGAAAATCGGCATAAGTGAGAGTTCTGCGAGTGCTTCTCTGGGCGGTCATAGTTGTTGTAGGGGCTTTTTTTGTCTCTTGCACCGCTCTTTATTTCTTACAGACACAATTGGTTTTCCACCCCACCCGTGAATTCGCGGCATCGCCGAGTGAGCTGGGCATTCCTTTTGAAGATGTATATCTCCACGTGACACAGGAGCACTGCATACATGGCTGGTACTTCGCCTCACGCGGTCCGGACAGTGGCGAAAAGAGGCCCGTGGTTCTATTTTGCCATGGGAATGCAGGCAATATCTCACACCGGCTCGAGACTGCCGAGTTTATCCTGAGTTTGGGTGCCGACGTCCTATTGTATGATTATCGCGGCTATGGCAAGTCGGATGGTTTCCCCAGTGAAGAAAATGTCTATGCCGATGCCGAGACGTGTTACAACTGGCTGATCGAGGAAAAAAAGGCTGACCCCCAGCACATCTTCATTTTTGGCCGTTCGCTGGGGGGAGCGGTGGCGATTGAACTGGCCCGGCGGGTCAAATGTGGGGGGCTGATTGTCGAGTCCTCGTTTACTTCGGTGTCGGGAATGGCGAAAAAGATGTTTCCCTTAATCACCATTAAGCACCTGCTGAAACACAAATTCGATTCGATTGCGAAAATCGGCTCTTTAACCTGCCCGGTTCTGGTGACGCATTCGCCTGATGATGACCTCGTCCCCTTTGAAATGGGCCGGCGGCTTTTCGCAGCCGCCAATGAGCCAAAGTGGTTTGTCGCTTTACGCGGTGGGCACAACGACCGGGGGTATCTTGCTGACAGCACTTACATGGGGACTTTGTACGACCTGATTCACGTCCGGCTGGGTCCGTTAAGATAGCGTTGCCGGTGGAGCAAGCAGTTGACCTGACGTAACATACAAATGGCGACTTGCTGTCTTCAACTGCTCTTGTTCGACGACGCAAATCAATTGACAATACAAACCGGACTCCATATTTTTGTTCTCTTGACGGATGTTGGAAAAGGAACAGTCCGAAACAATGCTTGACATTACGAAAATGCTTGAATACATCAGTCCGGTTCATGCCGATCTGGATGAATTCAACCAAAAGCTTACCGACTATTTAAGAGGGGACTCGCCGCTAATCAGCTCCATTGCTCGGCACCTGCTGCGGACCAAAGGAAAACGCATCAGGCCTGCCTTTCTCTTTTTGTCTTCGCGGGCGGCCGACAACTTTACAGAGCACTCCGTTGATACTTCTCTTGCCATTGAGTTTATACATACCGCCACCCTCCTGCACGACGACGTCGTCGACGAATCAGAGATGCGGCGGGGACAGGAAACAGTCAATGCCCAGTGGACAAATCTTATTTCTGTTCTAATGGGAGACTACCTGCTCGCTAAAGCCTTTCGCATTATGGTGGGCACTGGTTCGCTTGAGCTGTTGAAAGCGGTTTCCCTGGCGGCCGAGCGCGTGTCAGTGGGGGAACTTCGCCAGATAGAAGAAACTGGTAACTATGACCTCTCCGAAGAAGAATACCTTTCGATTATTGCCGATAAGACTGCCTCTCTGTTTGCCGTCTCCTGCGAGGCAGGCCCGATTTTGAACCGGCGCACCAACAGCGAGCGGCAGCGTCTCGCTACTTTCGGGGAGAGGGTAGGCACCACCTTCCAGATTGTCGACGACCTGCTTGATTTTGTTGGAGATGCTAAGGTTACCGGCAAAGAACCTGGAAACGACGTTCTAACCGGCAAGGTAACACTTCCACTGATCTATTCCCTTAAAAAAGCTGGAAAAGCCGGCAGGGACGAAATTATCAGCCACCTGCGCAATAACGGCGGCAGAGACTCGTTTGAATTTGTATTCGATTTTGTGAGAGAAAACGGCGGCATCGAGTACGCCTACCGTAGGGCTGACGAGTTGAGTCAGCAGGGACTGGAAACCATCGACGGCATCGGAAGCTCAGTTTACCTCGAATCTCTGACCCACATGGTGCAGTTTACCACTACCCGCGCCTCATAAACACACGTTGTGAGATTTTCCTCATGAAAACCACCTATCCAAACCTGTCTGGTAAGTATTTTTCTGGGCAGGCTCTACCGTTATATGTATCTTGTTTTCCTAAACTGCCTTTGCCTGTTCGGGTATAAAACAGCATATGTTCGGCCTGAAAGATATTTCCGTTGATTTCCTGACCTCGTCGCCGGTGGTGGTATCGCTGGCGTTGCTGCTCTTAGCGGCGCTAGCCGTCTACCTCTATTTCAGGACCAACCCTCCCCTCCCTCGATATCTGAGAACAATTCTTGGCGCTCTTCGTCTGATTGCTTTGCTGACCCTGTTTGCCGTCCTTTTTGAACCGGTAGTGAGTTTCACACGCGAGTTTCAACGATCAGCGAGGGTGGCGCTGCTTCTGGATAACTCTTCCAGTATGGACATAGTTGAATCCGGCAAGTCACGTATGGTTCGACTCGATTCACTTCTATCTTCCCGTGCGTACGCCAGTCTTAGAAGGAGCGCCGAGGTTACGCCTCACTACTTCGGCGGCAACTTAGTTGATTCACGGGACAGAGTTGATCGCGAAAAGACTGCCTTGGGAGAGGCTGCTTACCAGCTTCAGCAACAGGAATTGACTGAACCCTCCGACTACTGGATTCTGTTCAGTGACGGCAGGTGGAACTCAGGCCGGGAACCGGGAGAAGCAGTCCGTGATGGAAAGGCGCCAATTATCGCCGTGGACATGGCCGGATATGCCGGGAGTTTTGATGTCACCTTATCTGAGATCAACTTCAATCCAGTCGTTTTTGCCGGACAGAAGACAGAGATAGAGGCCAGGCTCACCTGGCGGGATGCCCTGAACAAAAAAATCGAAGTCGAGCTGCGCGATTCCAATAGGGTCCTGACCACCAACAGGCTGACAGTAACCCAGGAAGTTGGGCTGGGCGAGGTCAAACTTGGGTATTTGCCAACCGAGCCGGGACAGCGCATACTGCAGGTATACATCCCGCCAATCGAAGGTGAGGAAACAGCCGACAACAACCGGCGCTCGTTTGCGGTTAAGGTCCTCAAAAGCAAGCTATCGGTGCTGCTGTTAACCGATCATCCTGACTACGAAGTCGGCTTTCTAAAACGATTCTTGCTGCAATCGGGCAAGTACGAAGTTGATTTGAGGGTGACCGGAGCGAAGGCTGGAAACCTGTCGGGGAGATTTCCGGCCCGCCAAAGCGAGCTGAATCGCTATGACCTGGTCATTCTGTACGATCCTAACCTTCCCCAGCTTGAAGCACGGCAGGACCTTATCAGGTCGTACCTGAACGACAGGGGCGGTGCTATATGGGTCCTGATGGGTCGACAATTTGCTCAGTGCGGCCCGGTGGAATGGTTCGACCAGCTTCTCCCCTTTTACCAGTCAAGCTCCAGCCGACTGGAATATGTACAATTCCATTCACAGCCAGCCGAAGGCAAGCTCTTTCACCCAGCAGTCCGTCTGGCGGAGAACCAGTCGGCTATTAGGGAGACGTGGTCGCATTTGCCTCCGTTCCAGTCGCTGGTTCGATGTGACGTGGTTCACAACGATGCTGCGGTTCTGGCGTTTGCTTCCCTTCCGGGCACCGGCAAACTCCCTGTGCTGGGCTACAGGAGATTTGGACCGGGAAAGCTACTCGCAAGCGCTGCTCTTCCCTTTTGGACATGGGGGTTTGCCAACCTGGGATTCGGCGAGGATGACAGTCACTACGGCACCTTTATCGAGGGAGTAGCCAGTTGGCTAACAGTCAAGGATGATTTCGATCCGATTCGTATCGCTTCGGAGAAGAAAGTATTTGCACGGGGAGAAACGGTGGTGTTTGACGGCTTTGCTTTTGACCTTGGTTTTCGGCCAATATCGGGCGTCACTGGTACAGTGCAACTCCTGAAGGTGGGTGGGTCGGATACGGTTGAAACTGACCTTATAGGACTCGGCGAAGGTAAATACCGAGCCCGGTTTTTCAACCTCCCTCCGGGTAATTATCACTACAAGGGCAGCTTTGAGAAAGAAGGTCGTTTGCTAAAGCAAAACGATGGGGACCTGCTTGTTGAGGCTTTCTCTCTTGAGGAGTTTGACCAGAGTGGCGATCCCACTGTCCTTAACGCTCTGGCCAGGCTTTCGGGAGGCGATTACTTCACTTACGACCAGTTTGACAAAGCGGTTGGGTTAATTGACCTTTCGCCCGTCGAGGTGAAACAAAAAGGCGAGCTGGTGTTATGGAACAAACTATGGCTGCTGGTTATCATTGTTGGGGCTTTATCTGTTGAGTGGCTTATGCGAAAGGCGTTCCAGCTGGTTTAACCAGTTAGTCCAGCGGCTTGGCTACTTCCTGGTATGCCTCGGTGACTGACTTTAGATCAATTCCTTCAGCCAGGGCTATCTTTTCCTCGCACAGGTTGTCCACCAATTCCTTGATCTTCATGGCGCACTGCAGAACCTGGGTCAGGTAGCCTTTCTGAGTCTTACTCAATTGATCCGTGTCTCCCAGCAGGAACTCCCCATAGCCAATGATACCAGCCAGAGGGTTGTTGATATCATGATTGAAGGTCAGACAGTGACCAATATATGGCTTCAAAGCACGATAGACGGCCAGCTCCTCTTTTGAAATGCCATCGCCGTCGATCTTCTCAAGTGTCACCTTATCCATGCTGTCCTTTCCTAAAGACAAATCCGATTTGAACTAACCACATACATTAGTCTGTTTATCGGCTGAAACCGGGAGTTCTGCATTGACCTCCCGGCAGATTTCGCAGCCCACGGGCGATACATATTGCTTTTTTGTCAGTAAATGGCTGCTTATATTTTGCCCAACTAACAGAGTTGGAGATACGGACATGAAAATAGCGGTGATTGGCGCTGGGTTGATGGGACGAGCAGTGCTGTTTGACCTGGCCCGCAACGAGGATGTACAGTCAGTCGGCATTTTTGATATCAACGAGAAGCTGGCCTCTGAGATTGCAGGCCAATACGGGAGTGGAAAAGCTACAGCGGTCCGGCTTGATGCTTCTGATATCGAAACTGCAGCCCGGTTACTGACTGACTATGACACCGCTATCTCCTGTATCACCTACCGGTACAATCCGGGGCTGACTGGAGCGGCTATTGAAGCGAAGTGTCACTTCGTCGACCTCGGTGGCAACAACGATGTTGTCAGGACTCAGCTTTCCATGGACAAAGAGGCACGGGAGGCCGGGGTTACCATTGTTCCCGATTGCGGCCTGGCGCCAGGGATGGTGTCAATACTGGCAGCGGACGGCGTAAGTAAGTTTGATCGTGTAAAATCACTTAAGATACGGGTCGGCGGTCTTCCTCAGTCACCGCGATCACCTCTGAACTACCAGATGGTCTTTTCAGCCGAAGGTTTAATCAATGAATACTGGGAGCCGTGTGTCATCCTCGAAGAAGGGCAAAAGAAGATTGTAAACCCGATGACCGGCGTGGAAAAACTGGAGTTTGACGGCATCGGGGAGCTGGAGGCGTTTTACACCTCCGGGGGTACTTCAACTCTTCCCGATACATATACCGGCAAGATTGATTTCCTTAACTACAAGACGATACGCTACCCAGGCCATTGCCGACTCTTCAAACCGATGCTCGAAATCGGGCTGGCCTCCCGACAACCTATGAACATTGACGGGCAGATGGTGGAGCCACGAGCAGTCCTCAAGGCGATTCTAGACAAAAACCTCACGTTTAACAAGCCGGACCTGGTGCTGGTACGGCTGACGTTTGACGGTGAAAAAGACGGAGAGGAAAAACAGCGCATTTACGAAATTGTCGACCGCCAGGATTCAAAAACCGGGCTGACGGCAATGATGCGCACCACCGCTTTCCCTGCCGCAATTATTGCCTGGATGGCCGCCTCAGGCCAGATAGCCGAGCTAGGGTGTAAACCCCAGGAATTGGCGGTCAAACCATCCCTGTTTATCCCACAGTTGAGAAAGCGTGGGATCAATCTGGTCATCAAAGAGTGACGTTGGTACAATGTCAGGGCAGATGTGGACTCGCCAGGTGCCCCACCTTTCAGGTGGGTTTCGGTTGCTACGCGTACAATATTCAGCGGTGATGTATGATCTGAGCCTTAACCTATAAATCTACTACCACAAATCAGCCGGGAAAACCAGGGAAAGCTTGACCACGCAGCCCGGTTTTACACTCACATTATAGCTGACCGTATCTGTATCGGGATTATAAATCACCTGCAGAGTATGGTTGCCGATGGGGACACTGGAGAAGGAAAAGTTTCCTTTTGCGTCAGGATTGGTTGAGGCAGTGGTGTAACTGCCAGCGCCATCGGGATAGGTCAAACGAATAACTATCGAATCCTCGTAGACGGTATCGGGCATATTGTTGTCCGCGTCAACCACAAACCCCTCAACAACGTTACTGAGCAAATCAGAGGTACTGTTGGCAAACACCTTGTCGATATTCGAGCTGGAACCGGTGGAGCGTAATAGGGTATCGGTATACACATAATTGGCGCCCCAGGCATCCTTAAGGTGCTCTGTTCCACTGAAACCGCTATCGATATAAGGACCATCCCAGGTGGAATAGCCGCCGGGGTTTTGCGCAAGCGCATTGAGATTCGGCGGCAAAGCGCCTACGTCACCGACATAACCGCAATCAACACGAGCGCCTTCTGCGTGCACATCGGGATTTCCTACAATTGCATGAGCAAGTTCGTCCAGTTCCTTTTTGGTTTGCTCATACTGGGCATTTTCAATCGAAGACGACATCTTGCGAGTGGCGATGGTGGCCAGGATGCCAACAAGGATGATGACAACGACAAGCTCTATCAGTGTAAAGCCCCTGCTATTGTTTTTGGGCGTTAGACACATAGGGGCTGTCCCATAAGTCTGATCTGACCGCATTTGAGCCTCTGCTCTCATAAGTGCTTTTGCCGTAACTTCGCGTAGCGGCAGGGCTTGTCCCTGCCGTTGGGATGGTGGGGGACAAGCCCCTACTCTACGCGAGACAAGACAGTTGACTTTAGGGACAACCTCCATAGGCCTGCCGAAAAACCAAGAGTGGAGCCTCGATAAGCTTGATAGCATGGTATTTCTCACACTTATGGGCAATTCCCTGTCGTGACAGTAACTGTCGAACCGTCAGAGAAATCTACTGTAAATGTAACATTGTTCATGTCAACATTCGCTCCTCCGGTGGGGTTGACCTTGAATGCGTCGAAGTCAACCCTTAATGACTGGCCATCGGAGATCGTCTGCGTACTGGTAAAAGCAACCTTTTCACCGGAGCCGGCTCGGGGGTTACTTTCATTGAACACTGTTGTGCCATCCCACTTGATGTACCGGTAATAAGCGGTCGGGGAAGACCAGGTGAGCGTCACTGAATCGACACTTACCTGGCTGCCGGTGTTGTTTTCAATCCAGAAGAAGAACCCGTGACAATCATTATATAGTGAATCTGAACCGGCAACCTTGATCAAACTGCTTGGAGCTCCGCCGGTGGTATCATACCAAACATTGCTCGCAAGATTGTATTCACTGTAAAGTGAGGAGTTCGGAAGGACAGAAACAAACCGATTCAGGGTGTCATTGTCGGGCAAGTAAATGATTTCGATATCGTGGTTGCCAATCGGGATTGAGTCAAAGGAAAAATACCCACCATCGTCCGGGTTGGAGGTTTTGGTGAGCATGCCGCCTGTTCCATTGGGTATAGTCAAACGGAGAACAACAGAGTCGTTATAAGTGCTCCCCGGCGGCGTGCCATCAAGGTCGTAAACGGCACCGCTGATCTCGTTCTGCAGCAGGTCGGCAGTCGAGTTCGCCAGCCTGCGGACAATTCCTGAGCCACCTGTTGAAGCAATCGTTACATCCCCTGAATACTGGTAATCGTTTCCCCAGGCATCCTTCTTGAAGTCATCGGCGGCCTGGCTGAAGCGATTCTCAATGTACGGCCCATTCCATGTTGCGTAGGAACCCGGATTGGAATGCAGAGCATCGAGATTAGGCGGCATCGCTCCTACATCACCAACATAGCCGAAGTCTGAGCGGATGCCGTTATTCTCAAGCTTCGGATTGCCGGTGATGGCGCGAGCGAGGGCGTCGAGTTCCTGTTTGGTCTCCTCCACTTTGGCGGCTGTATATACCGATGAGCCGGAGCGGAAGGCAACCGCAGCCAGAACCCCGGCAATCACTATCACCAGGATCACCTCCACCAGAGTAATACCCTTGTTATCAGCTCGCTGTATCATCTCTCCTGCCCTGCTGTGTCTTTACTGTTCCTCTTGCTACCTCTTATAGGTTACTGAGCGACAATATTGCCAGCCAACCCCCACGCAACGTACGATACTCTCTCTGTCGTGTGGTTTATTTCAGAATCATTCGACTTTTCTTCCTCGATCATGACTTGCACAAGAGAAGCGCCGAGGTTGCGGAAGCGCGTGCCGCAAGTGTTGCCCCCATCGTACGTGTCATCGTGGCACAGGAAGATCGGCGCCTGCGAGAAAGCCGGTGAAAAGGGAATCGTGTACCAGTTGTGCGTAACGGAATTGGAGGTCTGACCGGCGAGAAAGGCAACACTGTTATTGGTGCCGGATCCAGGCTCAATTGCAATCCAGGCCACCTGCTCTTTTCCATGCGCTCCGCCCGCTTCTTCTTCCTGCACTTTGATCTGAAACCCCGTAGATGACAGGCTGCGTGACCTCGTGATACATGCGGCGGCATCGTTTTGACTGGCCACTCCGGTGATCAGGCACGGCGTAGAAGAGAAAGCCTGCGAAAAAGTGATGGATGTCCATGTGTGCGTTGAACTGTCAAGACCTGCCTGGATAATTGTTCCATCCTCGAGAGTGTACACGCCGGATTCGATCACCATGTATGGGCAGGTCTCAGTCGTATGAGGTCCGTCGCAGTAATCCCATTCCTCCATCTGCCATTCAAAGCTGGTGGAAGTTACGTTTCGCACCCGCAGGTGCGTGGGATCACTTCCGTTATAGCTTAGACCGCGCATAACCACGACCGGGTCTGAGTACGTGTTATTGAGATTTACCGTGTACCAGTCACCACCTGTCGTTTGATCTCTCACCACCTGTCCAACCTCACCGATGGTGATCAAACCCGTAGAGAAATGACTGGACGAGAACTTGTATGTCAGATTGCTCTTATGTCGGGGAAGGACCGTGAGATAGCGAAAAACGGTGTCCACCTCGGGTGTATAGATTATCCTCAGTGGGTGCGTGCCTACCGGTAGGGAATCCAGTGTGAAGACTCCCGTCGAGTCAGGATGATAAATCTTTGTGATCATGCCGCCAGAACCATTCGGAATTGTAATCGAGATATCAACCGAGTCCATGTAGGTAGCACCGGGCAAGGAATCGTTGGCATCCTTGATGTTTCCCAAAACGGCGTTGAGCAGGTAATCTGATGTGGCATCGGCGATCTTTTTGGTAATGGTTGAACCGCTGCCAGTGGAAGTAATCGTAATACCGCCGGAATAGTTATATAGCGTACCCCATTCATCGGTCTTGAAACCGGTGCTGTCCTGCGAAAAGCCAGGGAGGAGGTAAGGACCGTCCCATGTGGAATAGCTGCCGGGATTCTGATAGAGCGCTTGCAGGTTCGGCGGGAAGGCGCCGATGTCGCAGATATAGCCGAAATCCGAACGTACGCCGCCGGTTGTGGCCGAGGGGTCGCCGACAATAGCACAGGCCAGCATCTCCATCTCACGCTTCGTCTTAACCTTACGGCTGTCCTGAACGAGTGCCGTCATCGACCGCATAGCCACGGCGGCCAGGATGCCTATCACGACAATGACAATCGTCAGCTCGATGAGGCTGAAACCGTATTCTCTTTGGAGCCGATGTTTCATAGTGCTCACCAGAGATCCTCAGAGAGGCTGATTGTTATGTAGCAATTCTGTCCCGGTCCGACGTTTACTTTACGGGTTAGCGTATCATTGTCGGGGACATAGATTACTTGCACCAAATGATTCCCAACGGGAATGGAATCAAAGCGGACGAATCCATCGGGGGTTGGGTACCGTGTTGCGGTTACGGTGGAGCCTGAGCCGTTGGGATATGTAAGCAAAAATTGGATGGAGTCACTGTACGTGGAGCCAGGTGGCGTGTAGTCAAGGTCAGTTACCACCACTGAGACTGTGTTGCGCAGGAGATCATCCAATGAGTTGGCGATCTGCCGCGTAATGTTTGAGCCGCTACCGGAAGAGGTAACGGTATTGCCGCCCGAATAACTGTAAGCCTCTCCCCAGGCGTCGACCTTAAATTCTGTTTCGCTGCTGGTGTCCGTGGAGTAGAAATCATCGTGTATGTAGGGACCGTGCCAGGTGGAGTAGCCCGGATTGGAAACGAGAGAATTCAGGCTGGACGGCATCGAGCCAACATCACCAACGTAGCCATAATCAATCCGCTGACCGCCTGATACCAGATCAGGTCGACCGGCAATCGCCCACGCCAACTGGTCAAGTTCCTGCTTAGTCTGCTCGGTTTTGGCGGTCTCGGTGGTTGATCTTAATGATCTGATTCCTATAGAGGCGATAATGCCGATAATGATAATCACAACCAGCATCTCAACGAGAGAGTAGCCTGTTTTTGACGTTGGTTGAGCCAATTTTATCCCACATCGGTTTCCAGTTAATCTGAGTAGAATATCGGTACTTTAAGAGGTGTAGTTTATGTTTTCAGGAAGCTGCTGCGTCCCCAGTGGCGGTTATTTCGGCATCGTTCCGGAGTCGGGCATATTGGAGCGAGGAAATATCGGGGCTGGTTACTTCGAGAGAACCTCGGAATTGCAGATATTCTGGGGCGAAAAAGAAATATTCTGTTTTTTTCATAGGTTTGGGACATCTTTTTTCGTATAATAACAAGGACAATGTGGAAACAAGAAGAGATTATCAACGTTATTAACGATGTGAAGTAGAGGAAGCGTATTGAAGAAGGGAAATGCAAGATGAGATTATCACGAAAATCAGACTATGCACTGAGAGCCGTCCGTTATCTTGCCAATCTGCCCACAGGGAAACTTGGCTCGATCAATACCGTTTCAGAGGCCGAATCGATCCCCAGAGAATTCCTGGCCAAGATTCTCAAGGACCTGACGATGGGTGGCATTCTCGTTTCATACCAGGGAGTGACCGGCGGTTACCGGCTCGCCCGGCCGCCAAGAGAGGTAACCTTCCTTGATGTCATAGAAGTCATCAACGGGCCAATACATCTTAGCCTCTATACGGAAGAAAAACGTTCCAGTGCCAAACCGCATGACGAGTATGACATGTGTAACTTCTGGGAGAACCTGGAGCAGCAGTTCAAAAAGGCCCTGGGTAAACAACACTTTGCAAAGTATAGAAGGAAAGCCCGCAAGTAAACAAGGGCTTTCAACCAATCGCGGTAGTAACCGCTAACACCCGAAAAGAGCCTGTCTCAGAGCCTACCGATAGCCGGTAGGGCACGGCTCGTCATACAGGGCTCTGAAGGACTCCACGTAGTTTAGGGGCTTGTACTCAAGCCCCTTTTGTTATTATATTCTTTTCAGGCTGAGAATACGCAGGCCTCGGGTAAAACAAGCCGGGCTGATTCCCCAGCAGTGAAAGCCTGAGAAGTGCCGTTTCTCTGGCAGCAGACGGCCAGGCCTATGTGATCTTTTCCGCCACTGAGATGTTAAAATGATAGGGGACAAAAGCGAGGAGTTGAGCTATGATAGACTTTAACGACAAGCAGTACAAGGTGAAAGTCGGCCTGGCCGAGATGCTCAAAGGCGGTGTAATTATGGATGTCACCTCGGCCGAGCAGGCAAAAATCGCCGAGCAGTCCGGTGCGGCGGCAGTGATGGCCCTGGAGCGAGTGCCCTCAGACATCAGGGCAGAAGGCGGTGTGGCACGCATGGCAGACCCCGATATTATCGAGGGTATCAAACGGACAGTGACAATTCCGGTGATGGCTAAATGCCGTATTGGGCACATCGCCGAAGCGCAGGTACTTGAGGCTCTGGAAGTTGATTTCATTGACGAATCGGAAGTCTTGACGCCTGCCGACAACAAACATCACCTTAACAAGTGGCCTCTGAAGGTTCCAGTCGTGTGTGGCTGCCGAAACCTCGGCGAGGCCCTGCGGCGTATTTCTGAGGGCGCCGCCATGATCCGCACCAAGGGCGAGGCCGGCACGGGCGATGTTTCTGAGGCGGTAAAACACCTCCGGGAGATCAATGCAGCTATGAAGTCCTTGACCGTCATACCGGAAGAAGAGCTTTACGGCATCGCCAAAGAATACCGGGTCTCGATTGAACTGGTTAGAATGGTCGCTAAAACGGGCAAGCTGCCGGTGCCAAATTTTGCCGCCGGTGGAATTGCCACCCCGGCTGATGCCGCCCTGTGCATGCAGTTGGGGGCGGAGTCAGTTTTTGTCGGCTCCGGCATTTTCAAATCAGACAACCCGGAAAAACGAGGCAAGGCGATTGTCAGCGCTACGACTCATTATCTGGACGCCTCAATTGTAGCCGAAGCCTCCCGCGGCCTCGGCGGTGCCATGAAAGGCATCCAGGCGCAGGACATCCCGGAGGAGGAACTGCTGCAGACGCGGTGATGGTCCATCAAGCAGACAGCCTCGCTATGAGCTGTCCAAATAAGTTTCAGGGTGCCATCCCCAAACAAGTTTGAGAGTGGCACCCAGGTGGTAAGGGTCTGCATGACAGACACAACCGAACTCCTAAAGTTACCGTAACGTCACCGTTTTTGTTGATTTGTGATATCCAAACAATGTCTTTCAACCTATAATTTGCTGACGTAATGTAACTGTTGTGAAAGGGAAACGCGTGGCAAATGTCAGCGACTTTTATGATGTACAGGCTGATCACTCGCGCGTCAAATCGGAATTGGTGGCTAGGTACCTACCGGCCTGGGCAAATAAAGTTGGCCGCTACGAGGAAGATTTGTATTACTTGGACCTATTTTCTGGCCGAGGAATCTACAGAGATAGCAACCGATCAACTCCTCTGTTGATACTTGATCAAATTGAGAAATATCCTTGGCTTGCTGAAAAACTTCACATTCACTTCTACGAAGGAAATCCCGAGTACAGAAGCGTACTTAAGGAGGTCGTTCAGCAACATCCAGTTTTCTCGAAACTTGTCCGTGAACCTAAGTTTGAGGACATTATGATAGATGCTAATTTTGCGGCGAAGATTGCTGGACAGATATATCCATGTACCTATTCATTTATAGATCCCTTTGGTTTTAAAGACATCTCCATAGAATTGATTGACGTGATTTCGCGACAGTGGGGCAGCGATAGCATTTTCAACCTGAGTATTTCCGGACTCGTAAGGAATATCAGAAACACTGCAAATCAAGCAACAGTTGAGAGATTCTTCGGTAGAGATTCTTACTCCATGATAATGAGAACACTAAATGAGACCGAGAATGTTGGCGTGCTGTCACAAGTTATTTTTGGCGAGATTGAAAACGCACTAAAAAGCAAGCGTGATTATCGAGTTTTGAAGATCTGTACTCAATTCGATACTACAGCTGGTGAAAACTACTATTTGGTTTTCCTCAGTAAGCATGAATTGGGATTCAAGATCATGCGCGATATGATGATCAAGAGAAGCGCGAAAGATGGAGACAATTTACCAAGGTACATAATTGAAACTGCGCCTTCGACGGAAAAAGAACAATATGAGCTTTCATTGCCTGAACAGGGAAAGCTCCTCATAGACTTGTCAAAAAAACTCCACAGAGACTTTGTTGATCAGAAATTGACTATGGAAAATCTTTTCGTAGAATGTCTGAAACTTTCGTATCCTTATCAGGATGCACACATTCGAAAAGCTATAAGTGTTCTCAGGAAACAAGGGTTAGTAGAGATTTTAGACACATCTGGAAGGATTTCATCGTCAAACATAAGGAATGCCGACACCGTAGTCTTTCAGTATAAGAAAAGGTAACTATGAACGGGCGCTCCCGCATCGAATGGACTGGTTCCACCTGGAACCCTGTCACCGGCTGCAACAAAATAAGCGCCGGGTGCCAGCACTGCTATGCCGAGCGGATGGCATTGCGGTTACAGGCAATGGGAGTGCCAAAATACCGGAACGGTTTCAATGTAACCCTGCATCCAAGCGTACTCGAAGAGCCGCTCAAATGGAAGAGGCCTCGCGTCGTTTTTGTCAATTCGATGAGTGATCTCTTCCACGACCAGGTGCCGTTTGAGTACGTGGAACGCGTCTTCGATACCATGCGCCGTGCTGAGCAACACATCTTCCAGATTCTCACCAAGCGGTCTAAAAGACTGCTCAAACTGAACAACAAGCTCAACTGGCCTGACAATGTCTGGATGGGAGTCACGGTGGAAAACCAGCATTATACCTACAGAATCGACGACTTGCGCCAGACTAGCGCGAAAATCAAGTTCTTGTCTCTAGAACCGTTGCTGACGCCGATTCGAGAGCTAAATCTGTACATGATCGACTGGGTGGTTGTCGGTGGCGAATCGGGGCCGGGTGCGCGGCCAATGAAAGAGCAATGGGTTTTAGACATAAAGCTGCGATGTCACAAGCAAAGCGTTCCTTTCTTCTTCAAACAATGGGGTGGTGTCAACAAGAAAAAGGCAGGCAGGCTGTTGGAAGGCAAAACCTGGGATGAGATGCCGGCACTTGAATCATTGACAGGACAATTAAGTTTCGCTTAACTATGGCAGGAGTCAGGGACTTATGCCCTGAAGCTCACTTTTTTTACAAACATGTCAGGAGGAATGTAGCATGAAAAAGAAGACAGGACTTGTAGGGTGTTTGATTCTAGCAATTTTGATGTTCGCCGCCTATGTACAATCATCCGATCAAGCTGTAAGTGCGCTACAGCGTGAAGCTAACACTTCGGCACAGGAAAAAAGTACACCGGCTGACACAACAGCCACCGCTGAGCCGAGCTTAATTGGCGAGTGGACAATGATAACAGCAGATACTATTCCGGCCGGCAGCCTGATCGTGCGTGAGGACGGCACCTATACCCGAGGAGACAACAACGCATCGGTCACCGGACCGTATGTCCTCGATACGTCGAAGTCGCCGTATGCTCTCGATCTTTGTCTTGGTGAATGTGGCGCGCCTGGTTCGGAATGGACAACGCTTTTCTGTATTTTTCGATTCCATACTGCCGACACGCTGGAATTGCGCCACTCCCCTACTGACAAGCGGTATACAGAATTCGCAGAAAAGGCGGACGAGAACACCATATTTTATGTTCTGAGAAAGTCCGAACCAACTGAATAGGATAGGCGCCCTGCCCCACTGTCAAAATAATATAACGCTGCTGGTATAGCAATTTCTTTAGGGTAAAGGTAACCGTTTTACGGCAGGATTATGAAAGATAAACGAGTACTTGTCACTGGTGGAGCCGGATACTTAGGGTATCACCTGGCCCAGAGTTTACCCCGTCGCGGGGTTACTTTTCTGGCTCTGAACGATATCGCCCCCTTCGTCAAGGACGAATATCCCGATGACGCCCTTCTGGCCATAGTCGATATACGTGACCGCGAGGGCATGTACCGTCTTATCCACGACAATAAGATTGACACCGTCATTCACTGTGCGGCGGCGCTCCCACTCTGGTCCAGAAAGGAGATATATTCGACCAATATCTCAGGTCTCAGGACTACCCTTGAGCAAGCCCATGAGTGCGGTGTGGAACGGCTGATCTTTATAAGTTCCACGGCTGTCTACGGCGTGCCGGACAAGCACCCGCTGTTCGAGGATGATCCGCTGATCGGTGTTGGGCCCTATGGCGAAACCAAGATCGAAGGGGAGAAGATCTGCGAAGAGTTTCGGCGGCAGGGAATGTGCGTTCCGATAATCCGCCCCAAGACATTCATCGGCACGGGTCGCCTGGGGGTGTTTCAAATCCTGTATGATTGGGTCGACTCCGGCAAACGAATCCCGATTATCGGCAACGGCGAAAACCTGTATCAGCTTCTGGAAGTGACCGACTTGGTGGAAGCGATAGCTCTCGTAGCGACGGCCCCACACGATGTCGCCAATGACACCTACAACGTCGGCGCTCAGCATTTTGACAAGGTCAAAGTCGATGTTGGCGCTCTGTGTGACTTCGCCGGCAACGGCGCTCGTGTACTGACAACCCCGGCAGCGCTGGCCAAAGGAGCGCTGGCGATGTTTGAGCTTATGAAAATCTCCCCGCTGTACAAGTGGATCTATGGCACAGCCGACAAAGACTCGTACGTCTCAACACAAAAGATTGAGGAAAAGCTCGGTTGGAAAGCCAGGTTTTCCAACCAGGATGCCCTGATCGCCTCGCACAAGTGGTACCTGGAACACAAGGAGGAACTGAAAGGTCTTCATACGGGGGTCACCCACCGCGTCGGCTGGGACCAGGGCGTATTGAAGCTCATCAAGAAGTTGCTCTGACATGGCTGAGCCGCCAAGATTAGTTGACAAAAAGGTAATCTGTTATTTCTGCTTTTGCTATTGACAAACGGCGAAAAATCGTTATATCTACCCATAGATAGAAAAGCCCCCAAGAAACCCTGTCTGTCCCCCCTCCCGTGTGCTCAAGCCCATCAGGCAGGGTTTCTCCCTCCTTAACCATCAAACAAACTGTTTTGGTCTTTGGCGATGATCTTCTCCCATAGAGGGATTGTCTAGAACCGGCCCTTCGCAACTGTTGTCCGGCGTACGGCTGGGAAAAACCGCTTGACAGTTGTAGGGATTGACAATAAAATAATTAAAATGTCTCACGATAACCATCAGGTATTCTTCGACTTAATGGCGGCCGAGTGGGATCTGATGATCACTGCCGAGGACTTGGAGCGGCTGTCACATGTTGTTGACAGTCTTGACGTTCAGAGAGGATTGGATATTCTTGACCTCGGCTGTGGCACCGGGGTTCTTTTTGACATGCTGCGCCGCAAAGTCGGCGATGCCGGTTCTGTCACCGGTGTGGATTTCTCCATTCGGATGGCGCAAAGAGCTTATCGGAATTTCCCCTTTTCCAATGTCAATGTTGTAGATGCTGATGCAGCAATGCTGCCGTTTGCCGATTCCACATTTGATATAGTGATCGCTTATTCGGCATTTCCACATTTTTCTGATCAGCAAAAGGTGATCGATGAAACCCATCGCGTGCTTAAACAAGGAGCCAGGTTTTATATCATCCATCTGGTTTCTTCCGAGGAGCTTTCACGAATACACCACAGGATAGGAGGGGTGGTGAAATACGATCAGATTCCGCCTGAAGCTAAAATGCGGAGAATGCTCAACAGTGGCAAGTTTACCGACATCAGAATCGATGATCATACCGGCCGGTACCTTGCCTGTGCCAAAAACACCAAATAGTGAAAAGCCCGCCTTCGGTGGCTAACCCTTCTGCCAAAGTCAGGTTTGTTTCCCACACATCTTTGTATCTGGCTCTGGCGGTGCTACTTCCGGTTAGCTTCCATGCCTTTGGTGTCGCCGGTCGGATCTTTCTGCCAATGCATATTCCGGTTCTGCTGGCCGGATTCCTGGTGGGACCCCTGAGCGGCCTGGTCGTAGGGATATTGGCCCCTGGTCTGTCGAACCTGCTGACCGGGATGCCGCCGACTTACGCTGTGCCACTTATGTCAACGGAGCTCCCTATCTATGGGCTGGTGGCGGGAATCGCTTACCGTCAGCTGAGACTGAACATCAACATAGCCCTCCTGATTGCAATGATCTTCGGACGGATTGTATTCGGCCTCAGTATTCTTGTGTTGGGAACTTTTATTGACCTGCCTTATACGGCCGCAGCGTTTTTTTCAGCCGGGGGTGCGATTGTCACCGGTCTACCGGGGATTGCCCTCCAGCTAGCCCTCATTCCCATTATTGTGAACGCAATTAAGAGGCACCGCTCAGGTTAACATAGCGCCGGCGGTGGGTGGCATTCCCAAACTTGTTTGGGGATGTTTTCATGTAACTACCTACCGTTCAACCCGAAGGCTGAAATCAGAGGCAGATGCTGAGTGCGTCAATGCGCCGATTGATATGAAATCAATGCCGGTAGCGGCAATCGCAGAAACATTGTCAAGAGATACGTTCCCTGAAGCCTCAAGCTTGACCTCCGGATTTAGCTGCCTGGCAACAGTCACAAGCTGCCGCAACGACTCCGGTGTTTGATTATCCAATAACAAGCGATTGGCTCCAGCTTCGATGGCCTCGGTAAGTTGCCGTTCACTTGTGACTTCTACTTCGATTTCAATATCCTCAGTTCTTGCTGCAAATTGGACATTAAAATCGTCAGAGCGGAGATACTCCTGCGCTTTCGTAACCGCTTCCTTTACTGAGCCGGTAGCGGCAATATGGTTGTCCTTTATAAGGATCATGTCATACAAACCGAAGCGGTGATTGACCCCGCCACCATGCACAACAGCCATTTTCTCCAGCAGGCGCCAACCGGGAGTGGTCTTACGCGTGTCAAGGATTCGGCATTTGGTATTTTTGACCTTCTCGACAAACTTGCCGGTAAGGGTAGCGACACCGCTGAGGTGGGCCATAAAATTCAAAGTGGTGCGTTCAGCGGCAAGGATGGTCTGGTTGAAACCCTCTATTTCAACGATGGTGTCCCCGGTATTGAACCTGTCGCCTTCCTTCAGCAAAGGTTGCACAACAATAGCCGAGTCGATCATCTTAAACACCAACAACGCTGGCTTTAGGCCGGACAAGACACCTTTGGACTTAGCGACTATTGCCGCTTTGATTGGATTTGGTTCCAGACAGGCCAACGACGTGAGATCACCGCTGCCGACATCCTCTTCCAGAGCGGCTTTCACCAGGCTGATAATTGATCTTTCCAATCTCTCCATAGGAGCTAATCAACAACGCTCTTGGCAATTGTCAATCGGGAAGTTATACTTATTGCATGAGAAATGAAAGCGGTCGTGGTAAAGCGGTAGCGGTCCTCGGCTATG
This sequence comes from uncultured Ignavibacteriales bacterium, assembly GCA_964416195.1. Taxonomy (GTDB): domain Bacteria; phylum Zixibacteria; class MSB-5A5; order GN15; family FEB-12; genus CAYQDB01. The sequence goes on from CAYQDB010000004.1 coordinate 56,019, forward strand.
GGTCGCAGGGACGGGCAGTAGCGCTCAATCTTCGTGACTCCGGCTATAACGTCCTCCTCGGTCTGCGCAGCAGATCAGGCTCCCGCAGATTGGCTCAAAAAGACCGATTCAAACAGATAGATTCCATCTCAAAAGCAGTAGCCAAGTCGGACATCATCTGCTTTGCCTTTCCAGACCATTTGCATGGTAGAGTCTACAAAAAGGAGATTGAGAAATCTCTGCGGCCCGGCAGCGCCCTCTGGTTTCTGCATGGATTATCGATACACTTCCGGTTCGTCGTGCCACCTGACGACTGTGATGTGATACTGATTGCGCCCCATGCCCCCGGCGTGACGGTGCGTGAGAAGTACCTGTCCGGCAAACCCTTTTCGGCTTTTTATGCTGTTTATCAAAACAACTCCGGTCACGCGAGCGGAATAGCTTTGGAACTTGCTCAAGCTATTGGGATAAGCAAAAGGAGCCTCGTCGGTACGAGCTTCGAAGCGGAAGCGGTCGGAGATCTGTTTGGCGAGCAGGCGGTTCTGTGCGGCGGAATGGCTACCCTGATAAAAAATGGATTCGAGGTACTGGTGGAAAGCGGGATACCACCAGAGAATGCCTACCTTGAAGTCGCTTACCAGCTCGACCTGATTGTTGATCTAATCAAACAGTACGGGATTGAAGGGATGTTCAAGCGGATCTCCGTGACGGCCCGGTACGGTTCTGTGCTATCCGGACGAAAGATCATTGACAGATCGGTTAGAAAGAGTATGGAGAAAGTCTACCGCGAGATAGAGTCGGGCCACTTTGCGCGCAAGCTGAACCGGCTCAAAAGCTCAGATATTTCCCGGTTGAACAAAGAGCTGAAGGACTTGACATCACCCCTTTTGGAGAGAGCAGCCAGGAGATTCTCGGGGTAGACAGATTTTCTACCAACAAATTGCCCCTTGGGCGTTGCTTTTCCTATGGGAAATCCCTTGCAGTCGAGTGCAAAATAGCATCTTTGGTTAAAACCGGCTACAGGTTGTGTCGATAAAGAGAATATGAAATCTATGCAAGCAAGACTGCCATATATGTTGACCCTGCTGCTTCTGGCGATTCTCACCCTGATCCTTGTCGGTTGTGACGGGTCTTCGAGTGTAAACAGGCCGGTACCAACCTACTCGTACCGTTTTGATGGGGTTCTGGTCAAGGACCTCAATACTGATTATGCCCGGATAGCCGCAACTCTCTCGCGTGACGACTCGTTGGTGACCGGGGCCGAAATCAGGTTTGGGGGCGACTCCCTTGCCTACTGTGCAGACTCGACATATTACCGGGTTGTCCTACCTGCCGGCGAGTACCCGGCAGGCAGTTACGATATAGAGATTCGGGACTCATCCAGATTCCACGATACTTTGGCGACGGGCCTGGCTGCCGATTTTGTGATAGAGACGGTGTTTCCGGCACAGAGAGAGAAACGCACTTTTGACTTGGTTCGTTTGACATGGTCAGGTTCTGCTGATGCTGAAGGTTATATTATCGCCGCGGTTAAACGAGACTCGCTTTACACGGGGGGTGGGTACAGCCAGTACGTTACTTCTCAGACCACCTACGAGGAATTTCCCCATGATGCCTTCAATCTTCCAAATGACGACCCCGATACCGGCTGGTATAACCTGTACGTCTACTCCTATATCGGCTCATCCGACAGCGCCCTCTCGGCAGAGCTACTGCCGGTGCCGATGCCAAGCCAACTGGCTGACAATATCTCTGTAAATGATCTGACTGGTAGGTTTGGAACCATAATTGTCACGCGGTTCGACTCAATGCGGGTAGTCGTGAAATAGCGACATTTACCCCTCTAACCACAAGATCCATACATCAGCTTTTTCGTTGCTCCGCTGTTGTGGCAGGTCTACATTACACACAAATGGCAGATCGTGAGGAACTCATTAGGCAGCTTTCCCGCCTGGAAACCGAGCAGGTCAACCCTGATACCGTTGACATTGACCAACTGCCTGCGCTGGAAATCATCAGGAAGATCAACACCGAAGACAAGAAAATCGCCATGGTCGTAGAAAAGGCTTTGCCGGAAATTGCCCGGGCAGCCGAAATCTTCGCCGAGACCCTCAGAAGCGGCGGGCGAGTTCTCTATATTGGGGCCGGGACCTCAGGGAGACTCGGCGTGCTGGACGCCGCCGAATGCCCCCCGACATTCGGCACCGATCCGAAGCAGATAATTGGCGTAATCTCTGGGGGTTATGAGACCCTGGTGCTGTCTCGGGAAGGCATCGAAGACGACTCAGAAGCGGCTATCAACGATCTCAAGCGACACGGCTTTACCAAGGAGGACTTCCTTATCGGTCTGGCGGCCTCCAGACGCACGCCGTATACTCAAGCTGGTTTGGAGTATGCCCACTCTATGAGAGCCAGAACTGCCTTTATCATATGTAATCAAGTAGAGGATCGTCCGCTGTTTGCCGAGGTATTGATATCCCTGCCGGTAGGACCGGAGGTTATCACCGGCTCGACCAGGATGAAGTCGGCCACGGCTCAGAAGATGGCTCTTAACATGATTTCTACAACCGCCATGGTCTTGCTGGGGAAGACATATGGCAACCTTATGGTCGACCTTCAGGCTTGGTCGGAGAAGCTGACTGCTCGTTCGCGAAAGATGCTCATGGACTTATTCGGTATCTCTCTTCAGGAAGCAAGTAAGCTACTTGATCACTCCGGGGGATCGGTCAAAACAGCCATTGTTATGCACAACTTCAACTGCAGCAGACAAGAAGCCGAGGACAAACTCAAACGGGCGGGCGGGTTTGTTTCGAAATGTAGTTGAAGCAGGATTTTAGCAGCATTCTTGCCCGTTCTCCCTCATATTATACGTGCGGATACGGGGAATAAAGCGTTCTTGCTCTACTCTTGCTGTTCTGCTGGAGGCAAGGCCAATTGGGTTTTCACCCAAATCTCTTGCTTTTCGGGTAGTTCCCTGCTGCCGCCACCCCGACCGCCACCAATACCACCTGGTCGACCGCCCATACCACCCGGTGGTTTACCTCGTATTCCGCCACAGCCAACTCTCATATCGCCCCATTCAGCTCCTAAGCATATGGTTTGCCCCGGTTGCACTCCTAAGCCATAGAACTGGACTGCGCTTTCTTGAAGAGGAACAGAGAACTCATACGAGTAGAAACCCATAGAGGTATCATACTTAGCAGCCGGTCCTTTGGAGCCGTCGGTTGGTATGCTTGCTTCTACATAATAGCTCTCGTCAAAGAAGATGAATTTGTCGCCTGCTTGTGCTTCTCTTTCCAAAAGGAGCTGCTTCTGCTCTTGGGGCAGATTGTCAAGCCGCCCACCACCGCGAGCCGCCATTAACTCCGTAAGAGAAGGTCCCCCGTAGAATCGGATGCCCATGTCCTTGTCCTTTTTACCGTTTGCGTCTATCCAAAGGGTCAATCCGGTCATTCTAATGGCCTGAGCCCATGCGGGATTCGTAAAACGGAAGTGAATGAAGAGATTCTTATCATCGTTACCGAGACCTAACACCGCCCCCTCATCTTCAAAATAAGTGGTTGGTATATCTCTCCATTCCGACATCTTGCCATCCACCTGAATCGGTTCTGCCAACCAGTGACTCGTTACCTCCTGTGTTCTGCAGCCCGCTTCGAAGATCAACGCAGCTAACGTTATTGATGTCAGCGCCTTTTTACCCACTACAATCAACTTGTTGATATCCATGACGACTTACCCTCTCTGTTGTTGTTATCATTCAGTTTTCAGACACGTCCTTATTATGACTTCTTTTCCGGAACTCAGCAGTGCTTCTCCGATGCACACCGCTCCGCAACTATGATAAGCCAATTACCAAAAAGGATTAATGGCAGCTTGGCAGTTAATGACGATTCCCTCCGATTGGGATCACCAGTCAAGTCAACCTCTGCAAGCCAGTAGCCCGGAACTCCAACCACTTCCCGCTTTTGCGGAAGCAGGGACTGGGGAATTGCACAGATTCTCCCCTGATCCTGCTGTACCGAGTCGTTCAAAAAGCGCTGGCTGTACCATACGGTACGCCATCGAAGCCGCACCAAGCGCGTGCTCTGTGACCCTAATCTATTGAGTATTAAGCGAGTAGTCAGCTCCCATCAATCCGGCACGCAGATTGATGCTGTCCTAACTGAAAAGATGATAGAAACCTTTAACCGATAGAACAAAGGAGAACCAAACCATGGTCCGTAGACTTCTGACGCCAATTTTTGTCGTCGCCCTACTGTTCTGGGCCAGCGGTTGTTCAGAGAGCCCGACCGAACCAGGTGCGAGCCAGGACCTCAATCTTGAGGATGAGTTCGGCGGCTATACAGCTTCTGTGGAAGCTCCCGGCTTTGGCGATCCAGAGCTGCTGTCCGAAGCTGAAGGAGACGAGGAGTACAACGACCAGATGCTGGGTTCGCCGGAAATCGACTCCGCAATTGCTGATCCGGCAGCGGAATACTACCATTTTAGAGCTGTCTGGGGCCACTTGTACTTCGATTCAACAGTCACTGAGATAACCGATTGGACCGGCTCTCTGACAGTCTCGCGCGGAGTTGAAATCATTCGGCGTGTCATACGCTTTGAACCGCCCGGCGATTATATTGTCCCTCGCACCGACCGTAGAGTCATCGAGTGGGTTTCCAGGACTACTGTTCACAACGACGGTGTCGCGGTTGACATCTTCGTGCCGCCAGTGCGGCCAATATTCGACACTACGGAAGTAGCACAAGTCGATTCGCTTGGCGACACCACCTATCTCATTGTCGTTGATGCCGCTTATCCGGAACCGGTGCCGGTCACAGTTTCCTTCGAGACCGGTCCCTACAGTTGTAAATTCGGCCTTGAGGAGTTAGTCTCACTCGATACCATTGTTTATCTCGAAGATTCCAACGCTGTTGCCTTCCATGCCTTCAAACTTGATCGGTACCCCTACCCACGGGGATTCCTGGCCGGTCGCTGGGGCTATGACCAGGAGGGCAACAGCAGATTCCGTGGGGTATGGATGACCAAACGTGGGCGCATTACTGGTTATCTAAAAGGTCATTTTGGCAAAAACAACGCCGGCCTTAACATGTTCTTTGGCAAATGGATATCCCGGAGCGGCCAGTTTGAGGGCTTTTTGAGAGGGACTTATGGTCCCCATCCGCATCCCGAGGTAACTAATGCCGCCAGGAAGTGCGCTCATGGCTGGTTCACCGGCAGGATATTCAATGCCGATCGGGTTCCAATTGGCCTGTTGAAAGGGAAATACAGGTCAGCCCCCTGGTATCGTGCCGGTTTCTTCCAGGGACGGTGGAAACTGTTCTGCAATGCCATTGATGCAGAACCAACTAATGAAGATGAGGGGTTTTAGGGCGAATTCACTTACTGAAGGGATTCCAACCCGGACCGCGACCCGGGCTGGAAATGGAAAGATGCTGGCCAATCCCCCCACGGCCGGCATCCCATTTCTGACCGACTGTCGAATTCCCTGAAAAAAATTTATTAAAAAAGTACATTTTTCTCTTGCCAAGTGAACAATAATTGTTTTATTTAAGTTTAGAACATAGAGACCCACAAAAGACCCCCCCTCTGTCTCTTACCGAGACAGCCCTGCGTTGGGCAGGATTAGCAATAATCCTGCCCTTCTTTTTTATCTAATTCTTTATGTTAAGCTCTTCTCGAAGGAGATCAATCAAGGAATCCAGGCGGAACTCATCACCTGCCACGGGCTGTAACTGAAGGTACAATTGATAGGCCTCTTTTTTCTTCTCTCGACTGTTCTGAGAAGCCAAAGTGTGGGCAAGATTCAGTTTAATCGACAGCGAACTGGTATCCCTGTCCAGCATCGAACGTAAGATTGTCTCCGCCTCCGCGAAGCGTTGCAGAGCTGTGAGGTACACTGTCTTGTTCAATAAGAACTGATCGTTGGAACCGAAGCGCTGAAGAGCGCTGTCAATTACCGCCAGCGCTACACCCAGCGAGTCGTTGTCCGCTGCCAGATTTGCAACCTGAAGATAGTTGTTGGGGTTACCAGGGTCCTTTTCAAGGAGCTTCCGATAGAAATAGTACGCTACCCGGTAATTCTCAACTTTCATATTGAGATAGCCCAGCTCGCCGTAGTACTGCTCAAGCGGGTCTCCTGTCTCGATCAGAACATGGACGGCCTCGATTGCGCTCTTCCATTCCTCTATCGTCTTGGCAACTTTGTACAAGGCGAGATTTGTCTCCCTGTCTTCGGGAAACAGCAGATCAGCTCGTTTCAGATATTGAAAAGCAGAATCGTACAGGCAGTCTCGCTCATAACTTATTCCAAGAAGGTACAACAGGTGTTGATCAGATGGTTTTTGAGCTACAGCTTTCGAAAGGTATTCCCTCGCCTTGGCGTATTCTTGATTGACGAATGCTTTTTCTCCAGCCTCGCTCAGCTCCGCAATCGTACTCGGCTCTTTGCCGCACCCGGCAAGCAGGATAATCAACAAACTTGTAGTAGCGAGTGCTCTCATCTTTCCTCTGTTTCAAACATTAGCATCCTCATATATAGAACTTTCCTGTTTGTAATTCAAGTCCAGTAGGGATAATTTGCCCATGTGGCTGTGTTGACAAGTCAACCCAATGAGGTAGATTATAGAATGACCAAAAATGATGAGTACCATATAACCACTCAGGTTCTGGCTCTATGCCACTTTGCTGGTATCCGGCCGCGCCAGTTCGAGGCTCTAATACACAATTTCCGGAGCCTGGAACAAATCCTCAAGGCGGACAAAGATGCTCTCATGGCAATAGAGGGCATGATTGCTGACACAGCCAAAAAGATAGCCGGCACATCAGCCTATCTCAAACAGGCCGAAGAGCTTCACCGCCGTTTGAAAGAGCAGGATATAACAGTCATAACCCGCTTCGATGACGATTTCCCCCGCTTTCTGTTCGAATTGAATGACCCGCCACCGCTGCTGTACGTACGTGGCAGAATACCTGCTAATAACGAGAAGAGAGTGGCTCTGGTTGGTGCCGAGAACGCCACCAATGAAGGAATCGAATTGACGGTCAAGCTCGCTCGCGCCTTTACCGAGGCAGGGGTGCAGATTGTAACCTCGTTGAGCAAAGGTATTGACGCCACCGCTCACATAGGAGCCAAAGCGGCAAACGGGGTTTCCTTCTGCGTGCTCGATTCCGGTTTAGATCATATTCACCCGCCGGAGCACATGCCACTTGCCATAGACATCGTTCAGTCTGGAGGTGTCATAAGCGAGTATCCACCTGAACAGGTCCATACGAGCGAAAGCTTTATTTCTTCCAACCGGATTCTGGTAGGACTGGCCCAGGCGGTAGTTATCACTGAAATGTATCACGATTCAACGCGTACCCTTGATCTTTTGTCATTCTGCAAGCAGATCGGAAAGCTTACCTTTTTCATGGTTGACCCCGAACGGGGAGCTCTTGCTGATAAAGAAAGTCTTGCGCAATCTGTCTCGTGCGGTGCTATTCCATTGGTGGGCCTGAACAAAACGGATGACATCGTTAAGGCCCTGGTATAACGAATACCATGGAAGACCTGTACTATACTATCAACACGCCCTCGCGTTATGAAACAAAGGTGAAAGGTTCGCGCTTTTTAGCCGAAAGCGATCTGGTCACAACCGTCGAGGTAGCTCAGGAAACGCTGGAAAAGATCCGCAAACGGGAGTACTCCGCAACACACCATTGCTATGCTTACCGTGTTGGCTTCTTCGATAGGATGACCTTCAAGTATTCCGACAACGGTGAACCCTCCGGCACGGCGGGACGACCCATCTATGATGTCATCTGTGGCCATAACCTGACCAACGTCCTGGTAGTGGTGACTCGTTACTTCGGCGGCACCAAACTTGGCACCGGCGGTCTGGCCAGAGCCTACAGTGAGGCTGCCAAGTTTGTTATTAAAAAGTCCGGCATCAAAGAGAACTTCTCTATGGAATCCATCCGGCTGGAAATTGGCTTTGCCTATTATGACCAACTGGTGAAAACCTTACATAGGTATTCGGCTATGCAAATCGGAGTAGACTATTCGGACCGGGTCACACTTGAGCTTGAGGTCAGAAAGAGTAGAGCAGATAAGCTGATAGCTGAGATCGTCCAATTGAGCGGAGGAAAAGCGAAAATTGCAAGAAGCTAAGGGCGGCAAGGCTCTTGACTGTCTGGGGATGGGCATTATCCCCCTCGATCTCCTGTATACTGTTGATTATTTCCCTCGACCAGGAGGTAAAGTCAACGCCGTCGATCTGTGTATCCAGGGTGGCGGCCCGGTGCCCAACACTATGGTGGGACTATCACGGCTTGGCAAAAGGACAGCGCTGATCGCCGTTCTGGGAGATGACTGGGTGGGGCGATTCGGCATGGAAGAACTGCGGAAGGGGAAGGTTGACCTTCGCTACATAATCACCAAGAAGGCTCAGTCAGCCACTGCCGCCGGATTTATCGAAAAGAGCAGCGGGCGCAGAACGATTGCGTTCTACCGAAAGGTAGGTATCAAACCGGCAGACATCAGGACCTCGCACTACCCGATCCCCCGTATTGTCCATCTCGACGGCAGGGACATGGAGGCATCGATGAAACTGGCGCGATGGGGTAAGAGGGTGGGATCGCTGGTCTCCTTCGATATCGGTTCCATTCGCAATGATGTCTCACCTATTTTCCCTCTGGTGGATCATCTGGTGGTCGCAGACGCTTATGCTCTTCCGTTCACCGATACCAAATCGGCCAAACAAGCGATAGAAAGGCTGAAAGGTCAGTGTCCGGGCAGCATTGTGATAACTCAGGGGATTAAAGGCTCTACCGGCTTTGAAAGAGGCGAATTTGTCCGCCAGCCAGCCTTCAAAGTTGATGTCGTCGACACCACTGGCGCCGGCGATGCCTTCCATGTCGGTTACCTGTTCGGTTTGTTGAATGGGGACAATATGTCAACGCGGCTTAAATTCGGCGCAGCTGTGGCGGCCCTGAAGTGCACGAGAGCGGGTGCGCGAGCCGGTATGCCAACACGCAATCAATTGAAACGGTTCCTCAAGAACAATCCCGAGACCTATGCTTGAGTATCTGGCCGGCATTGACCGGGTGCTGTTTCTCTTCATCAACGTTCACCTGGCAAATCCCGTTACTGATGTAATCATGCCCGTTATTACCTCTGACATGCTGCTGCGTGTCATCTATGGCGCTGCTATGGTCATTCTTCTCTGGCGCGGTAGTCAGCGACTGCGTTGGCTGGTGCTGTTCTCAGCTGTGACGCTGCTGCTCACCGACCAGCTATCGAGTAACCTGTTGAAGAACTTAATCTCTCGTCCACGGCCCTGTCACCTTATGAGCGGGATAAATCTGCTGGTGAACTGTGGAGCCGGTTTTTCGATGCCTTCCTCACACGCCACCAACGTGTTCGGCCAGGTTACTCTGTTCTCTTATCATGTCAAGGGAGCCCGATGGTATCTCATCCTGTTTGCCTCTCTGGTAGCTTTGAGCCGTATCTTTGTAGGTGTGCACTATCCCTCTGACGTCATGGTAGGAGCGGCTTTGGGCTGCTTGGTAGGTTTGGTTATGAGTGTTGGCTTCAGGAGATTTGAGAGATGGAGGTTGTGATATGTCTTACCTTATTGAAGTTGTCCAGGGTGACATCACCAAAGCCGACACGGAAACGATCGTCAACGCCGCCAATAACCGCTTCTGGATGGGCGCTGGCGTCGCCGGAGCAATAAAGCGTGCCGGAGGGGACGTTATCGAATCCGAAGCAGTCAAGAAAGGCCCCGTCATGCCCGGTGAGGCGGTGTACACCGGCGCAGGGCAGCTGCCGTTTAAGGCGGTTATTCATGCCGCCGTCATGGGGCAGGACCTTCGCACGTCAGGTGAACTGATCCGGAAGGCGACTATTGCCAGTCTCAATATCGCCGAAAAGCTCAAGGTCGAGTCTGTGGCGTTTCCAGCTTTCGGTACCGGCGTGGGAGGGTTTCCTATGGCTGCCTGTGCCGACATTATGATCAAAGCTGCACGTGCTTATCAATCGCTGTCGGAAAACCTCAAGCGGGTTCAGTTTTGCCTCTTTGACCAACTGGGGGTTGCGGCGTTTTCGGACCGTCTGAAGGAAGACACCTAATCTCTGACTTTCACCTTAAACTGCCCTTCAAACGCCAGTGGGGCGCCGGAGCTATTTTTGTATATACCGTGAATGGCGCCAAAGAGGTCCTTGGTAGTAATGGAGTCGACAATGAAAACGCCCGATGAGGGTAGAAATATCTTGTCCGCTGCCGGTAAATCATACCGACCCAGAACATGTACGAAGGAATGGCTCTGCAAATCGATAGTATCCGCCACCGGGGTCGGCGGAAGCTGAATGTAGATACGGCATCTCAGGTACTCATCGAATCCGAACATAAATACCCGTTTGTCCACAGGTTTTTGCCACCTTGCGCCGGTCGTAACGACGACAGTGTTTGAGGAATCAGCGACTGTCTTTTCTTGGGCGTAGGGATCATTCAGGGCTGAGCCGACCAGAAACTCTGTCTTTTCAACTTCAACTTTCTTCGTGACACCTTCACTTGTGATGTACAGATTGAGACGGTACCGGCTGGCGCACCCGAAAAGGAACATGCCGACAATCAACAGGCATAGCGATCTGCTGAGAGTTACGTCTTTGGTATGCCAGAGCATGACCTATGATACGAAACCATTAGGGCCAAGTCAAACTCGACAGGCACCACTCTATTTCTTTCTTTATGGAAAGCGGATTCTACAACGGCATTTCCACGATGCGGTAGCGTTTGTACACTCTGGCACCCAACTGCTCGACACCACGCCGCATAAGATCGTTGGTTTCCAGAATCCATGACATCTCCCCCCATCTGTAACCCTTTTCGATACCTCGCTGGTATGTTGAGACATATAACATCGAATCGATGCCCCGTTTCCGGAACTGCGGGACTATTCCCAACATAATAATCCGAATACCGTCAATCTTATTCCTGATTTTAGTATGCCACAATAGTTTCAGCAGCCCTAACGGAAACAGCCGCCCGTTGAGGTGAACCAGGGCTTGATTGATATCGGGCACGGCTAATGAGAAAGCAACTGGTTTGCCTTCATTTTCAGCGACGATGACCAGGTCCGGATCGATAATCTTCTTGAGCTGCTGTGCCATATAGAAAAACTCTTCTTCTGTCATCGGGACAAAACCCCAGTTTTTCTTCCAGGCGTTGCGATAGATGTTACTGATTATGTGGGCTTCGTTATCAAACTCGGACATTCTCAGACTACGAAGAGTGATCCTGGCGCGTTGGCGCATTTTGTCAGATAGGCCAAGAATCCGCTCAGGAATCGGGGTGTCGGTGGTGAGCTTGTAGTAGGCCACTAGGTCCATTGTCTTCTTAAGTCCAAAGTGCTCGGCCAGTTTGGGCAGGTAGGGGTAGTTGTATGTCATCATCACTACCGGCGGGCTGTCAAAACCCTCCACGAGAAAGCCGCACTCATGATTGGTGGAGAAATTCATCGGCCCCCGCATCTTTTCCATGCCTTCTCTCTTGAGCGTTATCATGGCTACCCTGAGGAGCGTGGAGGCGATTTCATCATCGTTCGGACAGTCGAAAAAGCCAAAAAAACCGGCCTGCTCCTCGTGAAATTCGTTGTGGTTGAAATTGACGCAGGTAGCGATACGCCCCGCCGCCCGTCCGTTCTGCATGGCCAGGAACAGCCTTACACGGGCACAGCGGTAGAAAGGATTTTTCTTAAAGTCAAAGAACTCCAGCCGTTCCGACATGAGCGGCACTACATAGTTACGGTCGCCTTTGTACAGCTCGTTCGGGTAGCGGATAAACTTCTTTAGCTGTGACGTTGTCTCGACTTCAACTACTTCGATGTTAGCCATAGAACGTTACGGAATAAGCCCCTTTTCCCGGCCGACTTTTGCGACGACCTCTACAATGCGGTCGAGATGTTCATCGGTATGAGTGGCGGTATATGAGGTGCGTATCATCGCCTGCCCCGGCGGCACGGCCGGAGAAATAACCGGGTTGGTGAAGACACCGTTATCGAAAAGCGCCTTCCAGAATGCGAAGGCATCGAGGTCCTGACCCACTACGATGGGGACAATCGGCGTTTCGGTCTTTCCGATATTGAACCCCAGGTTGCGAAATTCCTTTTGCATGCGCCGGGCATTCTTCCACAACCTTTCGCGCCGTTCGGGCTCGGACTCGATGATATCCAGCGCCGCCAGGACGGCGGCGGCATTGGACGGTGGGATCGAAGCTGAAAAAATTAAAGCCCTGGCGCGGTGCTGGATGTACTCGATAACATCCCCTTCACCTGCGATGACTCCGCCCAGGGAAGCGAACGATTTGGAGAATGTTGCCATGATCAAGTCGACCTTGTCAAGAAGGCCGAAGTGTTCAGCCGTTCCCGCCCCAGTTTTGCCCATGACCCCGATGGCATGAGCGTCGTCAACCATCACCCTGGCACCATAGCGATCAGCGATTTCCACCAAGCGCGGGAGATTTATGACGTCGCCTTCCATGGAGAAGACACCATCGACAGCTACCAAAACACCCCCGCGGGTTGTATTGTTGCGGATATTGGCCATCACCCTCTCGAAATCTTCCATATCGTTGTGGGCAAACTTGTAGACTTTGCCGTAGGAAAGGCGCGTGCCGTCGACAATACTGGCGTGCACCTGGCGGTCGATAACGACGGCATCGTTCTTGCCCACTAATGTGGAAATGGTGCCAAGGTTGGTCTGAAAACCGGTGGAAAAAACCAGTGCCACTTCCCGTTTCATAAACCTCGCCAGCCGATGCTCCAATTCCAGATGCAGGTCGAGGGTGCCGTTGAGGAAACGGGAACCGGTACAGCCCGAACCTAACTTCAACGCGGCATTGGCGGCGGCTTCTTTTACCTTGGGGTGGTTTACCAGGCCGAGATAGTTATTGGAACCGGCCATGATGACCTTCTTGCCGTCCATAACCACCTCGTCACCAGGTGGTGACTGCAGGGGATGGAAGTAGGGGTAGATGCCCAGGTCCCTGACCTTCTGCGGAGCATCGTACTGGTAGCATTTCTCAAAAAGGTCTAAGAAGGTAGCTGTAGTCTTGTTTTCCGTCTGCAAGCGCGGGTCCTTATGATAAGGTTAGCTGCCACACAACTACGATGCAGGATGAAACCGATTTTGCCGCAATTTGTCAAGAAAATAGCATGTCAATACCAGAATTAGACTCTGGGGCTATCAGGCAAATGGGGGGTTGCCCCAAAAGTTGCCCATTTCTGCTCGCGTAGGTTGAGCGCTTGTCTACCAAGTCGTATTCAAGTGGCGTCAGGTGACCCTGCCTGACGCCTTCTACATATAAGTCAGGGTTGTCAATTCGATTAGGGCTGTCGGGCAGAGCCACCCGATAGCACATCAAATCCCTTCACCTTTGCCTACGGGCACCGCGGCGGTGCAGGACCGCCCTGGAACAGGTAGGCGACCAGGTAGGTCACATCGACAACGTCAATTTGATCACTGCCGTCAACGTCGGCCTCTTCCTCACATGGCGGCTGGGGACCCTCCAAAAATAGGTACCGCACCAGGTAAGTCACGTCGACCACGTTGATCGAGCAACCGTCAATTCCGACACCATCCACATCGCCTCTCAGCCCCACACAACAAGGACAGCCAGGATCAAAAGCACCAACTAAGATTCCGCACTCGTTATTCCACGGCGCGCAGGGAGAGGTGCTGTCTACGTAAAAACTGCCTTCCACCGTGTCACAGAACAGGGGATCAGCAGAGAAATTGCCGTTGATGCCTTCCTGACCGACAATACACCCGGTCCAATCACCGCTGGTATTTCCATAAACATCGCAGCACGACAGGGTAGCGGAGGTGGTGCCATCCTCGGTACATTTGACCACTTCACCTTCTCCGGAGAAACTGAAGATCGAATTGGTCACTGTCGTGGTGCACCCGCTACTGAGAGAGAGACAACTGGCCCCCCCCAAACTGCTAAAATTGCCGAAAAAGGTCGCGTTAGTAATGATGGAGACACCACCACCACTGTGATATATCCCACCACCGTTTCCGTGGTTTCTGATAAAAGCACAATCAGTGATTTCAACCGTAGAAGTGTTAGAAAGATCTATTGCCCCACCGGCTCCGGCAGCTAGGTTCCCTTCAAACAAGCAGCCGCCTATCGAACCACTCGAAGCCTCCAAAGTGACAGCACCACCATCGGTGCTAATGTTATGTACAAAACGACAATCCTCCATCAATATTGTCGATGCCACTGCATACAATGCACCACCGGAACCCTCAGTTGCAAAGTTGGTATCAAAAGTACATCCTTGAAATGTTAGCTGACATTCACGCGCATACACTGCACCACCATATGCAAACGCCCATATTAAGCCCAAGGCAATGTTATACCTAAAAATACAGTTTTTGATGATTGGGGATCCCCCAAAGCAGTAAATGGCGCCACCATAAATATCAGAAGTGCAGCCGTACGGAAGGGAGTCGTGCTCAAAAATGCAGTTCCTCACGGTGGGCGATGCCCCCATCATATACATCGCTCCTCCCTCAAAGTTGCTAACACCGCTCCGAATAGTAAACCCCCCAATAACAGTTGTACTATCTTCGCCACTTGCCAGGGTGAACGCTCGGCCACTACTCTGGCAATCAATAATGGTGGCATACGGGCCGTTTTCCGATTGCAGAACGATGTTCTTTCCGCCGAAGTGAATATCCCTGTTGCCTAAACCAGTGTAAATGCCGTCAGCCACCAGCACCGTGTCGCTGCCTACAGTGCCATCTATTCCCGCTTGAATCGTCGGCTGGTCGGCTGGGACGTGAATGGTGGCAGCGTTGAGGCTTATTGCACAGAGCGTGCAGATAACAAGAACGATAAGCCGTTTCATATTAACCCCTTGCGCCTTTGTGCTCCTCCTTTATAGGAATATAGAAAACACGGCCTCGTTTGTCAATGCTTCATTTGTACGGATAACCGCGTAATCCCATTATCAAGTGGCGTCAGGTGACCCGAGGCTGTCTCAAAAGTCGGTTCTCAAAGCCATAGAGACATCAAGACCATTTGTAACACAGGTCGCGATCCGGTCTGTCATTCCTGCGAAAGCAGGAATCCAGAAGATGTAACTGAAAGTGTACAAACATAATACCGATGGTTAAACGGAAATGACAAGAGAAATGGATTCCCGTTTTCACGGGAATGACGAAGCCACTTTCTTCCCCTCATCCGGCACTTGTGAGACAGCACCCCCTCGTGCGCCAACTAGATCGAGGACGGGGCAGATGTAGACATCCGCCGCCCACGAAAATTGGGTGGGTTACTGGCTGATCTCTATGTGGTTAGCAAAGGTAGTTATGCACCTGCGACCGCAGGGGATTGGTTTAACCTCACGTAAATTGACTGGAGCATTTGGACGGCTCACAAGTGGAACACCCGGAGGCTACACCCTTTGAGGAAATCAGGGAAATCATCCTGGTTGTATTGTTTGACCGGCAAGCGGGACATGGTGGCGCCTGTTCGTCACTGCCGACCAGCTCTTCAAACTTATTCCCACAATCCATACATTGATATTCGTAAAGTGGCATCTAATAATCACCTCATTTTGATCTCGACATGGCCGCCCCGGCCAGCGCCCCTACCGCCGTTGCGAGATAGGGGTATATCAAACTTTATGCAATATACACAAAAGAGAAACCTAAGCCAAGCGCTTCGCCAAAAAGAGAAAATATCAAGGTCCTCTTCTTCATAATGCCTTTCCTGACACATGCCTTGATGTATCCAGCTCCATTATCCGTAATAAACCTTGTGCTCCCGGAATAGTTCCCGCGGGCTTTGCACAATCCTGCCGGTTTGACCCGCAGGGCTATTCCCAGTCCGTCTTGACGTTCACGAAAAGTGTCTTGTTGTCGCGCCAGACAAAGAATATGACCTCGCGTGGCTTCTCTGACAGCCCCGTCTCGATTATAGCCTTGACTTCGTCTATCGATGTGACAGGCCGATTGTTAATCCTTTGGATGACGTCTCCAAGCCGCAGGCCGCCAACATCCGCCAGCCCACCCTGCTTCAATTCGGCAACTACCACGCCGCTGAAGGTTTCCTGGTCGAGGTTGCGAAACAAGTAGTCTGCAAAGACAAGATTGCGAACCTCAAACTCCAGCGCCTTGATTTCATAGGTGGCTGCTTCGGCTGCCGCCAGTGGCGCTTTCTCCAGGGTTGCCAGCAATTGGAGTGTGTCGATCACAGACTCCGCACGCCGTATAACAGCTAACTCCACCGAGGTGCCGGGGCTAAGTTCCGCAATCAGGCGTTGAAAAACAGGCAGATTCTCGTCCCTATCAATCTCCACCGGTTGTCCGTTCATCTCGTAAACAATATCTCCCACCTGCAGCCCTGCCTTCTGGGCCGGGGAATTAGTGACGATGTCGTTGACAATAATCCCACTGGAAATATCGAGTCCCCAGAACTGCGCAATCTCCGGGGTGAGAGCTTGCAGGGTGATGCCAAGCCAGCCGTGGTCAGGCCGGCCTTTCATGGGAGGATCAGCAATCAGTTTTTCAAGCCTCTCGCTGGCTATCACTCCAAGCAGAGGAATACCGGATTGACCGAACGACTCCAGCATACCGCCGGCGTCGCCCTGGGAAGGATCGAGCAACATCCCCAGCACTCCAACCGGTTCAAGGTTTTCGTCAAACAGCACCGATGCCATCTGAATCGGAGAAAACCCGACCGTGAGAGGAAAAAACTCTGGTGACTCCACCACCGAGGACACCATGCCGACATCGGCAGCCAGCGGGGGATTGACGAACTCCGGCAGCAACATATACAGCGTCAACCACTCACCGGCCTTGAAACGCTTGCCGATGAGGAAGTGGATCGGAGTAAAGCGTTCAGTTTCATCCGCTATGATTTTGATGAACCCGATTTGAGTGAATCTGTCCACTCCCAGGTATTCGGCATCATATTTCCCGCCGTCGAGAGTTGTTACTTCTATCTTTATTGGCGTTATTTTAATAGTAATCGGCGATAAGCTTGCCAGACCGGTTTCGCCAAGAGACATACCGTTGAACAAGACCAGACCATCTTCAGTAACGATAGTACCGAGGTACCGTTCCTGCTGATCGCTGGTGTGAATACCAAACGATATCTCCAGCTTCATGTCTATGATTACTGTGAAGCTGCGAGTCATCTCTTGGAGCTGTCCGAAATCAAATTCCTGCGCCGGTGCCTTAGCGGGTGTCAATGCGAGTAAAGCCACGACGGCTCCTAAGCGCAGAATATGGCATGTGTGTGTAATGCTCTTTCTATTCATCGATAGGCTCCCGGTCACGGTGATCGATTTTGAGGAAGATAAAACGGGTTGACCCTCCACGCTTGGCCGTTAGAAGTAGTTCATTTGCCCTGGACGACGTCAGTTGGTTGTACAGGATAACAAAATCTGCCAACCCCGCCAACTGCTGATTATTTACCATAGTAATCACGTCTCCGGGCCGCAGTCCCCCCTCCTCAGTGGCACTGGCTTCTTTCACGCCGACGACAAAGACTCCGGCGGTGTCGGTCAGTTGGTTCTCTACCTGCATCTGACGGGTTATCGCTTTAACGGTGCAACCCCACTTCTTACATTCGAAATCCTTCCCCTGTAATTCTCCCAAATCCCTGGTGGTCACCTTGAATGTATACGTTTGTTCGCCGCGCATGACTTTGAGATTTACCTGGGTCCCGGGTTTGTGCTTAGCGATCATATCATAGAAGGCCGGCAGTTCTTCCATAAATCGGGCGGAGACAGGGGTCCCGTCGATCTCAAGGATGATATCGCCTGCCTTGAGAAAACCCTTCTCTGCAGGGGAGCCGGGATCAATTGACGAGATCAACACGCCGACATCTCGGTTGGTTCCAAAGTATTCCTCCATTTCCTGCAACGCCTGGCAGTGCAGCCCAATCCAACTGCGGGGCACCTTACCTTCCGTAAGAATGGCGTGTACTACCTCCTTGACGACATTTATGGGAATGGCAAAACCGAGGTTGTTGGCCAGCAGAGTCGCCCGTGAGTTAATGCCGATCACTTTCCCGGACATATCAACCAGAGGACCGCCGGAGTTCCCGGGATTAATAGCTGCATCCGTTTGGATCCAGAGATTGTAGCGACCGGTTCGCTCACCGCTTGGCAGGCGGACATCGGGACTGAAATAACGGTCCTTAGTGGAAATAACACCGGCTGAGACCGAGCGTGACAGCGACAACGGCGAACCCATCGCCAGCACATACTGCCCCACCTGAAGGGAATCGGAATCACCGAACTCAGCCACAGGAACAGCGCCGGTGTAGTCCTGTAGGTTGAGCTTGATTACGGCGATGTCCGTCAACGGGTCGCCACCGACAAACTCAGCCGTTACCTGTTCCTTGTCATAGAGGGTGCAAATGATTCGTTCTGCCTTACCGGCCACGTGGTAGTTGGTGACGACGTATCCATCGGGGTGAAAAATGACCCCCGATCCGATAACAGCCCTTTTCTCCAACTGACCTGTATTGTAGTTCGTAATAACCGGTTGAATATGGACCAGAGCCGGCATCACCTTGTCACGGGCACGATAAATCTCGTCCTGGGGAACGCCACTGGGGACCCCGGCTGACAGATTCATCCCGATTAGCAAGCACCATGAAATGATTAGTCTACGCACTGAAATACAACTCTCCTCAATCCAATTATTATGTCCTTATAACACACCTTGCCGATCGTGGTTCAAACGATTTGCACCATTATCAGAGCAGTTAGAGTATAGTGGCATTATCTACTTATCGGCAAGTTATTTGTGATGTCGTCCGCTAACTCTCAGATTTGTCGAGGTCTCCAAGAAGGCTCTGGCGGAATCATTGAGGGAGAAGTTTGCCCACAAGGACAAAGGCAAACCGGAAAACTTGTTGCCCTCGTCATCGCCAGCCCTCGTGGGGAGTGTTGCAACTTCGTTTCCCCGAGAATACCGGCAGTAAGTATTGCCATAGTACCTGGCAATTCACATTGTCAGGTATGGGATGCTTATCAACTATGCAGGATCGCTACTTCAGCAGCATCATCCGTTTGGTAATAACTATATCGTCGATCTTCAAACGATAGAAGTATATACCACTTGCGACAAGGTTGCCGGACTGATCGACGCCATCCCAGATAACTTCGCCGTATCCCTTATCCCGATAGCCGTCAACCAGTACCGCTACCTTCTGACCCATGATGTTGTATACAGACAGCGTGACATGTCCTCCCTGGGGCAGGTAGAATTGAATGGAGGTATAGGGATTAAACGGATTGGGATAGTTCTGAGACAGCTCATATGTGGTCGGCAATACTGCTTCCCGCTCGCCCAGCAGCGGCTCTAACGCTCTCATGACCGTCTCCCTGCCCTCGCTCTCAGGGCAGTTGATGAGAGCCTCATACATCTGCCGCAGGACATCCCCTTCAAACTGCTTCAACAATGTTACTATGTCGCTAATCCCGCCCACCTTACCGGCTCCCTCTACAGAATGAGTCTGGGCCCAGTTTTCAGTCACGCCGCAGATGTCATTGGCATCAATTAAGCCGGAACCGTCAGCATCGGTGTAGACAGCAATCATCGGTGTCCACTTGAGTTGTGGCACAAACGTGTGAGCCGGAATTTCCTGCGGGGTTAAATCCGGGTTCACTTCCCGTGCAGGACCTACATTGCCCCAGTATAGCCCCATTGGCAAAATATCCCTCTCATCGACAATACCGTCGTTGTTTGCGTCGCCAGGAAAGACTGCAACGCCAGTGTAAACGATCGCACTGTACTCCTTGTCGATTGGTTTGATAGCCGAATCAAGAATACCCGTGTGCAATTGGATCTCTATAGTATCCAGCTCCTTCAGCAAACCGAGACTACTACCTATTATCAGCGAGTAGGTTTGGGAATCGTCGTAGCGATACGCAATCGGTGCGGCCTTGTAACTATTGATAACTACATTATCCGGCAGAGAACTCTCACGCACCGCCTCGTTGAATTCTACGACAATAGAGTCGCTGATCAGTATCTCCTTGTCCGGTGGCGGAACCCTTTTGGCGATCAGTTGCCTGTTGGTCACGTTTATAAACATCGTGTCAACTACCGAGGTGTCATAATCGAAAGCCTCAAAGATCACCATGTAACTACTGTCAACGTGCCGGTAATCAGGTTGGAACAAGAAGTCAGCCGTCCCGTCGCCATTGTCAGTGAACTCTGCCGAATTCGGTACATGATTCCAGGTGATCTTGATAGAATCGCCATCCGGATCGCTGACTACAATCTGACAACTGTATATCTGCCCCTCTTCCAGCACCGTATCGCGGCAGGTATCTACAAATTCAGGAGGGCGGTTCAACGGCTGAACATCCAGGGTTACCGGCACATCCTGCGGCGAATTAACGGCGTTACTCGCATAGACTGTGATTGTATCGTAATACTCGTTTGCAGACAAAGCGGAGATATCAGCACTTACGACCACGACCGACGGTGCCGTCCCTTCGGTACTCGAAACGTCGAGCCAACTTTTACTTTTGCTCAACTCCCAATTCAGGGTTCCACCGCCGGAGTTCTTAATCGTAAGATTTTCCGGAGACGGATTCGCTCCTCCCTCAATTGCGGAAAAAACAATTGCTAATGGCGAGAGAGCTATTTCGGTCGCACCACACCCCACATCGTACAATCCGATAAGAGCCTTGCAGCTATTATTGGCCGCGGCGCACGGGGAATTTCCAGTGATCTGGTAGTTGCCATTTGCAAAGTCGCAGAAGAACGGGTCAAGTGAGAAGTTGCCGTTTACTCCTTGCTGACTGGCGATGTCACCGGTCCAGTCGCCGCCGGCATTAGCGAAAATGTCACAGCAGAACAAAGTAGGCCCACCTGCACCATTGACATATATCGCCTCACCCTGGGGACTGAAAGCTATAATACAATTGAGAATAGATGGTGTTCCGGCGGTATCCAGATAGATACCGGCCCCAGTGTTGGCAGAATTCTTGACAAAAGTACAGTTTGCCAGAAGCATGGATGAACCGGCGTCTTCGGGGTAATACAAAGAAGAAATGGCACCGCCTTGCTGCGCAGAGTTACCGTCAAACAGACAATCCGTTACTTTCGGCGATGACCAGGTGCAGTAAAGGGCACCTCCGTTGTACTGGGCAGAATTGTTCTCAAAGGTGCAGTTTGTGAACTGAGCCTCACCTCCCGAACACCGTACAGCACCTCCGTAGTCACCGGTGTTGCCGATGAACCTGCAATTGGAGACTATTGGATATGCCCAGGTGCAGTTTAGCGCGTGCCCCGAATTGTTTTCAAAGGTGCAGTTCTTTATTTTCGGTGAGACATTGTCAATCCAGATGGCGCCACCATTACCGTACTGGTCATATCCTCCGCGGAATGTGAAGCCGTCAACAACATTATCGGGGGAACCATAGTAGTCAAGATAGAGGCCACGATGTTGATCATCGGAGGACCCCTCACAATCAATTATGGTATTGTCCGGGCCGCTTTCGGATTTCAGGACAATCTGCCACCAGGGCATATAGAGATCGCGGTTACCGTCACCGGTATAGGTGCTAGGAGCAACCAGGATCGTGTCACCATCCGTAGAGGCATTGATTGCCGACTGGATAGTTGGGTATTCCTCAGAAGGGACATGGAGTACTGTTACACGCTGAGTTATACCGCGAACCCAGTCGACATAGATGTTTCCTTCGTTATAATAGGCTCCCATGGTAATGGCGATTCTGTCAAGGTTCGAGAACTCACCTGGTAAAGGCTCGTCAAGAAATATGGTGGTCCAGCCGTTATTGGCCAATGGGAACCAGCCGGTACTGCCACCGGGGTAGTATGTATTCGTATCACCTGCTTTCTGATAGCCAAACCTGGCCCAAACCGAATAGCTGTAGTATGGCTCGTTGTAAATTCGCGCCTCAAGTCTCTTAGAACCGTCCCAAGCCGGTCCTACAGGCGCCCAAATCGCCTTGCTCCAAAACTCATAATCGCACTCGTGCTCATTGTACCCATGATGATAGGCAACGTATTTAAGGGTACCATTGTCCCAGTAAAGGTCGAAAGGATATTTAACCCGCTCCAATCTGCCAACTTGATTACACCCCGCGTCCGCATAGGTAATCGCCACAGTATCGGGTGAAGTTGAAAAGCTCCAGCCCTCCAGAGTATTGTCGAAATTGAAATATACAGTGTCAACGGCAAGTGCAAATTGCCCTGGCAAAGGCTTTGACTGTTGGGTATCCTTATGTGTTAATCCTTCCATAGGTAATGGCGGTGGTATTACAGAGACTACATTTGTGGCCAACAACTCCAGGGGGGTGGCAATCACCGTTAGTACAGCGACTAACATTAATAATAATTTCATGTAGTTAGAGACTGATGTTCTCATAAGACTAAGCTCCATCGAGATTAGGGACTGATCCCTTCTTTGACAAGAAACACTTATCCATCTTTAAGGTAACAGATTCTGCGTTTTGGTCAATACCAATTATTGAACAATATGTCTGTTCAGGAATGGTCAAGAAGCTGAAAATCGCTTGCAACTAAAGAACTTAGGTAACAAAAAGCCGGCCTGACGGGCCGGCTCTCGATCTATAGACAATAAGATAACATTCACTTCATAAGGACGATTTCTTCTGCAATCTTGGCCGGAAAAGGCTTGCCCGCTTCAATCACGCCTTCCGTCCCTTTGATAAACAAACCCAAAATAAATAGATAAGAGAGCGTCTTACGGCCCTTTCCTTTAGCCACGATCGGGCCGTCAACAGCCTCCAGCGCTAGCTTTTTGCCTTCCTCAGCCTTGTAGCTTCCTGTCGGCTCCAGTTCCACAAGGTCTACTTCAATATAGCCAGGCTTACCACCTTTGCCCGCAGGCTTGACCGATCTGACCCGCGCGGTACCTTTGGCGCCATCCTCAACGGCTATAACGCCGCCATAATCCACAGCTCCATGAAGACGAATCGGTATAAGGTCCCCAGGTGCAGCATACTTGGATGAAACATCCTGCTCAAACTCAATTTGTACCTTGGTGCCGGCAGCCAATATAACCTCATCCGCTTTGCCCCCCGTTGCCAGAACAGCAAAAACCAGAACAGCCAGCACCACAACTTTTACTTCCCGCCATCTATTATGCATTACTCACTCCTTTGTCGATTCTTATCATAATACTTTCCTAAAACTTGGGCAAGTTCCGTTTTGGGTCCGGATCAAAAGTAATGCTGATTTTCTGACCCGATGCGAATTCGATCTCGCCGTTCATGTCGAAGATTGCATAAGGATTATCAAGAATCTTGAGGTCGGTTGACTTCTCGCCCCAGGTCTCATCGGCAGGATTTTGGTGAGTTTTATCAAGCGCTATGTAGATGTGATCGCCCGCTCGCCATGTGATGCTGTAACCCTTTCCCCCCTTCCGGTAAAGCTTGCCCTGTTGCCAGTCGCCGGTCTTGCCACCCTTTTTGACAAGAATGTGTATATGATAACCTTCAGGACAATATGTGAGGGAAAAACCATACTGCTGCCTGCTCTTGTTGAAACGGTCCGCCTGGGATAGGTAGGTTTTGATACGCTCCACGTCCTGCTGCCGGGCGGGATTACCTGACAGCTTTGCTTTTAGCTTTCTCAACTCTCTAACGGCCGTGCCCAAGAGATACTCAGGACTCTGATTCTGGTTGATCTCGGCAATAAGCGCATCCAACTCGGTACCTGCTTCTTGGACAGTCTGCTTTTTATCGACCTTCTCCTGTCGTGCTGCTGCCGCCTCTTTCAAAACCTTACCCAAGGCTTGCTCGGCACTGTTCACTTCTCTGCCGTAGAAACTGCTGTCACTTTCGACCTGTCCCACGATCTTAGCCCACGCACTGTCGGACGGATTGAGAAGAGCGTTCTTGAACAAATCCCATAGCTTGAGCGCCCGCCCGCTCCTGGCGAACAGAACCGAGGTCGAATCCCACTGGTGGAATCCATCCAATGCAGCCTCCAGCGCTTTTTGGCCTGGAGTCAAACGAAGGCTGTCGGTAGACAGGTCGGGCTTGGGCCAACCGGCGGCATCCTGAACTGTCACTGCTACTTTCTGTATTGTTTTGTCAAGCTCACGAATCTCTGCGCCCAGTATATCCTTGTCATAAATGCTACGGATCTTCCGGGCTGGCACCAAGAACCTGTCGTACAGCCACTTCACTGTCCAAGCGTTCTCATACTTCCTGTAAGCGGACTTGATTTTCGTGCGTTCCTCCTTGGTAGCTCCAGCCCTGCTGTAAGAATACTGCTTAAGTATGTTGTCCTCAACCCTCGTGGTTCGAGGCAAAACCCACTTGAAGTGATAGAGAAATGGCAAGGAAAACACTACCACCCAGATGAGACTGAGCACAGCCACGTATTTCGCTACCGTTCGGATTTTCGATATTCTCCGGCTGCGCCCAAGGGAATTCAGTATCCAATAGAACGGCTCCTTGATGCCCACTGGACGCATTTTAGGCGGTGGCTTGTAAATCGAACGCCCGACATCGGTGCCAATCTTTTCAGGTTGCTGGCCGGTGCTTGATACGAAAAATATCTGAAAGTCCAGTGTTCTTCCGACAACGACCTTTAGAAACTCTTTCAGCTTAACGAGAATGTCTCTGACTGCACCGGCCCAGGCAGAGTTGGATGCGATTTTGTTGCTGGTCAGCACCCTGTCCAAAAAGACCTCGTAGTCTTCGGCGAGGAAATGTTCATCCTCGGCGCTGATCAGAACGGACTGGCTGTCAGACGAAAAACCGGGCAGGATATCTGCCTTGGTGACTACTAAGGCAATCGGAATCGGCAACCGACGATTCAGCGGCGCCAACCGTTCCAGCAGGTTGACAAAAGACGCCACATGGGTCTGGGTTCGCGACTCGGCACCCAACATTTTAGGGTCATAGAAGAACAGGATGCCTTTACAGCCCGACATAAAGTCGATGACTTTCTCAGAGAGGTCATGCCCCCCCGAGATGGAGACGGCCTTGCCGTCGTAGTCGTATGTAACAACAGGTATTTTCTTTTTCCTGTCGACAATAGCATTAAACTGGAGAATCTTATCTCCCTTGGTGGGATCAGGAAATTTTTTCTCCTCACGGAGGTCCACCACCGTTCCAACATCCGTAGCCGTTCCAACTCCCCAGATGGAGCGGTAGTTAGTCAGAAGCTGACCTGCGGTAGCATTGTCTGTGACGGATATCTGCAGTTTTTTGGAGATCTTACACTCTTCATTGAGCACGGTGTAATAGACGGTCTTACCGGAGTTGTCATGGCCGTAGATGCCAACACGCACCCCCGACGGCCATTCAAAACCGCCGGCCGCAGCAGTGCCCTTCTTCTTGGGTTTCGAGGCAGCTTTAGCGCCTTTCTTGAAGACCTTGAGTACCTTGCCGAACATTACAACTCGTTCACATCCCTGTCAATCCGCCGGGCGGTCCCTATTCATTTCCCGTGGTCGCCCTGCACCGTTTGCGATCGCTCCTGAAACTGTTCCAGTCGGCTTTCCCCGTAGTCGCCCCACTTCATCGGTACATACACCGCCAACAGAATAAAAAAGAGAATGACCAATCCATAAAACAGAAAGGCTGGATTGCGCTGGGCAATGACGAGGCGAAAATACCGCCAACTGGAAAAAGCCCCCTTGAACTTTCCACCAAGTTCGCCCAGAGCAGCTTTCACTTTTGACCAGAAGCTCGTCTGGATCAGATAGTTCCATTCCTTGAGGTAGTGTTCGTATTGCCGGCTCTTCTGCTTCAGCTTGTTGAAAGTGTCAACTCTTCGCAGGTGAAACTCAAGGGAAGTCCTATCGGCAATGATATCTGCTCCCAATTGCTGTCGTCGACGCGCCAACTCAAGGAACTTGAGTGGATCACCCATCGAGGCAAACTGCTCAGGGCTGAGGTCAATATTAAGACTCTTGCCGAACCTGTTCAGATAGCGAGCAATTTCGTGCAGGAGAAAGGAATTCAGGCGGTAGTTATCGTTTAGGCTCCCGCTACGAAACAGAAGAGGAACCAGGTGGTTTTCAAAAAAGGGAACATCCTGTTTGACTCCCCGAACCCCTCGGCAGTAGCTGTACGCCCGGTTAGACTGGCCGTCGATATCGGCCTCCGACTCAAAAAACGTAATCAGCACCTGTACGGTCAGCTGACGCAGATCGGAACTGGTCAGGGGTGACTGTTTGACCTTGTTTAGAAAGAACTCGTCGAGAGCAATCGCCTTGTCACGCTGTTTTCGCAAAGCCTGGAACACGGCTCCGATGCCGTTGTATGTTTGCAGGAAGGCTTCGGTTTCAAACTGCGCGTAGTTCCGCTCGTACGTGTCGAGATATCTGAAAAGATCATCTACGTATGATCTTACGGCAACATCCTCAGTCATCTTGTGCTACCACCTAAACAGCGTAAACGATTAAGTCCATTTTCCCCAGGTTCGCAAACTTGTCGGCTTCCCCCGCCCCACGGAAAATCATGGTTAACTGTCTCACGGATGGTGACCTGAGCATGTCCTGAGGACGCAGAGCAACCTTGTTGCCGAAAGTCACCGCATCAACCTCGACCGGATCCGTTTCACCCAATCCCCGGGCTTCATTCAGACCGAGTCTTACCTGCATATTGGACCATTCCCCGACACTGAAGAGGTCCTTGGTAATCAATATCACGGTGTCCGAAACGGCGCATGGATTCGGTACATCAATCAGCAGATAGCTCAGCTCGCCTACCTGCTCCAGCTTGCTGCTGCCGTACTCCACTACCCGGTAAGTCCTGCCGTGATACGTCAGAGTGTCGGTGGCAACCGCCTGCTTGCCCATATCTTCCCGTTTGACCTGTGCCAGGAAGCCCATGATGCTGCGCAAATTGCTGATTATGTCATCTATCGCCTGCAGGTGACTACCAAGATCGGCATGGTTGTACTCGGCCAGCAGGAACCCCTCCACCGAAGACGTAAACAGTCGAACCTCGGAGTTCATCTGCTTGACAAAGAGCTTTTCATTGAGAAAGTCCTTTAGGCCCGGTCTAAGATCCAAAAGAGTTGAGAAAACTCGAAATAGCTTCTTGGAGAATATCACCAAATAAATCGGATGAAACGCATTCTTCCCAATGACAAAGTCATCCAGTGTCGATGATAGGTGATAGGCGAATTGATAGATCGTTTCCCTGAAAGCAATCTGCAAGCTGGTCTGCTCTCCCGCCAGCGCCCCACCGGTAGAGATAGCCGCATACGCCCGTGACGAAAGAGACAACAGGTTTTCCAAGCGGTTCCGGTAATCGGCAGCTTTTTGAGTCAGCCGCTCGTCAGCATTCAGGCTTAGGCAGGGGGGATAGTAACTGTCGGAAGGAGCCACTTCGTTGCCGTCAACGCTCAGTTGCGCGATTTGCAGGTAGCGTCCTTGCGGAAGGTTAGGCGGTTGGCCAAGCGCCAGGTGATAGTTGCCGACCAGATTCGGTATACGGGGGAGGTCCTCCTGTGGGTCCGGTTCACCGATCTGCTTCTTCGCTGCAGCTTCAATCCCGATATAGACCGGTACCACGGGACTGTCAATTTCCTTCTCAGCCCGGACGCCGCTCTGGTTTGATTCATTTATCTCTATAATACCGCCATCCGGTGTTATTGCCTGACACCGGACCACTTCAACGCTCAAGCGGTTGGCGCTTACCGAAAGGTTAAGACTCAATGCAGGCTTTCCCGAAGACGTTTTCCTTACTAACCCGTATTTATCGCTGACATCAAGAGCGTACCATCGAGACAGCTCTTCAAAGTATTTTTCCTGGTCTTTCAGATGCTGCTGGGTGACCAGCATCCCGTCCTGCCAGTTCACCGAATATAAGTTCAAGTCGCTCATTACTTTGCCTCAAGAATTACAGGAGGAATTTATGCACAGCCGATTACTATGTCAACATCAATAGATACTATTTGTCACAGTCCTTTCCGTACGGGGTAGACGTGCCCGTTTGCCGCACCAGGCCACCTTGAGCGAAGTCGAAGAGTAATGAAATACACTGTGTGAAGCCGCAATTGTCAAACGAATGTAGAATACCCAAGGTACCCTTTCCCATCTTTTCTGCCGAGAACAAGCCCGCGCCTGTCAACTTTAACTGTAATCCGGCAATCCAAATTGCTTGACATACAAATACTCAACACCCACTCGAGTTTTCGGCGTTGCGGTTTGCCGGGTAAAAGGTCACGGACTTTGTCCGGGGCCACTCCGCGTACCTGCAATTCGTAACTCGAATCGTACTCCTTGAATGATCTGCCGACAACAAATCCTTCCCCAAGGGAGCTTGACGCCGATCCCAGACGAGACCGAATGCTGTCCGGGATAGCATATTCAGACTTAACATTCTCGATTATGCGGAAATCATATCCAAAGAGATAACGTAAGACCTCCTCAACAAAACGAGGATTACCCGCCCAGAAATGAAAACTCGGCAGGATTGAGGCCCAGAACAACGTCTCCCCAACGTCCGGAGACTGCTCCCAGGGCGCGAAGTCAACCAGTTTCAGATACCGCAATAAGTGTGTCAGGTCCACCAATCCAAAGGAGAACTTAAGGGACTGATACATGGCAACGGCATTATGGCGAATAACAGCAGCATCGAAGGGAGCCATGAAGGCACGAGCTTTGTCTTCCCATTCTCCTGTGCGTGAGGTGCCCCCATGGAACCCATAGAACATCTGATAGGGCATATAGTCGACGGCGCTAGGGTAGCCGACCTTTAACACTATTCGAGTGTCATCCTCTATGGCCGTGCCCGGCTTTGGACTCTGCTTTTGGATCTCGCCCCGGTAATTCTCATATTCACCGACAGCAAAGATATCAATGCGGTTTATGTCGACACCATTCTTCGCCAGCACGCTGAGGGCCGTTGTGTAGTGGAACGGATTTTGGCGGCTGCAGAAGTCAGGCATCACCTTTTGCTCCGCCCCAATCATTGACTGACAACCTCGATTTTGAACTGGGTGTTAACAGGCGAACGAGATTTCAAAAAACTCCTAAGGCGCGTTTGCAGTATTGCGGTCTCGTCGTCGGAGTGGAACTCCTCACCGTTGACTCTAACCATGACGATGATACAACGCCTGACGCCCCGTCCGGCCCGTTCGACGCCATTTTCGCAAGTTGCATCTTTGATCCTCGGGTCGAACGTAAGCGCCCAGTTTACTATTTCGGGGAAGGTCAGAGCGCGATCGCGACTGCGAAGCCGGGCTGAGGCTTCGGTAATAACCTGCTGGTCGGTCTTGGCAGGAATGGCGCCAGCGGTCGGAACGACATTTTCAACCGACTCTATTCCCGGATGATTTTCATACAGTTCGACAATCTTGCCCGCTGCGATGGCATTGGCGGCAACCCCGGCTGTAATTGAATAGGTAACAGAAATGGAATCGGGGGGTAGTTCGACCGTAGACGAAAAGTCAAACCACAGCACCAACCTCTCGTTGCGCTCTTCAAGAGAATAGTATCTCTGGGAACGATCCCGCTGAATCCGATGCATCCCGGCATATTCGCGGCCGTCGGAATCGACTACGCTGGTAATCTCCAGGATGGTGGAAATAGGTTCGGGAAGCTCAATCTCGACCAGCCGGCTACCTCCGGTATGTTTGAACAACTTGAGCTCATTCTTGTTGACGGCAATAAAGCAGTCAAAGCGAATGTCAAAGGGGGATTGTAGCGTCGATCTGTCTCCGCCCGGGGGGAGGTCCAGCCGCATCCAGTATAGGCTTGAACTCAATGCGCCGGCATCAATACCGCTGCGGCTTAGAATCACTGACAGCTCTTCAGCCGGAGGGCTCATTTCCCAAGTGACGGCAAACGATTCCGGCAGCACCATAAAGCTGTCTTCGAGCGGTTTCAAAAGATCAGCATTAGTTCGCAGTCCGCCCCAATCCCTCTCCTGCTCGCCGGAGCCCAGTATCTGGTCAATACCACCGGCAAGACCGGGGCAGAAACCGCAGTCCTCGTGAAACGATCCGACCCTGGAGCCGGGATACCAGCGTGCCCAGCGGAGCTGTTTCTGTACGGGCGACGTCGCCTTCAAGAATAGTACAGCCCCGGACAGAGCCGTCGGTTGGCCGCTGTAATCAATTGCAACAAACACTTGTCCCAGACCGCTTGAGGGAATCGTGGGAGGCGCCACTGCTGCTGGGGACTTTTCCCCCTCTGCAACCGGCGAGAGGTCTATGATCGAATCCTCGAGTCTCAGGAAGATATGCTTGGCCCGTGCAGAAAACAGTTTCTCATTCTGTAGAGAGGAGAAAAAAAAGGTCTGCCCACCTTCACGCTTCTCTTTATAGAAAAAGCGTGTGTGAGGATCAACTTCGACTTCAGGGTCTACCGGCAGGCAACGCATGACAGTATAAGCAGGCACCGGCCACCGCTTGCTCTCGGGCGAAAGTGACTTTATCAGCGAGCCGGTTGCAACATCCCAGGTAACATCCAGTCTCCTGTCGATTCTCGAAAGCTGGTCTGAGTACAACTGCAGGAGGATTCTCACTATCGGATCCAGCCGTTCGGGAGATTCGGGAATCTGGTTATCCCAAGCCCGCAACTGGCGGTGCATATCAGCGAAAATCTGTTCCGATGAGCGTGACTTGTCCACGTCTATACTTTACCTACCCTGTTGGGAACGGTTACCCCAGCGCGAAATCGGCTTCAAATTTCCCTTCTTCGTCGCCATCGTGATAGTTTCCACTCACTTTTACAACAACTCCCAGTGCATGAGGATGGCTATTGGCGACGTTTACAAAAGAGACCGAGACGTTATACAGTCGCTTCTCATACTTGTCGATAGCGTTCCTCAAACTGGCTCTGATATCCGCCTTGCTGGCCATCAGAATATCAGAGTATTCCTTTTCCCAGAGGTCACACCCAAACTCCCGGTCGAAGGGAATCGTACCCATGCGCGTGCTCAAAAGCAGACCAATCGAATAGGCCAATGACTGCTTCAGGTCAGTCCTAGGTAGATAGCCGTCGCGGAGGATCAGGGGAATGGCGAGGTATTCCATCGAACAGACTTAATTTATTTTCACCAGTGAACCCTTTACGGTCACAATGACGCCGCCTTCCAGAGTCGCATTCATACCAGCCTTTACGTCGTGATTCATGCTCGCTTCGCTTTTGAGATTGCCGCCGGCTTTGAGCTGCAGGTCCTGCGTGCTCTCTTCTTTGATGGCTGCTGCGGATTTGAGGGTTATGTCGCCGCTGGTACTCTCAAGGCTGATGTTGGCGCCGCTCAGACTGATATCGCCCTGGCTTTCGATGACGATTTTCGGGCCGTCAAGTGTGAGCGTGATCGAGTTCTTGCTATCTTTCTGAACGATGACAAGAGCTTCGGATCCATCGGTATCAGAAAAATAAATCTCATTGCCGCTCTTGGTGCGAAATAGCTTGAGGTTGTTATCTGCGCCCTTCCAGCCCACGGGATGGTCTACCGGGGGGATGTCCTTGCCATTGTACAGACTTCCCAGAATCAAAGGCAGAGAGGGATTGCCCTGTTCATAACCAATCAGGACCTCGTCATCCACCTCCGGAAGACAGTAGAAACCCTTTTTTTCTCCGGCGTGCGGGGTGAGTACCCGTACCCAGATCTCGGGGGCAGCTTTGGAGGCATCCTTCACGTTCCAGTGAAACTTGATCTTTACCCGACCGAGCTGATCGGGATCGTCGGTGTCAACCACAAGGCCGGTCTGGAGGTCTGTAAACAGTGTACGGGCAAACTTCCGTTGGGGGAAAGCTATATCCAGAGGAGTACAGGTAAACGTGTTGTGGTATTTCCCGCTCTCGTCAAACATGTGTTTGATCGACTTGACCCAGAACAGGCCGTCAAACTTATCCATCCCCTTGATCTTGACGCAGTGCCCGACAGCCACCGCGGGAATAGTGGACTGGCCGTGACAAGTGACCATCCCACCAACAACGCTTTCCCTCACAAGCTCAAGGGCTTGATCCAGGTCCCCCTGGCTGCCGGACTTCAAGCCCGACGTGAAACTTGCATCCGGGTACATCTCCTTCGAGGCATCATGGGACACCTTTGACAAACCTGACAGGGATGTCCTCAGGGCTCCAGAGGTCTCACTTTCATATACCTCCTTTTTGGAGTTATCATAAACTTGTGAACCGATCTTTTCGATACCGGTCCCCAGTCCCATGGAAAACGCCCCCAGCGACTCTCGCCAGACCAGCTCCTCACTCTTGGCGCTGGAAGCGCCGGCCAGGCTGAATTCCTTGCCGTCATAAAAGGCGAACATCCCGCTCTTTGAGGACAACCGCATTATATACTGATAGTCGGTTTCGCGATATTGAACGCTGTACTTCAGCGAACCTTTGGTCGCATCAATCGTGCCGACAGTAATAGGGTATTTTCTAACAATGGAATTGATGATATCGCTGGCGCTCAGCTCGTGATACAGAGCATTCTGCCGGGCGCCATCTGACGCAATCGTTGGACTGTGTGCGGTCACCAGCACAGTGTTGAGCCCATCGATACTGTTTTCCAGGCTCACCTCGGTTACCAGGCCGACAAATTCCAGGTTACGTGCCGGGTCAATCACACCGCCGTAGGGTGTGATTGTTACCGAGATCGCCTTGCCCAGAAAGGAAGTGTACTTAGACGGATCATCGAAGTCTTTTTCGGACGAGGCCTTACCAAGCTGCCGAATCCTCATCTTGAGAATGTGATGATCATCGACAAACTGATCCAACAGGACCGAAGAGATGTCGTACTTGATCTCCTTGTTATCTACTCGGACCCGGCATTCCGCCGCTGTTTGAAGAGCTGCCATAGATACCAACCCTGGTTATTCACAGTACCTCTGCCGGGCAACCGATCCGTTTACCCGGCAGAGATGAATTTGCCTATTTCTCCCAGTAGTTGGCTATCGTGGCATCCGCCACCATCAACTGGTTTGCCGATATCTCGAAGTACTGATAGATCTGTTCGTCAGGATGGTTCTTAACGTGTGGGATGGTCTCCACGAATTTGGTTATGAATCCATCCGTCCAGCTTAGCTCTTTCATAACTGCGGAATCCTTGTTGTAGAACGTGACCTTACCCGACTTCCAGTTGGGCTTGCTCGTGTCCATTGCCCACCGAGCAAGATCCACATTCCCAGCCTCGTCGGACTCCACGGTGATCTTAATCACGCCAAAGTGAGCCCGGTCAGTGGGGCGCCCGGTTTCATCTTTGGAAGTGTAGACTTCGTAGGAAACCTCATACACGTGCGGATACTCCACGCCGTCAATCTCAAGAGTTGGTCTGTGCGGCATCGCTACTCTCCTTGCGTTTTGTTGGTTTATTGATGCTATGTGTTTGTATTCGGTTCATCACATCAGATCGCTACTTGTCCTTCACATTCGTCTGGTTGTCTTCGTTCCAGGCGGTGAATTCGATATTGAAGGTGCGGGCCGGGTATTTCGGGTTCAAGGCAACTTTGATATCGATTTCCTGCCGCTTGCGCATCTCCTCGTCGGCAAAGATCTCCACCTTGTAGTCCTGGAGGATGTTGTCACCGCCGCTTATGGCTTTCATGAACTTGTCGATATCCCGACGCATAGTATCAATGAACTTCTGGTCAATAACCGAGAATGTCTGCTTGTTCAGGTAGTTCCGCAGAGTCTTGTACACGTAGTCGTATGTCCGCCGGATCGAGTAGACATTGAATGTCTCTTTCGTGAACAGAGTCGCCGCACCCATCGCCACGGCCGTACCTTCGAAACTGACCATCGGGTTTATGCCCTTCTCGTTAATCTTGCTGGCGTCCGGCTGGTTGGCCCTGAAACGCAGATACTTGGCATCGGCAATCTTGCCGTACTTGAAGCCGGCCATCGGCTGCTGCATACCGACAATCGTGTCACCCTGGTACATCTTGCCTGCTACAGCCGCAGAAGGTGGGATCCACATGTCGTCGTCTTCGTACTGGTTAGCGCTGCGAGCCAGGATATAGTTAGCAAACACGGAGACATACTGCTTGTAGTTGTCGATGCCGGGCAGATTGGCATAAGCCGGGTCCTCCAGCATGTCCATAACTTCTTCGAACTTCTCGAAATTGGGAAGATCAGTCATGACATGGACCTTGTTTGGCAAGCCCAACTGCCGAGCTACGGTGTCAATGTTCTCTACGCTACCCAGATAGCCCGGAATTACAGCCATTGAGAAACATTCCTTGACGCTCCATTCGCGATAGAGATCGGCGATGGCTTTGGTCAATTGTTCAAACTTCTCCCGATCGTTGGGATTGGTCAGTTCTTCGGAGCTAACATTCGCAAAATACGCATTCACTTTTTCATCCGGTTCCTGCTGGGCGTTAGCGAAGAACTTGTCGACGGCGCGGTAAGTGGTCTCAAGTTCACGGTTGGCCTTGTGTACCTTTTTCATGTTCTTTTCGAGATTGGCCTCCAGCTTGGTCGCCTGTTCGTTTAAATCTTTGCGAATGTCGTCGATCTTGTCGGCTTTGGAGAGATTCTCCATCCACACCTTGAGCCGCTCTGCCAGGAGCTTGCGCTGGGTGGCGAAATCCTTTTTTGTCAGGAACTCCTTACGCTGGAAATCCTTTTTTGGATCAAGCCATTCAACGCCTCGCACCAGGTCGCCATCGGCTGTTTTGAACGATGGCAGCAGGGCGGCTAACTTGCTGAAATCGCCGAAGGAATCGCTCAGCATAGAAGCGAACTCATCCTCGGATACCTTCTCAGCTACTGGAGCTTCCGGCTTGGCTTCGGCAGCCTGTTCCGGCTGCGGCTGCGGTTGGTTTTTTTCCTCTTCACCCATTTTTATAACTCGCCTCCTTACTCACTGAGAAGGTCAATGTAGTATTTGGCCGCCTTCAACAGCGCTTCTTTTTTCTCTTTGTCGTTTAGCGTCTTCTTGAGGGCGTTGTTTTTCTTTAACTGTTTGTCCAGATCGGCCATCATCTCCTTACGGTAATAGGTCTTCTGGAGATAGTCGTTTTTCTCAATCAATTCCTTCGAAGTGAAGTCCTTCATGGCCTTTATTTCAAAACTGGTATTGACCGGTTCACCTTCGGCCGTTTCCAGTTCTGCCGAAAAGGATGGCCGGAATTTCTCAAAGACCTCCTTGAGGTTGTTGCATTTGGTCGGCGTTACATCGGGGTCATCATCGCTGTTCAAACGCGCGGCATAGAGCAACTTATTGGAAGGAAGGAGCTCAACCGGGACGGAGTCGTCTCTCTGAATCCGCTCAGTGGCTCCCAGAATGAATTTTGCCATCTCCTCCTCCAATTAAATAGTTTATTGAATATCAGCTTCTTTTTCCCTGGTAAAGATGTATGTATCATCTTTGACATCAATCATGATATGGTCACCGGGGGATACTTTTCCGGTAATAATATCCACCGACATCTTGTTGATAATGTCCTTTTCGATAATCCGCTGGATGGGCCGGGCTCCAAGCTCGATCGTGTAGCCGTCGGTGGCCAGCTTGTGTCTTGCCTCGGGGCTTAAAGTGGCCTTAATGTTCTGGTCTTTAAGCAACGTGGACACCTGTTCAAACTCGAGCCCGGCAATCACTTCTACCTGGTCCTGGGTAAATGTATGATAGATAATAATATCATTCAAACGGTTTAGAAACTCCGGGCGAAACTTTGTGAAAAGAAAGCCCCGTACTTCCTCCATGTCAAGCTCTCTCCCTTCGCGGTCGGCCTCAAGAATGCGGTCGGCGGCGTAGTTGGAGGTCAGAACGACAATCGTGTTGGAGAAGTCAACTGTGCGGCTTTGACCGTCGGTCAGACGGCCGTCGTCAAGAAGCTGCAAGAGGACATTAAAAACATCCGGATGGGCCTTTTCAACTTCGTCAAAGAGCACTATCGAGAACGGCTTACGCTTAACCGCTTCAGTGAGAACGCCGCCTTCCTCGTAGCCGACATATCCCGGAGGCGCACCGATCATCTTGGCCACCGAGTGGGATTCCATAAACTCGGACATATCCAGCCGCACCATGGCGTTTTTGTCATCAAAGAGAAACTCCGCCAGCAGTTTTGGCAAATAGGTCTTACCGGTGCCCGTCGGTCCGAGAAACAGAAACGACCCGACCGGACGGTTCGGCAACTTCAGACCAGCTCGTGCCTTTCGCACAGCATTGGCGATGCCGCTGATGGCCTTCTCCTGCCCAACAATCTTTTTTGAAAGGAACGACTCCATGTTCACCAGGCGGTCCTTCTCCGCGGTAAGCATCTTGGATAGAGGAATGCCGGTTCGACGAGCAACTACAGCGGCAACGTCGGCATCGTCGATTTTATGCTCCAGCGTATCGACAACAGGTTTCAAGTCGTTCAAGCGCTCGACTTTCTCTTGAAAAACCTTTTTGAGTTCAGCCAGGTTCACGCTATTGACTGTCATTTGTCTGCTCCTGTAGCAACCTCCAAGCGGTACCCCCAGAACCCATGCAGCCTGTCCACGCCGCGCGAAAACCCATCATAGGCTGCCTGTAGCTTTTCGAATTCCTCTACATCCTTTTGCGGGTCTTTCCCGTCGCATGATTGTATCAGCTTTTCAATCTCAGAAATCTGTTCCGTCAACAGGGGAATTGCATTTCGAGCGAACTCCTCTTTGACGCTGAACTCGGAACCGGCCTCATCGACAATATCCAGGGCGACATCCGGCAGATTCCTCTCGCTCAGGTAACGGCGGGCGTACTTAACGGAGCCGACGACCGCCTCGGGGGTATAGGTAATCTTATGGTGCTCCTCATACTTGGAAAGAACACCCTTGACAATTCGCACCGCTTCTTCCTCGTTGGGCTCCTCGACCTTCACCCGCTCAAAGCGCCGGTCAAGCGCCTTGTCCTTCTCAAGATACTTGGTGTATTCTTCTTCCGTGGTGGCGCCTACGAGGCGAATCTGACCACGCGCCAGAGCCGGTTTCAAGAGATTGGCAGCATCCATCCCACCGCCGCCACTTCCTGCTCCGGTGATAGTGTGAATTTCATCAATAAAAAGAATGATTTTCCCCGCCGACTTGACCGCTTCACCTACCAGGGTTTTGAAGCGCTCTTCAAATTCTCCCTTGTACTTGGCACCGGCCACAAGCGAGCCCATATCGACCTGCATGACTTTCACGCCATCAAGCGCTTTGGGTACCTTGCTGTCAATCACTGCCTGAGCAAATCCCTCCACGATGGCCGATTTGCCGACCCCGGCGCCGCCGACCAGAACCGGGCTGTTTTTGCGCCGACGCAACAGAATCTGGATTGTTTGCTGCAACTCCTTTTCACGACCGATCATGGGGTCGAACTCACCGGCGGCGGCTTGATTGGTCAGGTCGACACAGTACCGAAGAGTTCCCGCCACTTCTTTTCTACCCTCACCGGCAGGTTTTCCCTCTCCAGACACGGGTGCGGCGGTTGCGATCTCTGCTACCGATTTGCTATCGGCGATAGCCTTGTAGCAATCCTCTTTAGAAATGTCGATCTTGTCGCGGACATAGGGCGAAAGCTTGCTTTTAGGGTCGAATATAGCAATGAAGATATGCTCAGGCTCAACGAGGGGATCATACAGCTTGGCTTTCTCCTCAATCGCCTGCGTTAGCACTTCTTGTACCGAGGGCGCAATACTGAGATTATCACGCGCCGATGACCGGCTGGACTGCTCTTTGAGGTGCTCTTCGACCATTGATTCGATGAAGGCCCGGCTTTTGCCAAGCTGATTGAGAATTGACTCCACCTCAGACCCTTCGTGGCGAATGACAGCTACAAGGAGATGCTCAATCTCGATTTCGGGGTGCCTGAACTCTGCAGCAACTTCCCTGGCGTTTTTGATAACTGCCCGTGAATCCGATGAATAGCTGGCTATATCCATTACTTCAAGACGCCTCTCATCCTTAAAACAGTCCTTTGATACTCAACCTCCAGGAACAGTGGTATCGAATTATTGTTCAAAAAGCCTTATAGCAAATCTCTGACAAAAAGTCAAGAAGTTTGTTGCCTCACCCGATCCAAGGTCTCGCGTCACGTTTACCCGAATCACGAGGCGATATAATCATCCGTCAGCCCGCCTCTCACTGAAACCGTAGGATTGGATCTCGCCGAGGACCAGCGGCTACTCACGTATTTCAAACGATATCCGTTCAGTGATATAGTTTCCCATAGATACTATCAGCCAATAGCTGCCGGGCTCGTCCGGGAGGCTCATATGTCCACGCAGATCGAGATTGAAGTAGCCCCCACTCCGAACCGTTGGGCCTGGTGCCTCGTCTTCCTGAGAAGGCACCGGAGCCAGATTCGGTTTCTCCAAAACCGGTTTTGACCAGACGCCTGGTTTGTCTCTTCTGATGACTATAAGAAATATCCACGTATCGGGTTCATCGTTACACTTCTGCATGAACTCGCCATCAATGACATAGCTGCCGAACATGGGCACTGGCTCGCCGACCTTGAATTCCGCGACGTCCAGAGTAACTGCAACCCCCAAGTCTTCTATTTCAGGCGACTTGGGAACCGGCTCAAAACTGGGGAACTCCATATTTGTATCTCCTTTGTCATTACTTATCTCAGCAATTGTGACTGTACCCAGGCATAATGACAATACGTATATTGTCAAAAGCAAGAAGAAACGACCCGCAACTCCTGCCATGAACCTACCGGGGGAACTTCCACTTTGGTTGCAACACATTCCTGGTCAACTCCGTCTCGCGCACGAACGTACGGCACCCGGGATCACTGGTTGCCTCGTCATGAAAAGCTTCGTTTCCGGGGCTGCTTTCAAACCACATAGTACACTTGTTATACTTGCAATGAGCTGAATGCGACGCATCATGCCAAGCTACCGTTGATGCCACCAAGCCCATTGCATGGCCAACCTCGTGCATACAGGCCACGACGATCTGGTTGTTGGCGTTAGCCTCAGTTGTTAGATCCAGATATTCGCCTTTGCAAATGAGCAGATGAAGACAGTTTGAACCTCCCCAACCCCCATACGATCCAGCCTGAAGATACGTTAGCCGAAACTTCACCTTATTGGCGGCTGAGGGCGTTAATCCTGTGCCCGCGAAATCTATCTTGAATTTACGCTTCCCTCTCGTTCCTACCATCTCCACCTTTGGAGTGAAAGCTTTCCATGTTTTCACCGATACGCCCAGCACCGAAATTGTGTCTTCGTATTCTACCTTAACCACCCAATTGTGCCCGGCGAAATCATAGGGGCGGATTTTCGCAGTGGATGTAAACGGGGTAGCGTTAGCTTCCTCGGCAACCCACTTGGTTTTCGCCCCATAGCTTCCGAGTAGGGGCGAAGCATGGTCAATGACACAAAAGTGTACTTTCTGGGGGACGCCATTATTAGCGCAGTATTTGTCTCCCCATTTGAATCCTTTCTCGACAGTGTCGAAATTATCCTTGTAGTCGCCGAGGTGCCGTTTGCCAGTGTCTTTCAGCTCAATAAACGCCTTAGCATAACCGTTTTTTATCCTGTTCACGACAGCAGCGGATAATCCATACTTGCCAGTTCCGTCCTTGGTCTTCATCTCGGCGATGTCAAAGTAAAGTTTGCGCCACACATGGAACCATCCGGAATACTTTTTGTATTTCCGGCGACCCTTGATCCTCGCTCCGACCCGGAACCTATCGCCGCCATAAGTTGATAGCGTAAGAGTGACCTCTGCGATGCCCTTGTCGTCCGTTGTGCTTGAGACTGCAGAAAGGAAAGCGCGCTTGGCAGGAGCCAGACCGGCGCGGTTGGCTTTCTTCCCCGGACCAGGTTTATCCAGTGTCCACTCCACTGTGATTCCAGCTTTTCGGGGTTTGACTCTTGCTTTTATGGTGATCTTGCGACCATGTTTTGTGCGGTTAGCACCCTGAGTCATATTGATATATTGGTGGTATTCACGGCCTGGAAACACTTTATCGATACGGCGTGTCGCTCTGCGAATGCGAGCTTTCTTGCCGCTGGGGCGACGGACCTTGTTCGGCTTAACTGCCGCAGGTTCAGCCATCACTCCTCATTCTCATCGCTATAGAAGTGTTCAGCATCGGAATTGGGAAACTCTATAGGGATACTCCCCGGTGGAATATCTTTCTCCCTAGCCCGGCCGTTTGTGTCCAACTTCCCCTGCTTCTGTCGCCCATCGGGCAGATGCAGGATATAATCCTCATTAGCAACTGGATTTCCATCTTCGTCCAGCAACTCAATCTCAATCCAATCCTTGAACTCCAACAGCCCCGATTCCTGCTCGACGCCGAATTCGGTGTCCTCGACCTTGATGGTGAAGAAGTACTCAGGAGGATTGTACTTACCGCCGTATTTGTCAAGCTCCTCTTGAGTTGGGATTTCGTCGGTGTCCTCGTGGTATTCAAACTCCCACTGGAGTTCAATTCGCTTGTCCATAACTGTCGCCGGCAGTTCAATAATCTTGTCATGGGCGCTGTCGCGGTCGTAATCGTAGATGATGACGGTGATCTCGGTGTGGTCTCGCAGCCCGTTAACATCAGCTGAGAGGGTTAGAACGTCCCCCCGTCTCGCCTCCTTCGCGCTCCACTTCATGTTAAAGACTTGCACCGGTGGGAAAACGGGGATGCGATTGGACTCACCCTCAAGGTCGTTTTTCGGCAGTTTGACTTCGAAATAGATCATGTCATCAAGCTCGGTGTCTTCGGGTATCTCAAACTCGCCGACGTACTTGTTTCGCTTAATGACATCCTTGATCTTGCCCAGCTTTTTCCCATTTTCGCTTTTTCCTTTGATCTTTATCGTAGCCCCCTCGCCGACAAAAGCAGTAAGAACCTCAAAGGTGGCAGTCTGCCCGGCAATGGCCTTACCTGAACGCCACGAGGCGGAAATCAGCGAGGACTCAAGCTCGATCTCATGCTCGGCGTCGGTCGATTTGGTGAATTTCAGGTCCATACCGAAGCTGTCCCAGAAGTGGTGCCTAAAGGAAAGGAAGCGATTTTGTCATTCCCGTGAAAACGGGAATCCATCGTTATTATCACGCCCGTCTACCGTTTGTAACGTGTTTGTTTACCTACAATGTCTCCTACTGGATTCCTGCTTCCGCAGGAATGACAGGACTCACGGGAGGCCGGACCACAATTAGTCTTGCCATCTATATAACCTCCATAGCCAACTTTAGAGACAGCCTGAACATCCATCAATCAACGTCTTGCCCAGCAGGGCCGGGCTCAAAGCTCTCTATAATCCTATCCACTTCCACGCCGATAGTCTTGATTGTTTTCTTGGAAAAGTTTGCACTGAAAGAGTAAGCGACACCGTCACGTATCATATACGCCAGCTTTTGAAACGTCACCTTGCCATTCGGCGGCACCCACTTGTATATAGCCTCGTACGCCTCAACTCCGCTGGCAAGCGTCTTTTGTTCCTCCTTGAGGATCTCCGCCGCTGGCATAGTATCAATTATCTGGTCGATGCGATCCCGGGCATACTCGCTAACATCATCGGTTGACACATTCCTGTCAACGACGAGATTGAGCATGTGTTGCACGCCGCTGTCGTCCGGCCCCATAAAATAGTGAACCGTCCGGTCCTCCCAGCCGTCGGGGAGGTCAATCTGAAATTGGTCATTTGTTTTGGAATCAACCATTTTTAACGCTCACCTTTGAGGACGAAACGGGATTGCTCTTCCTGGTACACCAGTTGGTCACCGTATTCACGCCACCAGTCTCGCCACCGCTGAGCCGCTTCGCGGAGGGAGCAGATGTATACCTTGTCATCTCGAAGAAAATAGGCCAGGCTGTAAATCCGCAAGTCT
The DNA here is from genome assembly GCA_964416195.1 of uncultured Ignavibacteriales bacterium. GTDB lineage: Bacteria > Zixibacteria > MSB-5A5 > GN15 > FEB-12 > CAYQDB01. Next base: position 97,724 of record CAYQDB010000004.1, read on the forward strand.
TCTGTAAGCACTTCGTACAAAGTGACTTGTTCTGCCTCGCCATCAGCGATCTGGTAGTTGTCTTCGGAAAGTGATGTCTGCACTTCCTCGGTGAGTACCAATGCCCCTTTTGAGAGATTGGCAATATCAGAGAAATAGTCAGCAAGCATCAGTGGTGTCATTTCGATGGCATCTGAAAAGCCTGACAACTCTTCGACAGGCTGATGCGTGGGCGGTTCCGGTAGTCCCACAGCAACCAGTGTTTGCACCGCGCTGGCGAGGACAGGTTCCTGATCCCCTTCACACAATGCGATCAGTTGCTGCACCAGTTTTGTGGAGCCGATCTTTAAGATGACTCCAGCCGCCAGATCACTTTCCCTGATCCTCTGGCCGAGCCCGGACCCTGCATGTGCTACCGCTTCCAGGAGATAGCTCCATTGAGAATCATCACCGAGTTCATGCAGAACATCGACCACGACGATATCACACAAACGCTCGTCAATGCGTGGATCATAATCAATGTAATCTTCATCGGGAGGACGCTCCCGCTGGAGAAACTCTTTGAGAGGTTCCACTACCTCGGCATTTCCCGAAAAGCCCAACGACTGCGCCGCATCAAACCTATCGCGCAAGGCCAGTGATTGGTCGTTTAGTACCTTGAGGAGCTTGCTATTCGCTTCATTCATTTCAACCTCCGTCTGGCAACCGCAAAGCAAAATAATTACGGCTAGAGCCGCTTGAACTTTAGTGAGCCCGAAGAATCGGTGTACACCCGCATCTTTGCACTCCATGGTATCTCCGCTAAGATCGGAGTCTTCTTCTCATCAATGACTCCCTTGATTACGTCTGCCTTACCACTTGGTAAATGGGTAGTACTCTTTATTGTGACATTGGCAGGTATATTACCGTTCACGTGCATTTTCGATATAAAATCGATCTTGGTATCAACCCGCGTGTGTCCACCGTAGGGCGGTCCGCAGCTGACATCGTCAGTATAGTAAGCTGTCTTCTTGTTCAGCTTGGCATCAGTGGCCTTGGTGTAAGGATCGCCATCCCAGTACCGGGGATTGGTTTTGACCCGATCAATCTGCCAAGCGGGATATTTGCTGGTGTGCTGGACATTGTAGTCCGTTACGCCCCAGACATGAGTCTTATCCTCCCAGACACGCCCACCCTTCTTCCACTGCACCATATTGTACATGTCAGTTGTGTTGTCCTCGCGAACCCTGAACTCAATCCGAGCAAATCGTCGCCACATACCGGCAGTGCTGCTGTCTTTATGATAGCGCAGTTTATAGACACGGAACTTAATCAGGTTATTCCTTATCTTGACGGAAGGCGCGCTTCCATGCTTGCCGTCCTGGGTGGATGCGATAATCTTCTTTTCGTAAACGCTTTTAAAGGCCAGCACCCGGTAGTACATCTTAGTAGTAACGAATTTCTTCATTGGAAGACGGGCCAGGTCGCGCCACCATTTGAGGGGCATCTTATAGGTTGCTTTGCCACTAGCGTCAAGGCGGAGTGTTTTCTGGCCATTGGACCAACTGCTGAAAGGGCGCTGCCAGAAACGGTCCTTGACCTTTTTAGACTTGTCCCAGGCGCCGGCCAGCCCCGGGCCGCCGGAAAGCGCTTTGGAATAACGACGGGCCACCTGGACGTCAAGATAGTAATTGGGCGGACCGTTGGTTATTCGAAACTCCAGAATCGGGTATGTGGCCGTCAAGTTGCCGTCTTTGTTCAATACTACCACGTATTCCGTTTTGCGGGCCTTAATCTTGATCTTGGGGTTTTTAACAAAGACGGCCGGCTTTTTCTTCGTCATTCCCGGAAGGGCTATACCCTTGTGCTTGACTTTATTCCCTTTGGCCAAGTTCAGACCCTGTTAGTTACTCAGTCCTCAGTGCCTACGTTGGATAGATTAGGGAACTCAACCCGAAACTCGCCGGGAGGAACCTGCTCTTCTTTTTTGTACCCGTTACCGTCCAGGTTACCCTGGCGCACCGTTCCGTTCGATAGACGGAGAATGTATGCCTCATTGGCTACGGCATTGCCATCGTCGTCCTTGAGCTTAATCTCAATCCAGTCACGATATTCCAGCATGCCCGACCTTGCCTGATAGTCGTCAACCCCCACGGTGAAAAAGTACTGCGGAGCTGACAGCTTCTTGGATGGTTGCGACGGTGCCTCGTCGTCCGGCTGATCTTCGTATTCGTACTGCCAATCTGCTTCTATCTTGTCGCCACGAACTTCAACGTCGGGAATAGTTTTAATCTTCCCGGGCGACTGGTTTATGTCCTGCCGCCAGATTTCAAGGGTAGCCTTTGTCCCCGCTTCGAAACCGGCCGTCTCGACCAGCATTTTCACGGTATCCCCGACACGGGCCTGCTTCTGCGACCACTCGGCCTTCGTGATTGCTTTCAGTTCGATGTCGTGGTTGCCGGGCTCCACGCCGGTCTTTTTTATCTTGCCGAAGGCAGTGCTCCTATCGCTTGTGCCGTCCGGAGCTTTGATCTTGTAGCCCACCCCCATAATGGGCTTTCCCCCTTTATCTTTGAACTTGACATCGATATAATGGTTTTCCGTCTCGGCTTCGTTTCCGGCTCCGGAGCCATCAGCCAGATCCTTGGACTTGCCAGCATCAGCGCCTTTCTCACCTTCTGCTTTCTTGCCACCTGCCCCTGCGGGACCGCCACCTCCCCCACCACCGCCATCACCGATCAAGACGGTAGTGCAGCCCATGACGATAGAGTCCGGGGGGCCGGTACAGGTGCACATATCCCCAACTCGTGCCGCCGGCTTGCCGCCGATCAACACCGTAAAACTGCCCAAGATAATCGGCCCGCCGACGTGCGGCGGCGGAGGCGCCCCGGGTATGGGGCAGGTATGCATATCACCCAGCCGGGCAGCAGGCATGCCGCCAATCAGCACTGTCGGTTCCCCTGCGACAATAACGCCACCATGGGCGGTGGTATCACCTATTCTTGCTGCCGGCATACCCACTGTTCAGTCCTTAATACAGGTAAGATCTCTCTTGTACACGGTCAAGTATAACAGATCGCATTATGCCAAGTCAATAGCCAGTTTGTCCTCTCCGGTGAATGTCCCGTCGCCGCTGCAGAGCCTACATATCCGTCTACCATTTGGTGTCAATCTATCAAGCGGTGTATTTTATCAATGTCCCGGTTGGCCTGCTCGTAGTCATCGGGACGGCCGATATCAAGCCAGTAGCCATCAAACGGGAACATGTTTATCGGTTCTCGACGCTCAAGCAGCGCCGACATGAGGTCATCAAAGCCAAAGTGCCGGCCTTCCGGAACCAGTTTCAGAATATCTCGTGAGAAAACATAGATCCCCATCGAGACAGTGAAGGTATATGCTGGTTTCTCACAGAATCCAGTGAGAGCGCCGTCAGCTCCGATCTCGAGGACGCCATAGTCAATCTTCGTCGTTCTCTGTTGCGTTGCCACTGTTACTCTGGCCTCGCTTCTGATGTGGTTGTTGAACAGGGTCTTGAAATCGATATCAGTTAGGATATCACCGTTGGCGACGATGAAGTTCTCGGGGATATCCCTAATCAACTTGAGCGGCCCCACGGTCGACAGCGGCGTCTCTTCGTGGGAGTATTCTATCTCCATTCCCAATCGCCTGCCATCACCAAGCACAGCCATAATCAGATGGGCAAGATGGTTAACGGCAAGGTAAACTTTCTTCACGCCGCACTTTTTCATCCGCGTCAGAAGGATCTCGACAATCGGCTTATCACCCACAGTGACCAACGGTTTGGGAATCTCTGCCGTGTACGGTTGCAGCCTTGTCCCCTTGCCTCCCGCGAGTATCACAGCTTCCATATCAAAGTTCTTTCTCCCAGACCCTCGCGATGGTTCCCCATTCGACTATGCGTTACAATAACGTGAATCATCGGGATTCTCGATCACTCCAGATTTGATGGCAAGAATAACTTCCCTTATCCCGTCAGGGACTCGCCTGGCAATTGAAAAACCAAGTTTCCCCTGTATCTTGTCGCAGTTTACGCGGTAATCTCGCAGATCATCATCCCGGTGAACATAGGAGACGTTATCCCGCATCTGCGGCAGTTCGCTAAGAATGAGTTCAACCAGCTTTTCCTTCTGATAATTCTCCGATGTATCCCCGACATTGAAAGCCTGGTAGGCAACAATGGATGACTCCGCTTCGAGCGCCATGACGCACGCCGTGGCAAGATCAAAAGTGTGACAGTAGGGTCTCCAGAACTGTTCGCCATATATCTCAAGCTTTCTGCCAAACAACAGCTCCCGGGTGAACTCGTTGACCGTCAGATCAAACCGTGGACGGCCGGAAAGTCCATACACCGTCGCAAAACGGAGGCAGGTCGGCGCAAAGTCAGGTAGACCCAGGCCCAGCAGGTATTTCTCAAAACCTACTTTCAACTCAGCGTACAGAGATACCGGATTTAGCGGTGAGGCTTCGTCTACATAAGCGGCGCTTGTGTCCGTTCTGCCATAGTTGCTGCAGGTCGAGGCAAAGACAAACCGTTTTACTTTGTGTGCAACTGCCTTTTCGCACAGCATCTCCGAGGCTTCTCTGTTAACTTCGGTCGCCAATTTCTCATTTTGCCGACAGGCCTTGTCTCCAACCACGGCGGCGAGGTGCACAACGGCATCAATACTTTCAAGGGCACGATCTACGTCTTTTTCATTACGAATGTCGCCGCGTACGAATTCAAAGTTCGGATGGGAAAAGTATAATAGCAAGGCCCTGCCGTCGAAAGAGAGGTTATCCAAGACTCGAACGCGGTATCCTCCGTTCAATAGCCGACCGACCAGTACCGAGCCAATATAGCCGGCGCCGCCGGTGACCAAGACAGTTATTCTTTTTTGCGACATTGCAAGTCGTTCAACGATATTCACTGCCCCGGAGCAAACGCCGCAGCCCTGCCGTTCTCGCGACAGAGTTTGCGGTGCACCTCGGGCGAGCTACCCTATCACAGCTTCTTGAGTGTTGCCCTGGCCGTCTCCAAATCCTCACCCTTTAGACCAAGCTCGATAGCCTTCTCAAGGTTTTCCTTTACCTCTGCCTTCTCCTCTCCTCTCATATACATGGCTATGCCTATTCTGAAGAACGGTTCCGGCTCATCCTTGTGCGATCGGCTGGCCTTCAAGGCTTCTCCCCAAGAGAAGTCATAACGGCCTATCTGGAAGTATACGTAGCTCAGGTTCATCCATGCCCTCAAGTCGTGGCTCGAATCAAATACCGCTCGTCTTGCAAGATTTGCCGCTCGTTGCGGGTCTGTCTGTTCCTCAGAGAGGAGTCTGGAAAAATAGTAGTTGTTATCTGCATGATGGTGGCTTTCGATCAGGTTCCTTTCAAAAATCTCGAAAGCCTCACTGCGTTTCCCAAGTCTATACAGCGCCCGCGCCTTCTGGACAGAGGCTACGATATAACCGGGCTCAATAGACAGGGCCTTTTCGGCCAAATCCAATGCTGTCTCATAACTGGCCTGATCAGATTCAAATTCCGCAGTCAGTGCCAAGGCATCGGTGTTGTCAGCATCGATCCGCGTCAGCAGTTGGTAGAGCTTGGCTCTTTCTTCCGGCCGGTTCTTTTTGTCAAGAAGAGAAGTCATTTCATCGAACAACTCGAGGTTGCCTCTCACGGCAGGGAAGTTCTGTTCAAACAAGCCAACCCCCTCTGGAATCGCATTGTTTTCGACAAGACATAACGCCTTCAGCAGTGAGATTTCCGGATAGCAATTCTCAAAATGAGGGTAAATGGCAAACAGCTCCAGGGCTTTTTTCGGTTGCTTCAATCGGCGATACATCATCACTGCGTTCTCCAATGCCGGTCGATACCATTTGTCATATTTAAGAGCTAACCGGTAGTGCTGGGCGGCCTTATCATATTCCCTGACAAAACGATCGCCATATATGTCGGCCAGCCCTGTAAGCCAGTCCGGCTGGGCACTGTGGTATTCCGATAGCAGGGTCATCAATTCCTTGTACTCATCAATCTGCCCTGTTCGATAGAGACAGTAAGCGATCCTGAGCCTGATCTCTTTGTGATTGGAAAATATAGCAGGAACAGAACGGAGCACCTTGAGACCGTCAAGATCGTCGAAATCTCTGGCAAACAGAACGCTCAGGAGATATTTCATATAGTCCTGGAATTCCGCATCATAGTTGTTGGTTTCCATTATTTTGATAATAGCAGCAGTATTCTTTAAACCTGTGAACAGATCCTTTTCTCTCCCCCTGACATCCATATCGAAGACATAGGTACTTATGCTCTGCGAGGAGATTTTGTCATAGGTATTGCAGGTTTCCTTGGCATGAACCTCGTCCCCTTTGGCCATGTAGTAGAACATCTCTAAGCCGGTTGTAACCGTCTCCGGAGCCCCTTGCTCCTTCAGTTGACGAATAATCCGTCTTGCTTCGAAGAAGTATTTGTGCTTCAGCGCCCTATGGAAGTTGGTGATCGTTAAATCGAAATTGCCGCCTGCCGCCTCAACAGCCGCTTGCCCCATAGAAATTGCGGAATCAATCAGCCCCGCGGCTTCGAAGTAAGCAGCGGCCTGGGCATAGTACGGAGGTAAGTCCTGGAATCCCAATATGGCTGCCTGAAGAGCAGCTTCTGCCGAATCGGCCTTGTGCTCAAGGCAGTAGGCTTGTGCTCTGGCTAGGCCTGTTAGGGCTGGAGCTGCGTCTGCCTCGACCGCTCTGTCCAACTCCCGCCTTGCCCGACCGCAGTGATCGGCATTCATAAGAGTCATGGCGAAGACGAAATGAGCCTCGGGATCGTCAGGTAGCAAGCGGGCATACTCGGCTGCCACCACAACCGCGTCCTCCCAGAGCCCCAGTTGCGAAAACATCCTTCGAGCACCATCAAAGGCCGGGGCAAACGAAGAGGACGTGTTAGTCAAGGACAGATACACATGGAGAGCATCGTAGGGGCGCGACTGCCGCTCGAGCACCAATCCGGATCCATAGTACCCCATTGGCGATGACGGATTAATCTCCCCGATCTGTTTGAAAGTGGCCAGAGCATCATCAAATTCATACCGGTCTACCTGGCGGGTACCAGTTTTGAAGAGGGCGAAGATTTTCTCCTCCGGCGACTTACTGCAACCAAATGTCACCAACAGCAATAGGCCGACAATCACAAGTTTTTTCATACTGTTTTCCTCGTTCCTGCTCAGAAAGGGGTTACGGCATAGCAGGCAATCTATGGTCTGTCAGACGAGAAATCCACAGGTTTTTCTGGAGCTAACTGTAGAATATCGCAAAACGCAACAACTATCGTATCCTTGCGTAATTTCTTGGGAGTGCTGAAAAAGTCCCATTCTCGTCATTGTGAGTCCTCCTGAGGCGGACTCGCTATGACGCTTTCTATGTTTTTCAACAAGCCCAACACTTGACAGGAAGCGACACTGCTGCTATCAGTTTCCGGGACTTTCCCCAGGAATCTGTCGGGATTTGATATAATGTAAGGTGTTTCAACGGGTTGACTTCTTCAGGAAGTGGAAACGTTGGTTTTCAGAAAATGGGGGAGACTTTCCGTTTACTTTTACCCTGTCATAAGAGACCTCATTGTTGTAAGATTGGGTGAATAAATAACCACAAGTCCTTTCACGACAACAGGAGGTCGGTATGAATATAGCCCAAGTGACCGGGAAGTTAAAGGAACAAATACACATTTTTTCGGGGAAACTTTCGCTATCAGTTTCTACTTGACGGAAATAGAGAATATGGTGTCATAAAATATTAAATAGTATGAGGTCTATTTGCACATAGCTTCGTTCTATTGGATTAGAGGCTGACGCTGCCGGCCATGCCTTGCCAAGATTCTGGAGCGTCACATGGCTATAAGGGGAATGGGTCATCTACAGCTAATGCTATCAATGTTTCACACGTGGTTGATCTTGGACAACGAGTTCAACTGCACAGCATTTGGCGGGGGGGGTGATATGTGAAACGAATATCACCATAGTGTCGATTTCATACGCATAACAATTTCATTGCAACGCAGGAGGAATGATGAAAAGAATCACTACTGTTTCAGTGCTGGTAACTGCACTGATCTTTCTTCTCAGTGTTAGTATTGCTTTCGGTGCCCAGGATTTCAAGGTAAAGAAGACAAGCTTTGGGCCTCGCACAGTGGAATATGCCGAGGGTGAGATCATAGTGAAGTTCAAGGCCAACGCCAAAGCCGCAAATGTCAAAGCACTCCAGGATAAGTCTGGCGCGACAGAGCTTTATACTAGCCTGCTTGGCGGCTTCAAGCGGGTTAAGATTCCCGCCTCAAAGAGCGTTGAAGAAATGGTTGAACTGTACCGGGCTGACCCGGATGTTGAGTATGCCGAGCCGAACTACATCTTCCACGCGCTTATGACTCCCAATGACCCGTATTATTCCTATCAGTGGCACATGCCCATGATCAACATGGAACAGGCCTGGGACTTATCTACCGGCTCGGGTGTCGTAGTAGCCATCGTCGACTGCGGTGTGGCTTATGAGGATTACGGTTCCTTCGGTCTGGCTCCTGACCTGGCGGGGACTAATTTCGTGCAGGGGTACGACTACGTGAACAACGATTCTCACCCCAACGATGATAACGGTCACGGCACGCATGTATGCGGCACGGTTGCCCAGACGACTAATAACAGCCTGGGCGTCACCGGCGTTGCGTTTAACTGCAGCATTATGCCGGTCAAGGTGCTTGATGCCAGTGGTAACGGGTACCTGAGCGATGTGGCCGACGGTATCTACTATGCTGCGGACAACGGAGCCCATGTCATCAATATGAGCCTCGGCTCAACTTCTTCGTCATCGACTCTTCAGAATGCCTGTCAGTACGCTTATAACAAAGGTGTCACGATTGTTTGTGCGGCCGGCAACGCCGGTACCAGCACGCCACAGTACCCGGCATCTTATTCGGTGTGCATATCGGTTTCTGCCGTCAGGTTCGACAGCACGCTGTCTTACTACTCAAGTTACGGCTCTAACATTGACCTTTGCGCCCCCGGTGGTGATGTGTATGTCGATCAGAATGGCGACGGTTACGTTGATGGCGTTCTGCAGCAGACCCACGATGGCACCAATTACACAAACTTTGGCTACTATTTCTATCAGGGCACCTCGATGGCCTCCCCGCACGTGGCTGGCGTGGCGGCGCTGATTCTTTCCAAGGCTGGTGGTGGCGGGTCTTTGACCCCTGATCAGGTAAAGAGTTACCTGGTGGATAATGTTGTAGATTTGGGATCGTCAGGCTGGGATCAATACTTCGGTCACGGGCTGGCGGATGCCAATGCGGCAGTCAGCGCGGTCGGTGGCAATCCCCCGGTGGCCAATTTCTCCGGATCACCAACTTCAGGTTGTGTGCCTTTAACGGTGAATTTCACCGATCTGTCTTCGGGCAGCCCAACCAGTTGGAGTTGGAATTTTGGTGATGGCGGCACGTCAACACAGCAGAACCCAAGCCACACCTATACAACGACAGGCACATATACGGTTTCGCTTACGGCTACCAACGCCTACGGCAGCGACACCGAAACGAAGACTGCTTACATCACCGTCAATGATCTTCCGATGGCCGGCTTTACCGGCAGCCCCACTTCCGGTGAGGTTCCCTTGACGGTCAATTTCACCAACCAGTCGAGCGGCGCTACCTCGTACTTATGGGATTTCGGCGACACCCAGACATCGACAGCCACAAATCCCAGCCACACATATACCGCGGCTGGCACTTTCACGGTAACGTTAACTGCCACGAATTCCTGCGGCAGTGATGATGAAATCAAGATTGACTACATCACTGTCACCTGCACTCCGCCAGTGGCTGACTTCTCTGGCTCACCGACTTCCGGTGAAGTTCCGCTAACGGTTAATTTCACTGATTTGTCGACCGGTGCCACTTCGTGGGATTGGGACTTCGGCGATACTAAGACTTCAACGGCACAAAATCCAAGCCACACTTATACTTCCACCGGAACATATACCGTAGCTCTAACCGCCACGAATAGTTGTGGTAATGATACCGAAACCAAGATTGACTATATAACAGTTACCTGCACTCCGCCGGTGGCTTCATTCTCCGGTTCGCCAACATCCGGTGTTGCTCCGTTGACGGTCAACTTCACCGATGCCTCGACCGGCGCCACGTCATGGTCATGGGATTTCGGCGACTTCGGCACCTCGACCGCACAGAACCCGAGCCATATCTATACTGATACCGGCACTTATACCGTGACCCTGACAGTGACCAACTCTTGCGGTTCCGATGTCGAGACTAAGGTCGACTACATTACTGTTACCGGTGGCGGTGGTTGGACAGTTATCACTTACGATGACTTCGAAGGCGGCTGGGGCAACTACACCGACGGTGGTGGCGACTGTAGTCGTTATACCGGCGGCACCTATGCCCACCAGGGCAGTTGCGCTGCTGATATTCAGGACAACAGCGGCGTGGCTTCGTCATTCTACCACACTGTTGGTTATGATGTATCGGGCTTCACGGAATTGGAAGTCGAGTTCTGGTACATGCCTGTTAGTATGGACAATTCGAATGAAGACTTTTGGCTTCAGTATTACGACGGCTCCAATTGGCAGACTGTCGAGACCTGGGCCCGAAGTATCGACTTTGAAAACAACAACTTCTATCACGAGGTTGTTACCATCTCGAGCGGCACATACAACTTCCCGACCAATGCTAAGCTTCGCTTCATGTGCGACGCCAGTGGTAACTCGGATGACGTGTATATCGATGAAATCGAGTTTAGGGGAATGAGTGCTGGCCCAACGCCTCCGACGGCCGAATTCTCCGGCACACCAACATCGGGAACGGCGCCTCTGGAGGTGACTTTCACCGATGAATCCACCGGCAATCCGACTAGTTGGGACTGGACTTTCGGCGATGGCGGAACGTCGACTGCGCAAAACCCGTCATATATTTACGATGATCCCGGCACGTACACAGTATCACTCACCGTCACGAACGCTTACGGTAATGATACCGAAACCAAAACTGGATACATCACGGTGAACCCGCCCGGCGCATGGACGGTCATCACCTATGACGACTTCGAAAGCGGCTGGGGCAGCTACACCGACGGCGGCGGCGACTGCAGTCGTTATACCCGTGGAACCTACGCCCATCAGGGGAGTGCCGCGGCTGACATTCAGGATAACAGCGGTATATCTTCATCATTCTACCACACTGTTGGTCATAATGTAGCCGGTTATACCGAGCTGGAGGTCGAGTTCTGGTTCCGTGCTCAGAGCATGGAATCAGGAGAAGATTTCTGGGTTCAGTACTACAACGGCTCCAGTTGGCAGACTGTAGCTACTTTTGTCAGCGGAACCGACTTCAATAATGGAACCTTCTACAATGAGGTCGTCACGATTTCCAGCAGCCAGTACAACTTCCCGACCAACGCTCAACTCCGCTTCAGATGTGACGCCAGCGATAACCGAGATGACGTCTACATCGACGAGATTGAGTTCCGTGGTATGAGCGGAACCAGTGGCACCAGCGCAAAGGCGAGTGACAATTCACTTATTCCTGATCAGTTTTCTCTTTCTCAGAACTATCCCAATCCGTTCAATCCGACCACAGAGATCCAGTTCTCTCTACCGCAGCCGTCCCACGTGAGTCTGCTGATCTACAATGTTCTGGGGCAGCGGGTTGCGGTGCTAGCCGATGGTTCCTTCAGCGCCGGTCGCTACACTGTCACCTGGGATGCCTCACGACATTCCTCTGGAGTTTACTTCTACCGTCTACAGACCGAAGGATTTGTAGAAACGAAGAAGATGCTGTTAGTGAAATAGACTGGATAACTGCATCTTATTGAAAATAATCCGGTGGCGCAGTTAGCGCTGCCGGGTTTTTTATGCTTTATTACTGCCCCTATCTATTCCACTGTGACTGACTTGGCCAGGTTGCGTGGCTGATCCACCGGACATCCCCGCATAACGGCAATATGGTATGCCAGCAATTGCAGAGGAATAATTGACAGCAGTGGCGTAAGGAGGCGGAACGTTTGCGGGATGTAAAGGGCATGATTAACACGGTCGGCAATCTCGGTGTCGCCCTCGGTGGCAATTGCGATAACACGGCCGTTACGCGCTCGCACTTCGGCAATGTTTGACATCACTTTGTTGTAAACGGGGTCTTTCAGCGCGATGACAACCACCGGCATGTTTTCATCAATGAGGGCGATTGGCCCGTGTTTCATCTCAGCAGCCGCATACCCCTCGGCATGAATATAAGAGATCTCTTTAAGCTTCAAAGCTCCTTCGAGCGCCACCGGGAAGTTGATGCCTCGACCCAGATAAAGGAAATTGTTGGCCTTGTAGTACTGTGAGGCGATCTCCTTAATCTGATCTTCCGCCCGAAGGATGGATTCCACCTGGTCGGGGATTCTCTTAATATGATCTATGATCTCCTGACCCTGCTGCACTGACAGGTGACGCATGCGGGCCAGAAGGGTAGCAATCAGTGACTGCACCATAACCTGCGAGGTAAACGCCTTGGTTGAGGCCACCCCGATTTCGGGACCGGCGTGAATATACACTCCGCCATCTGTTTCACGCGCAATGGTGCTGCCGACAACGTTTACCAGCCCCAGTCCCGTGACGCCATGCTTTTTTGCTTCACGCAGGGCAGCCAGTGTATCAGCGGTTTCACCTGACTGACTGATAGCAAGAAGGATAGTATGGTCATCAAATATCGGCGATCGGTACCGAAACTCCGAAGCATACTCCACATCCACCGGCACCCGAGCCAACTCTTCTATGATATACTTGCCGATGAGACCGGCATGCCACGAGGTCCCGCAGGCGGTGATAATTACTCGCTTGATCTCGCGCAGTTCGTCGTACTGGAGGTTGAGCCCACCCAGGCGCGGTATGCCCTCATCGTAGTTGAGACGACCACGGTAGGCGTTGCGAAGGGTGGTGGACTGTTCATGAATCTCCTTCAACATGAAGTGGTCGTAACCCTCTTTTTCTATCATGTCAAGGGTCCAACTGACTTCTTCTATATGCGGCGTGATCTTGACATTCTGGATAGTGGTAACATTGTATTCCTCCGCCGTCACCGTCGCGATTTCTCCGTCCTCAAGATATACTACACGGTTGGTATACTCCAGCATCGCCGAGACATCGGAGGCTACGAAGTTCTCCCCTTCCCCATCACCAATCACCAGCGGCGAACCCATGCGGGCGGCCACCAGCACGCCGGGGTGCAAAGATGATACAACCGCAATGCCATACGTTCCGTCCACCTGAGTCAGTGCGCTGCGGACAGCTTCGGTCAGGGAACCTTTGTAGTTGAAACGGATCAGATGAACGAGTATTTCAGTGTCGGTTTCAGTCCTGATCTTGAACCCCTGTCGGGTAAGAAATTCCCTTAGCGCCCGGTAGTTTTCAATAATGCCGTTGTGAACCAGAGCGATCTCACCCTTCTCGTCGGTATGTGGGTGGGCATTGAGCTGAGTCGGCTCGCCGTGCGTTGCCCAGCGGGTATGGGCGATGCCATGGGTACACTGATATTCTTTGTCGCCGATAGTCTCCTCAAGCTGAGCGATCTTCCCGGCCGATTTTGCCACCACCAAGTCGTCTTTTGTCAATAAGGCGATGCCTGCTGAGTCATAGCCACGGTACTCAAGCCTCTTGAGCCCATTCAACAGGATCGGCAGAGCCTGCTTGGAGCCAACGTAACCAACAATTCCACACATATATCGTTCCTATCTTCAGTTTATCTTTATAGTATAATATGTCGGCAAAGTGTCCACAAGTTTTGGCGAGGAGATTGCTGGGGGCCTTACGCTTCCAGTTGTAGGTCGGGTTCCGAATGGAATCCGCCTTTGGCGGACGGAATGAGAAACCCGACAGTGGGTTACTTCCTCTTGCTTTGACCGCGAGCCTTTCTATCCACGAGCAACTCACCACCCGGCCCGACATTCTCGGGCGGGTTCTCGTGGATCAGCGTCGTGATAATCTCTCTTAGGTGGCCGGTGATCCTGCTGACCGTCTCCGCAATGGCGCGGACAAGCTCCCTTTTCATTTCGGTCTCCATCCTCGGTCCTTCAAAGATTATCATTGGCATGCTCTGCCTCCTTGAGATTGTCCTCACCGCAACCACGGCATTGGACCCCTTAGCGGTTCTGCCACACCTGTACCTGTACTGTAGCCCACCCAACGGGCGGGGTACCCGTGTTACAATTGGTATCAGGGTGAATCAGACATGCCTTTGGAGATTGACGAAATAGAATTGTAAGTAGGTGGTTTATTCGATACAACCCACAGCCCGGCAAAGGCGGGTGGGCTACCCTGGGGCACCCGGCTACAGGCTGCTTTTGAGATACAGGACTTTTTGTTGACGATAACCACGTTGTTCGATATCATGCTCTCAGCGCATGAGTAGAATGACCGGGGACGTTTAAGTAACGAAGCATTGTGATGCAGAAAAGCCCTGAAACTTCTTGCACATAATAGGGAGGATAGAATCATGAGGTATTGGTATCTCATCATCACGCTGGCAGTTTGTTTACTGTCTCTTCACGCTGACACTGCCGCAGCCGACCACCCACGCGGATACTCTTTTCTGGCTGCTCTGGATGTCAATTTCGCCGTTAGTCCCGAAGAGTTTACAGATTACTATGCTTTTGGCTTCGGAGGGACGGCTGGAATTGAATATCCCGTGTCGCCGAACTGGGCCGTTATAGGGTCGATCAATCTGAAGCTCTTTAGCCCTGCCGCCGGGACGATCAAAGACTGGTGGACGGACCCGGGTGAATGGCCCAACGCACAGAACATCGAAGTCAGTGAGGGTCAATTGACGGCGTTTACTATATCGGTTGTCAGTAAGGGAAGTTTGCGTCGAGAAGGATCACGGACATTTCCTTATGTCAAAGGCGGCTTTGGATTGACCATAGCGGGCGCCGACGAAATCAAGGTTACCTTTGACAACCTTGGCAGCCCACAAACAGAATGGCAGGCCGGCGCCGGCAGCGAGACCAACGTTTCAATAATCTTGGGCGTTGGACTCGAAACGTCACTCGGTTCGGGCACCTCATCGCTGTTTATGGATGCGGGATTGCACATGATCCTGCAGGAGAATGCCAACCCAACCGTTGCCCCTATTACCGTTGGCCTGAAGTTCTGATAGACGCGTATTCAGCGGCTTTTGGTAGGGTAGGATCCCTGCGAGGCTGTGACATAAGTCCATCGTCATCGCGAGCGACCGGAGGGAGCGTGGCGATCTCAATTGTGTATCTGTATTGGCAACAAGAGATTGCCACGTCGCTTCGCTCCTCGCAATGACGAATTCGGGAGCTTGCACCATCAAGGATCATTCTTTTGTCACGCCCTCCCTGCGATCCTGCCTCTTACTTTGGCAGGTGCACAGGGCACCTGCCCTACCAGTCTGCCACAATAATCCCGTGAAGCAAGGGCTCGTATCTTATCCGTCCGAATGGAGATGGTCAAGTTACAATTGGTATCAGGGTGAGTCAGACGTGCCTTGGTAAATTGACGGGATAGAATTGTAAGTGGGTGGTGTATTCGATACAACCCACAGCAAGCTGTGGGCCACCCGGCTTTGCACCCGACTGTACACGTGTGAATCAGACGTGCTATTCAGATGTTAAAAGACTGTCTTTGTCATAGAATTCAATCTTTTTCACATTGCCGCTTTGTGTCCAGAGAACCCATGCACCCTGTTTCTTGCTGTCAACTTTGCGACCGACAAAAAACTCACAAGGACGAGTATGCCATTCTACCCAGAGATCAAAATCAGCGTTATAATATGGACTTAGTACATCGTTGCAAGGGTATCCACCAAACTTGTCTGTTTCTCCCGTAATAGGGACCAGTAACTTTCCGTCAACATAAAATGACTGGACCTGAATTGTCAGGTTGGGATTGTTGGCCAGGCCGTTAATGTTGTAGTCGGCTCTCCGCCAGGTACAGAGGCCATGCAGCATGCCATTGCAGTAATGAAGCTCTTTCCTGATAGTACCGTTCGGATTCCACTCAATTTCGCTCCCATGTTTATCTCCAGCAAGATAGGTGATCTCTTTGACTCTGCGTCCTGTACTATCCCATTTGATCCAAGTATGGACTTTAAGATCCCCGGCATATTCCCCCTCCCATTCCAACTGACCGTTCTCATACCACGAGCGATAGAAACCGGTCTTGCTGGTTGTTTCGTTTCCTCCCCAAAACACTGTCTGGTATGATTCCTTAAGCTGACCATTTGGGTAATGCGTCTCGACTGTATCCACAACTGTCTCCCACCACGGGAAGACACTGGTAGGAAAACTGACGAAAATCATCATGGAAATTGCGAATCGCCACATAGATTTAACTCCTCATTACAGAATCTGTAGCCCACCCAACGGGTGGGGTACCCGTAACGGTACTGACATCTTTCAAAAGATTTCCGCTGAAATCCGTCCAGTCCCAACTGACGACGCTCGTCAGTAAAGAAACGACTTTCTCTTGGATACTGAGCGACTCAGATTGAATCTCAATGTATCATGTACATTCTTGTTATCTGTTATGGAATAATAGGGTACACTTACATGAACAGTCTCTATTGAATCCGGAATAATCAGTCCTTGATAAGTACTGTCGAAACCACGCATATACGGCTCACCAAACGACTGCAATCTCCACAGCTCTCGATGATTGTATTGTTGTCGGATCAATCTCAGGCCATGGGCATCAGTCTCTTTTTCAAATCTGACGAAGGAGGAATCTATATTGAATAATCTGTCAAGCTCATTGAATTCTGACATTTGAGTTTTCCCGTCTTGGTACAATAGGGCGACTTTCAAATAAAACATGAATCTCCGCTGCTCCATTTCCTTGCCTAGGTTTCCATAGCCGGAAGCCTGAGCGGAAACCTTAACCATATATTTCTCGAATACTACGGGGCTTCCGTTCTCATTCATAACAAACATATGGCCATAATATGTGCAGCTAGCAGCTGCCAACAGTAAACATGAGAACAGTATGATCTGAAACCTCACAGCATCACGCTCGCGGGTGGCCCACCGCTTGCTTTGGGAAGTTTTGTTCTATGGCTGCTCCGCACTCCCACAACTTCTGTCTCACCCCCCCGCCCCGTGGCACTTTTTGTACTTCTTCCCGCTGCCGCAGGGGCAGGGGTCGTTGCGGCCGACTTTCGGCATGTCGCGGCGATAGGTGCGCTGCTGCTTGCCGGCTTGTGAAGCTTCGGCCATCGGGTTTTTCTCCTGCGGAGCGCCGGCCGGCGCCTGAACCGCCGAGGCATACCCCATGCCGGTGGTGTCCTGGTGTGAGGCGACAGCTTCCTGCTCCCGGCGTCGTTCGGCGCGGGATTTCTCCGGCATGCTGATCTGCAGTTTGTACACGAGGTTGACAATTTCCCGGTCGATGGTAGCGCTCAACTCTTCGAGCATCCTGAACGCTTCACGCTTGTAAATGTCGATTGGCTTACCCATGCCGCCGTGGTAGGCTCGAAGGCCGATGCCAGCGCGAAGCTCATCCATCTCCGCCAGGTGGTCACGCCAGTGCTGGTCAATTGTAGAAAGCACGGCGTAGCGCTCAAGCTGGCGCATGATCTCCTCGCCGTAAGCCACCTCTTTTTGGTTGTAAATATACATGACAGCCCCGTGCACCTGCTCTTTGAGCTTTTCACGGGTCAGGCTTGGAATGTCTTCCGGCTTGAACTGTAAATTGAGCAGGAAAATCTTGCGCAGCTCGTCGGTGAAACCGGTCAGGTTCCAGTTTTCGGGATACTCTTTTTCAGGGCAATGAGCATCTATCAGCCCGTCCAGTACCCCTTCAATAAGTTCGACAACTTCATCTTTAATTGATTCTCGTTCAAGAGCTGCCAGGCGCCGTTCATAAATCCAGTTACGCTGGACGTTCATTACGTCGTCGTAATCAAGGGTGTGTTTGCGGATGGCGAAGTTCTGTAGTTCAACCTTTTTCTGCGCCCGTTCGATGGCCTTGGTCACCATCTTATGGGTGATAACTTCGCCTTCTTTCACACCCAACCTGTCCATAACTCTGCCAAGGCGCTCGCCGCCAAAAAGACGCATCAGGTCGTCCTCGAGGGAGAGATAAAAGATTGAAGACCCAGGGTCTCCCTGACGGCCAGAACGGCCGCGAAGCTGACGGTCAATGCGACGGGCCTCATGACGTTCCGTGCCGATAATGTGCAACCCGTCCCGTTCTACGACTCCCTCACCGAGTCGTATGTCGGTACCACGGCCAGCCATGTTGGTGGCTATCGTCACCGCCCCCTGCGCACCGGCACGGAGGATAATTTCCGCTTCCCGCTGGTGCTGCTTGGCGTTGAGAACGTTGTGTGGTATACCCGACCGCTTGAGCATGCGGGAAAGCGTTTCCGACACGTCAACCGAGACCGTCCCCACCAACACCGGCTGTCCTTTATTGTACTTTTCAACTATCTCGTCAATTATTGCCTTGTATTTCTCACGACGGGTGCGATATATCTGGTCGTCATTATCAGCGCGTATAACCGGCTCATTGGTCGGGATGACCATCACGTCAAGCTTGTAAATATCCCAGAACTCACCGGCCTCCGTTTCAGCCGTACCGGTCATGCCGGCCAGCTTCTCATACATGCGGAAGTAATTCTGCAGGGTAATGGTTGCCAGCGTCTGGGACTCCGCTTCAATCGTAACGCCCTCTTTAGCCTCAATCGCCTGGTGCAACCCGTCAGAATAGCGCCGTCCCGGCAGGATACGCCCTGTGAACTCGTCGACGATCATTACCTTACTATCCTGCAGAACGTACTCAATGTCCTTCTCATACAGGGAGTAAGCGCGTAAAAGCTGGTTTATGGCGTGGACCTTCTCAGAATATTCGCCATGAACACGGTATATCTCGTCCGTCCTCTTTTGACGTTCCTCCGGCGAAAGGGACTCATCACCTTCAAGTTCAGACAGCATGGTCGATATATCTGGAATCACAAAGAGCTTCTGCTCCTCCGGGTTCAACTGGGCGGTACCTTTGTCCGTCAGGACGATCGAGTGCTCTCTCTCATCGATGAAAAAATAGAGGCGGTCATCGATCTCGTATAGCTTCTTGTCGCGCATGAAGGCCGACTCCACGTCGGTAACCAGCTTTTTCATGCCCGTCTCTTTGAGGACCTTCAGCAGTCTCTTGTTCTTAGGGGCGCCACGAGTGGCGGCCAAAAGCTGGATGCCGGCCTCAAACTCATCATCCGCCTTGCCGTTTTTCAGCAACTTCTCTGCATTGGCAATCATGTCGTTGACAAGCATCGTCTGCTTGCGAACAAGGGTATCAACAGTAGGCTTCATCTGCCGGTAGCGGTCGTGAACGCTCGATTCAACCTGACCGGATATGATCAAAGGCGTGCGCGCCTCGTCGATCAGAATGGAATCGACCTCGTCAATGATAGCGTAGTAGTAGTTTCGGTGGACACGATCCTCTGCCCGCTGAGCCATATTGTCCCGCAAATAGTCGAAGCCAAATTCATTGGCCGTGCCGAAAGTGATGTCGCATTTATACATTTCGCGGCGTTCGGCATTAGTCATCTCATTCTGGATAACACTGACAGTCAGGCCGAGGAACTCATAGATTTTACCCATCCACTCACGGTCGCGGCGTGCAAGGTAATCGTTGACCGTAACAATATGCACCCCTTTACCGGCCAAGGCGTTGAGGTAGGTGGGCATAGTCGCCACCAGCGTTTTGCCTTCGCCAGTGGCCATCTCGGTGATTTTACCCTGGTGAAGAGCGACGGCGCCTATCAACTGGACATCAAAGGGAACCATGTTCCATTCGATCGGCAGGCCGCAAACATCCCATGTTTGGCCGAGTAACCGCCGACATACCTCCTTAACGACGGCAAAAGCTTCGGTCATCATGTCATCAAGCGTTTCCCCCTCGGCTAACCTGCCTTTGAACTCGTCAGTTTTGGCCTGGAGTTCCTCATCGCTTAGCGACTTCAACTTTTCGAAGCACTCATTGATCTCGGCCACGAGCGGCTGTATCTTCTTGACGTCGCGCTCATGCTTGGTGCCGAATACCTTTTCGATTATGTTTGTCATTCTGTAGACCGATATATTGCGAACACAGCTAACTACCTATACTACAAAATAACCTTTGTTAAGGCAACTTGTTCAACCTTTTTTTGCGAGCTGCAACTTGCACCGGAGAGCCAGCAGCAGTTCTACCCTACGAACGATTAACCCAAACCCTTTAGAAAGTTGTGGATACACTCCGGCAGATCCTCCGAGTATCCCCCTTCAAGCACGGCGAAAACCGGCTTGCCTAGCTCGCGGATGGCTTTGCCTATCTTTTCGTATGTCGACATCTCAAGGCGAAGTCCAGTTAAGGGGTCGCGTATGTATGTGTCAAATCCGGCTGAGACGGCTATGAGTTCGGGAGCAAACTTGTTGGCCTCGTCTATCGCTTTCGAGAAGGTTGCCATGTAGCTTGGCTCATCGGTTCCAGCCGGCAGGGGGAAATTCAGACAGTTTCCCTCTGATGTCAGGCCGGTGCCCGGGTAGAGCGGGCTCTGGTGAAGAGAAACATATAGCACATTTTGCTTGCCAAGGAATATATCCTGCGTGCCGTTTCCGTGATGGCAGTCAAAGTCAATGATCGCTACCTTGCCGACCCGCTGCAACGCCCTTGCAACAGCTATCGCCACATTGTTGAAATAGCAAAAGCCACCCAGGAAATCACGGCCCACGTGGTGTCCTGGCGGTCTCAGCAATGACATCGCCGTTTCACCGTCGAGAGCGATCTCAGCCGCTGTCACCGCACCACCTGCAGACAGCTTGGCATAGGAGAAAATGTCTGGGTAACTGGGCGAGTCAGAATTATAAAACCTGCCGGTTTTAACGCTATCGAGGAGAGACTGTGAATGGACAAGCAGAATGTCCGCCTCTTCAATCTCAGGGGGAGGCACAACCTGAAATTTGTCCTTCAGGTATGCATACGATGCCCTGACTCGCTCGGGCGACTCCGGGTGCCCGGCCTGCGAGTACCGGAGACATTTGTCAGAGAATATTATTTTCATGGTACCCTTCTATTTCAGAAAACGAGTGATATATTTGATAATAATATAGGATAATCATTTTGATAGCAATTGACTCAACTTTTTTAGAACACAGAAGTAGAGCCAACCAAAACAATGGCAGAAGCACAGGGAGGTTGTGCCAAAAGACTGTTTACAGCGTTCCGTCGGGTCTTGCCTACGACGAAGTCGGGGGTGTGACCCGACGAGTTATCTCGCAAGTGCGTGCGTTTTAAAAGAGTAGGTTTTCGGTCAGGTCACACCTCGCCACCGGCGCGCCAAGACCTGACCGAACGGTGAACTTATGTCACAGCCTCACAGGAAAGCTACCATTTCACACCCACCTATGGTGGGCAAAAACCGACAGAAGTTACGACTTATGAGACAGCCTCTAAAGGCTTTTGACCTATATGAGCTACGGTATTGGTAATCATCTACAAGCCTTCAACCAAACCCTACTTGTTATGTGTGGTCCAACTACTGCCAAAGTTGGAAGAGTGACCATGCGCATGAAGTTACTGCCAGGCAGTATGCCTGTCAAGCAAGGTTGTCGCTTGCCGATACTTTCATAAATGCCGATATTGAGTTAGAAGAGCTAACGGTGCGGTTGAGTATGAAACTGTTTGATTTGCTGAGAAGAGGGGCTGCAATCTCCCACGACAGAACGGCCGTCGTTCATGGTGAGCGGCAAATATCCTATCGCGACCTGTTGCTCGCATCAGCAAGGATGTCTCATTACCTGAGCCACTGCGCCATCCCGCTTGGCTCGCGGGTGGCCATCCTGTGCGAGAACTCGGTCGACTATGTCATTTTCTTTTTTGCCGTTTTCCAGGCGGGCCATGTTGCCGTCCCGCTGGACACCTCGCTGAAACCGGACAAGCTGCAGTTCATATTAAATGACTGCGGCGCCAGAATCCTTCTGATGCAGACCAAATATAAAAGACTCGTTTCAGAAATGCTTGGCAACAACTCTCCTGTGGAGCTTATTGTCTCCGACAGGAAGATAGACTTCAAGCGACCTGCAATCAAAACCGACGTGCTGTCCGATATCCTTGATCGAACCGAATCTACAATCGAATTCGACAGCCTGATTACCGATGTTGATAAGATCGCGCCGCTTGATAAGCTGACACACGACAGTCTACCCGACTGCCCGACGGAATTGGCGGCGATTTTCTACACCTCCGGCAGCACCGGCGCTCCCAAGGGCGTGATGCTGTCACACCGTAACCTGATCTCCAACACAGTGGCGACGGTGGAATACCTCAAGCTTACTAAGGGAGACTCGGTGATAGTTATTCTGCCGTTCCATTACATCTACGGCAATTCGCTGTTGCTGACACACATGCTAATCGGCGGACGACTGGTTATCGACAACAGGTTTGCTTTTCCGGCAGCGGTTCTCGGAACCATGATAAAAGAGCGGGTAACCGGTTTCTCCGGCGTCCCTTCCAATTTCATGTTGCTTTTAGGCAACTCCAATTTTTCGTCCGAAAAGCTCAAACACCTGCGTTACTTAACCCAGGCCGGCGGAGCTATGGCCCCGGAAGTGATCAGAAAGGTCATTGCGGCTTTCCCCAACAAAGAAATATACATCATGTACGGCCAGACGGAAGCTTCTCCCCGCGTTTCCTACCTTCCCCCAGAGCTGCTTAAGAACAAAATCGGTTCGATCGGAATCCCGGTGCCAGGGCTAACGATCAAAGTCAGTGACGAAAGCGGCCATGAAGTTGCTCCCGGTGAAGTGGGGGAAATCACCGTATCGGGCGACAATGTCATGCTGGGCTACTGGAATCAGCCGGAAGAACAAAGCGAGGTCCTCAAGAATGGCTGGCTTTACACCGGCGACCTTGCCCGGCGGGACGAGGAGGGCTTTCTTTATATTGTCTCCCGCAAAAAAGAAATTATCAAGGTCGGCGGCAACAGGGTCGGCGCCAAGGAAATCGAAGAAAGAATACTCCAGTGCGAAAAGGTCCTCGAGGTAGCGATAGTCAGCGTCGAGGATAACATCCTTGGTGAAGCGATAAAAGCCGTGGTCGTGCTTAGGCGGGGGCAAACCGCCGATGCGAAGGAGATACAAGACCATTGCCGAGCTGCACTTGCGCAGCACAAGGTGCCCAAGTATGTAGAGTTTGTCCAAGCGCTTCCGAAGTATCAATCCGGCAAGATCAACAAACTTGCCATCCATAGTTAAGGTCTGTATTTCTCAACTATCCCGCGCACGTCTTCAACTGAAAATCCATAAGTCTTTTTTAGCCTTCCAAGTTTCATATCAGGGGAAATATCCTCAGGAAGGCCGAGTTCCTTGAGAATAAATGTATACGAAACACCCGTCTTGTCCTGAACTTCCATGAGGCTCATGCTTCCCGTGATAGATTTATCATGAGCCTTTGTTTCATTGGTATCCGGTTCCAGGGCCTTTTCGGTGTCAAGCGAATCCTGAACTTTTGTGAGCTCTAATAGCTGACTGCGGGTAGCTTCTTCAGTAGGGGTAAGGAAAGGCAATAGAATCAACGCCAGGATGCCAAACATACCCGCTATCCCCAGGGCGGCGCGTCCACCGTTTGCATCGGATGGCCTTTTTCTCTTCCCCAACACACATACAATCCATCTCCAATGAAGGATTAGGTGAAAAAGCAGCACTAATAGTATAGCGGCCGCAATCCAGAAGTGAATCTGGCCCCATTGCTCACGGGTCATTCCCCACAGGGTAGTAATCAATCTCTCCCCGGATGCACGACCTGTGCCTTCACTAATGATGCGGCCACTGCCGTGGGGAAGGATGTACTGAAGGATCAAACCCGTTCCCAGCAAAAGCACAAAACCGATATACGAAAGCAGGTCGACTATGAAATTCTTCTTTAAGTTTGTCATATATGGCCTCCTTCTCTTACAACCATTAAGTGGTCCTCGCGTCACGCGCTAACGGATTTTTACCGTCTGTGTCCAAACCATGCTTCACATCAATCAATAAATAGGACAATCGTGTAATTGAAAAGGATTAATCGGCTCACTGTAGGTTCGTTGAGTAGGTTAGGTGCTTGGCGCACCTGGCACTGTGGGAAAGTTACTGTAAGTGGCAGAGGTCTATAGGCTGTCCTTCAAGTAAGCTGCGGAAGAGTGGAGAAGTCATTATCCCGAACCGCCCAGGTCCGACCCTGTCGGGTGGAGTCTAAGGGTAACGACTGTATTTCAATACTCCACTGGGCAGGAGTCGGAGACTGCTCCTCAACGGTCTCTCTTAAGTATTCCTTGACAAAACGGTCAGTTTTGTGTAGGGTTGTAAGGTCAAGGGTTATATTGTACACACTTAAAAGACCGCATTCCAGTGGAGGATTTCATGATAAGAACGGTGACCCTACTGGTTGCACTGGCGCTGTCTATCGCCACACAAGCAGCGTTTGGGACAATCATCCACATCCCAGCCGACCAACCGACGATTCAGGCGGGGATAGATGCCAGCTCCACTGGCGACACGGTGCTGGTACAGCCGGGGATATATGTCGAGAACATTAACTTCAAGGAGCGTAACATAGTCCTTGGGTCACCGTTTCTAACTACCGGCGACACCTCGTATATATCGGCAACTGTTATTGATAGTGACTCATCAGGTTCAGTTGTGACTTTCGAAAACGGAGAGGATAGCAGTGCAGTTATCACTGGATTTACGATACGGAATGGCTCATCCGTGACGGGTGGCGGCATTCACTGCAGCTCCTCCAGCCCTTTAATCAGCTTCAACATAATCAGTGGGAATTGCGCTGTCGAAGCTGGCGGCGGAATTTATTGCAATAATTCCAATCCTGTGATCAGAAGTAACAACATCAGCGGCAATACGACCCACGGGAGAGGTGCTGGGATTTACTGCATAGAGTCCGCACCGATGGTCTGCAACAACAGTATTACTAATAACCTTGCGGAAGGATGGGGTGGTGGTATACACTGCTTTCGCAATCCCAGTGCAACTATCGATAGCAACACCATTAGTCACAATGTGGCTACAATCGGAGGGGCAGCTTTTTGTGAGCATTCAGATCCTATCATACGTGCCAATAGGATCTGCGAGAACACAGCCGAGTACGCCGGGGGGATTTTTTGTATTGAATCCCGTCCGATGATCCTCAGTAATAGTATCAATGATAACACAGCCAGCCTATACGGTGGCGGGGTCTTTTGCCAGGATTCAGATGCTAAGATCAGTAACAACGCCATTGTCGGCAATTCATCTGGCTTAACTGGCGGCGGTGTTTTTTGCTCGGCTCCTTTCTCGCAGTTACGTCCAACGATCGTCGGCAATATCATCAGCGATAATTCAGCGGGGCAATATGGCGGGGGAATTTTCTGTTTAGCCTCTAATGCTACCATAAACAACAACACCTTGAGTAGCAATTCCGCTTCCAAGGCCGGTGGCGCGTTGTACTTGGTAGACTCGTCTCCATCGCTGGAAAACTGTATCATTGCTTTCAGTACCCATGGAGAAGCTGTCTACTGTGAAGACGTGGCTAGTGCACCAACCCTCACCTGCTGCGACGTCTATGGCAACGCCGGTGGCGATTGGGTGGGCTGCATTGCCGGCCAGGCCGGCATCAACGGCAATTTCTCCCTCGACCCGCTTTTTTGCGACACCGCTGGTAGTGATTTTCATATCTACGACATTTCCCCCTGCGCTCCAGCCAACAACAGTTGTGGAGTGCTGATAGGAGCACTGGATGTGGGCTGCGGTGGGCCGAAGACAATCATTGACCCCGACACGATACCGGTCTATTATGCCAATGCCATCAGTCCTATCATAGGCACCGCCCATCTGGGCAACTTTACCGATGGCCATACCGTCAATGACATTGACCCGTCATTTCTACGCATTAACTCAACCATTATCCCAGCTTCATGGTCGATTTTACCGTCGTATCCTGGGTTTATTGGCAAAGTGATGGAGATGACCTTCCCCATACGGGACTTCATTCTCGGCTATACACCGCTCTGGGACACTACGATACAGACCTTCATTGTGTTCGGTCGATGGTCCACTGCCAAATGCAACTTCTCGGTTGACGGCGAAGTCACCATGGTCGGCCACACCTCCGGCGACATCAACAACGACGGCTCTGTAAATGTTGCGGACCTGACTTTCATGGTTAATTTCCTTTTCAGGGGAGGGCCTGAGCCGCCCCTCCTGGAAACAGCCGACGTCGACCACAATGGCGCGGTTGATATTGTTGACTTGACGGAACTGGTACGCCTTTTGTTTCGGTGATGGAACTGTCTCTCGCGGTGGATGTCGCAGTTCACCGTGAGAATCCTGTCGGGATTCACCAGCTCAGGTAGAACTTAGTTTTATCCTTAGCCTTAAGCCAGTTGTTGTCCTCTTTATCATGGAGAGCTTTTAGATTCTCATATTCAAGCTCAATGCCGATTCTCTTGCACACCTTTAGCAGGTCAGCTCTGATCTTCCTGCCCTGGCCAATATTGGCAACAGGGGCAAGGTATGCCTTCTTTAGAACGCTGAAGTACTTGGCTTCAGGCACCCTACCGGTCTCCATGTGGTAGAACAGCCATTTTGACAGGTATGGCTGAAACTCCTTGTTCCTGGCGTATATCCAGAGAATCACACTCTGTGCCGCTCGGATCAGGGAATCAGCGAGATTGATTGCACTTCCTCGCATTTCCCACAATTGGAAATTATAGTTCAGGTGCTCATCAACATTTTCACGATAGGCCGACAAAAGTTTCTTTTGCTCCCAATCCGGGAAGACAAGTTTTTCTTTCAGCAGGTTTGCAATTCTGTCGTCAGTGTCAAAAAGCAGTTGTGAATTCTCCCGGTCCCACCTCATCACCTGTGACCAATACTTTGAAGGCGACTTCTGGTTGAGAGCTTTTTGATATGATTCAACAGGCGTGTCCAAATCAATCTCTTTGTATCTTAACCAACCGACGGCAATATACTTGTCTATCTCTCTGACCTTGCTGTGATCGGTATAGACTATCAGGTCAAGGTCGGAGAAATCATCACAGTAGCCACGGCCGATCCCTCCTGTTGCCAGAATCCCGACCACGCCATCAATTTGAGAGATCTTCCCGGCTATGATCCTGGCGGCAGAGAGGAACTCGTCATACCTGTTGACACCTTTATAAGTTGCTTGTCTTTTCATAAGTAAAACCCAATCCCATCGCTATAAAGACTTCACCTGGAGTTTCTTTCGTGACAACACTACCTTGGAGAAGGTCTGGTGTCAATATGTAATTGAGAATTGAACTGTCCGCATGCCCAGTCAGGATATGCTTGCCGCAAAGCTTCTTATCACTCTACCAACCGGCGCGTGTTCTCATCGACAACGCGGGGCAGCTTTCCACCTTTCAGCCTTTCAACGTAAGCAGAAAAACTGGATGTGTTTATAGAACGTTTTCCATTCATTAAGGAATGAGCCGAGGGTCCCAGGCCGAGGTAATCTCTACCCTCCCAGTATCCGAGGTTGTAACGGCACTCGCAACCGGGCCTGGCAAACGACGAGATCTCGTAACGCCTGTAGCCGACCTCAGCCAACTGCTCACACCCTCCCCGGTACATGGCCATTGCTAATTCCGGGCTGGGCATTTTGGCCAGACCGTCTGCCATCTCCACCGCCAGTTTTGTTCCTGCTTCAACTGTTAACCGATAGAACGAAATGTGAGGCGGCTCCAAATCGAGAAGCTGATCCAGGTCGGCCGAAAGCATCCTGCTGGTCTGTCGGGGAAACCCGAAGACCAGATCGACGCTGAAGTTCGTGTAGCCGAGGGCATTGGCCCAGTAGATGGCCCGGTGGCTGTGGTGGGGACTATTGTTGCGGTTAAGCATCCTCAACAGACGACTGTTGAACGACCCGATACGAAAAACAGGGCGGTTCACGCCCAATTGACGAAAGATCGTAAGATTCCCAAGTGTCGCGGACTCAGGGCTAAACGTGACCGTAAATTCGATATTTTTCGGAACATGAAAGTGTCGCCTGAGGTATTGCAGCCAGTTGGAAAAAAGATCGAGATTCGTAAGCAATGGTGTTCCTCCGCCGATGAAAATGGATGATATTTCCCTATCATGCGGCGCGTTGCCGGTAGCAGCCAGGCTGGTCTCTATTGTGAGAGCCTTGTAGTATAGCTCTTCCCGATCGCTGTCGTAGGGCTTGCTGTAAAGGCCGCAGTACGCTTCCGCGGAGTGACAGAAGGGGAAATGAATGTAGAGTCCGAACGGCATGGATTACAGGGGAGTACCAAGGCGACCCCAGCGGATGTGAGACGGGAAATTATACAACCCATATCCCACCCATTGAATCGCATTGATAACATATGGGAACTCCCACTTGGGAGCGTCAGGATCCGGCCTCCAGGACCAGTAAACGAATACCGCCTTGCCTTTGATATTTTCTTCGGGAAGAGGACCCCAGAAGCGGCTGTCGCGGCTGTCGTCACGGTTGTCGCCCATCACGAATAGTTGTCCCTCGGGCACCTGGAAAGGGCCGAAATTATCCCGGTATGACAGGTCACCGGGAATAATTCTCTTGTCGGTATGTTTCGACTGGGCTGGAATCGCAGCCACTTCTCCATCAACGTAGAGAATCTTGTCGGCAATCTGAACCTCCTGCCCGGGGAGAGCGACAACTCGCTTAATGAAGTCTTTGCGGGGGTTGTTGGGGTACTTGAACACGGTGATATCACCGACCTGAGGAGAACCACCGTACTTGTAGGCCAGCTTGTTGACAAAGATGTAATCCCCCGCCAACAGGCTATCCTCCATTGAAGCCGAATTGACCCGGTAGGCCGATACCACGAAAAAACGCAGAAGTCCGGCCGCCACCAAGGCAATAATAGCCGTTTCAAGATACTCGCGCCAGAGCGGCTTTCGCTCACGGTGGTGTCGGACCTTGCTGGCTTCCTTCTGAGCTTCAGCCCGCTGAATGTCCTGGATGAGAAAATCCTGATCCATACTCTATAGGTTATCGGTTTGGCCTCGGTGTTTCTTTAGTCACCAGGGCTTCTATCGAACGATAAATATAAGCCCAGCTTGAAGATAAGGCAATTGGAATGTGGTTACCAAAAGGCCGAAACCCATCATTCCGCTGCAACCCATGAAACTGTACAAGGGAACCTGCGTATCCTCTAATAGAGAATAACCTCGGACACGAACAGGTAATCCGGGGTAAAACAGTTGCGAAAGAGAGGCTTTACCCCTTTTTTAGCGGGGACAACCTCCTAAGTTGCAAGGCCTTTAACAAGAGTGGTATTAAGGCAAGACTGGTGACCGATTATAACACTCAGATTAGTTGTGAGCTCCCCTGGGACGGTGCCGCTGTGACTCATTTTTGCCAATGGTTCAAACGAGTGTCTGCCGCGGTGCCTGTCCTTCTGCTGGTAACGGTCCTGACTGTGCTGATCCTGGCTTTCCCGCTCCATTCAAAGGCTCAGTCGACCATGCCTCCCAGCGAAGTCGTGGATGGCCAGCGTAAGAAAGTGGTTGTCACGCTCAGTAAAGATGAAGAGCGTCTGGTACAGGATTACCTTGATGTGCTCAAACAGCTGCAAGCCTTGACAAGTGACTACAGCCACTACTTCGCCAAAACACAAGTCAACCGGGCCAACGATTACCTCAAGGGCTTAGATCGCCTTATGGCCGAACTGAAAGATAGAACCTACCTCGAAGATATCAATCGTTTATCCGCGGATATTGGGAGGCTCCAGCAATCATTCCAAGCGGAAGAGGAAACCCTGAAGGAGACCAATGAGAGAGCCTTTCGACTTTCCTTGAGTTTTAGTGAAGAACTCGAGGCCGTGAATGTACTCCTCCAGCAGGACATTATCCTCCAGATCGAGAAGAGCCGAGAGTCGTTGGAGCGCATCAAGGCCTATCTGAAAGCTATTGAGTTCGATGAGATACCCAAAGGCCCTTATGAGCAGAGCCTTCTAATCATTACTACAACTGACGATGGAGAAACAGTCAGGGTTGTTGCAGGTCCAACAGGTGAAGCGCCTATTGTTGCTTTTGATACGATCCCACCCGGAGTGTCAATCCCCGGACTACCCAAAATCACTACTACCCGCGACATAGAGTTGAGCCGCCGATCGGGTGGGTCAGGAATCGTCAGGGAGTTTGTAGATAGTATCCATGTTTCATCAAGTTCACAGCCTATCTACATCAACAACCCCATTGGTGACTTGGAAGTAATCGGCTGGGATCGAGAAAAAGTAGTAGCTCAGGCAGAAATTGAGCTATCGGCTGACTCACATTCAAAAGCCAGAAAAGAAGTGCAGCAGGTTAATTTACATGTTCTTTCAAAGGACGATGGAATCAACGTTGAGCTCATCATTCCCAGTCTTTCCGACCCGGAGACAAAAATCGTCAGCTGCGCTCTCAATGTTAAAGTTCCTAATCGCAATCCGATAGAATGCACCAATTCCTACGGTGATGTTGTGATATGCAGGATACACAATGATGTAAAGCTAACAGCCAGCTACTCACAGGTAGAGATTGACGGCGTTGATGGACATACTGAAGTTACCAACAGCTACGGTGGCGTGGAACTGTCACGAATCACCGGACCGATTAAAGTGACCAACTCGTACAGCCCTATTGACATCTCGCGGTGTCACGGAGACATGGAGATAGTGAACTCCTTCTCGTCAATTGAACTCACCCACTCTGATGGTAACGTACTTATTCATAACAGCGGACGAGTTGATATTGTGCGACATTCCGGCACAATTGAGATAGAAAATAAGTATGGACTGGTTGAAGTGATGAAACTGGACGGCGACCTGACCATTAAGAACTCCTTTAACTCGCTGTCGATAGAGGACATATTCGGTTCTGCCGAAGTGAATAATGTCAACGGCAATATCGAAGCAAAAAACATTACCGGGGAGTTCTCGGCAAAGAGCAGCTTCGGCTCCATATACGGCGACTTGCTATACGGAC
Organism: uncultured Ignavibacteriales bacterium; assembly: GCA_964416195.1. Taxonomy (GTDB): domain Bacteria; phylum Zixibacteria; class MSB-5A5; order GN15; family FEB-12; genus CAYQDB01. Next base: position 128,703 of record CAYQDB010000004.1, read on the forward strand.
CGATTCACATAACCAGTCAGAACGGCAGCATTGATGTCACCCTTGCCGAGAAACTGGCCGGGCCATCCACGATAGATGCCTCTTCCGGAAGCGTTAAAGTATCTCTCTTTCCATATTCTGACCTGTTAGTCACAGCTATTGCGGTAGGTGGGGATATTCAGAGCTATTTTCCGGTGGATATTAACAGGACCGGCCTGACAAAAAAAGCAGAGTTCGTACTGGGAAATGGGAAAACACCCCTAACCCTGTCCTCGACCAACGCCAGTATCGTCATAAGCGAGGCGCGCTGACGATAACCTCGTAGTCAAATTAGAAGCAGGGCAGTCCGCCTTCGCTGGATGACTTCTGCCTGTGTAAGGCAGGTCTTTAAGAGACCTGCCCTGCAAGATAACCCTACTGTATCAAACTTAGAGGAAGATGTTGAAGGGATTAAGTGTTATTTAAGATCACGGGGTGGCAGGAGACTTGCGTTCAATGTCGGCCAGTTTCTTCTTAAGTCTCTTTTCTATGTCAATAATATGGGTGTCGTCGTGGTAGACGGCAGTCTTGAAAGCAGTCAGCCTGGTCAGCTCTTCCAAGACGGCCTGGATAGTGCTCACGCCGTTTATGATTACCTGCATCGCCTTCGCCACAGAGCCATCCCGATCGATTATAGTACCTTCTCGCAAGGCTACCTCTACGAGCTGAGCTCGTCCGAGGATTGCACCAACAGCATTGTTAATGTAATGGTTGAAGGTTGCTGTAATCGTCTTGAGTGTATTGAGAGCCGCCTTGTCCAGCTGGGCCAGAGCAAGGTGGCTCTGCATCTGGCGGTTTTCTCGCAACAGGCCCTCAACTGTCCCATACTGCCGATAGAGCATCCGGTTGGCCTCAATGAGAAGATCAGCCTGCGATCCTATATCAATTTCGAGGAACTGCGCCAGCTCCAGCGTCTGGTCGAGATGTTTTTCCTCTATCTCCCCTATAAGCTCCGGCGGCAGTTGCAGGTTACCTGTTAGTCTCTCTTTTCTCTCGAACGTAGGTGTGAATACCGCACAATCCGGAAACACGACAAAGCGCGAAATCATGTCGGCCAGGGCGACCATTTGAGGTAAACGAAGTTCCCCGTCCGTAGTCCCTGTGGCAAACTCGTCATGATGCTGCCCCACAGCTTCACATATAGTGACCGGCAAGTTCCAATGTTCAAGAAGGAACTGTCCTACACGGGCGTGGTTGGTTCCCCATGTGTCCTCTTCAAGTTTATGTATTTCCTCACCCAACTTAGCCTGCGCGCAGATTCGGCTGGACTCCTTGGGAAAAGATTCCTCCAGAATTAGCAGCCCAATATCGTGTAATAGACCCGAGACAAAGGCCTCTTCGGACGAGGCATATCCGGCGGCCCCGGCAATCATCCTGGCTCCCACTGCCACCTCAAGGGAATGCCTCCAGAATCGGGTGAGGTCTATCGATGACTGCCATTTACCGGTCATATCATATATGGAAGTTGACAGAGCAACTGCGGTAACTGCCCGCATCCCCAGAGCTACCACTGCCTGTCTTACCGACGTTATCTTTCTGCCGGCGCCGTAGAAGGGGGAGTTAACCACCCTCAGTATCTTGACGGTCAGGGCAGGGTCACGTCGCAATACCTCAGCCAGGTCATGTGCCGAAGAGTTATCGTCTTTGGTTACTCGCAACACTTCCGCCAACGTCTGTGGTATTGACGACAGCTCTTTGTGTTCCTCTATGATCTTTTGAAACAGATCGGTACTCATTTGGTGCAACCTATTAGTTGTTTATCGACCAAAGGAGACCGGGAATTTAGAATTCTTAAGGGGAAAACTCCAATGAGGCCGTCAACGGCTCAGTTTGGACTGCAAACGAGCCAATCTCTTCTGCAGAAGCTGCCGCCGTCCGCGACTGAGAGGAGCAATGCTATCTGCTTTCCGGGCATAGTAATACGCTCGCTCAGGGTCCTTGACCTTATGTTCATGGTACTTAGCCAGTTCCACGTTGGCCCAGAACGCTTCTTTCGATGAGGTAGAAGACAGCTTTTCCCAGAGCACAACCGCCTTTTCATAAGCGCTGGCTCTTTTGAACGCTTGCGCGTGAAACAGGAGGATATCCTCAGCCGGGGGCTTGTTTTCCAGAGTATCGATGCGATCGTACAAGTCGATAACGCGCTCATTCTCTTTGCGCTGACCATATACCCGCGATAAGGAATACAGGTCATCAACCGCCTGCAGAGTCTTCCCCCTGGTTTGAAAAGCGCGAGCGATGTAATCTGCAAGGAAGTAGAGGGAGACAATGTCCAAGCGGTTATGCTCCAACACCGCGCTCATCGAATCCAGGTTGTCCTCGCTCAGCCACTCGAAATACACAGAGGGGATCAGATACCCGGGGATATCGTCACCCCGCCGGAAGCCAAACAGTTCCTGTTCGACATTGATAAGGCGGCAGTCACCAAGCCGTCTTCGGAACAGACGCCGAACGGGATGGAGAAGGTCTATGTGGCGGTCCATATCAAGTTCCCGCGCCACGCGGTTGATAATCATGCGATCGCGCAGCAGAGGCAGGTCAAAAGCGACGCCGTTGTAGCTGACAATAGTCCTGCGCTGGCCAAACTCCGCCAACAGCGCCTCCAGCATAGCCGCCTCGTCCGGGTAATCGGGGATAAAATACTGACGCACCTCAAATCCGTCTTTAACGACTGAGCCGCAACCAACCAGAAAGGCCACCGTCCCAGCTCCGCCCAGACCGGTTGTTTCCGTATCAATAAACAGCAGTGAGGACAACTGAACTGAACCGGGTTCATTACCCCTGGTGAAAGCTGAAACAGGAAAGGTGTCAGCGCCAGACATATCCCCAAGCGTCAGATTGCCGTAGGCGTAACAGGAGGCATACCGCTTCTTTACCAGGCAGAAGGAACCGGCAGAATTGGAAACGATCCTCCCTCCAAGCGCCCTGGCCAGTTGCTGATAGCGAGCCGGCGCGCGTTGCACAGCAGGCTCGTGCCTATCACCGAGGATTGCACCCTGAAAGCAATTGAGCTTGCTGCGAAGACTGTTACCGGGCATTTTGCGCAGAGTAGAGAGCTGACTCTATTTTCAGCCGGTTTAGCCGGTCGGCCTCGCGGTCTATCAACGATTGGTGGTAACCGCAGTTGTCTTGCGGATCGGCTTTGATAATCGCCACTTCAGCATGTGCGCGCCGGTCGGCGTCGGGTGATTTCGTCTGGGCCATCAGTAGTTCAATAGCTTCATCGGTGCCGAACTCGCCGAGGACGTAACAACCAAGGTCACCGACAAAGTCATTTTCCGATTCCATTGAATCGGCCAGAACCGCAAGCGCTTTGGTCGTACCCATTTTGAGCAGGGCTTCCACTGCCGCCAGGCGGGCGCCGTAGAATTCATCCCCCAGGGCGTGGACCAGTTGTTCAAGGGAACGTTCAATGGTCAATTTCCCGCACGAAACAACAGCCGCCTTTCTCACTTGGCCAATAAGATCGCTCAGAGCAATAACTGACGCCTCATCAGCCCGCCGGTCACCGATTTTGCCCAGCGCACCAACCGTCTGCTCTCGGACCTGCCAGTGCGAGTGACCAGCTACACCTATTAAGGGTTCGACGGCTGCAGTATCTCCAATATCCCCCAGCGCCCAGCAAACTCTCTGGACCACCAAGCCATCGGGACGCCTCAAGGCCGTGATAAGATAAGGTACCGCGGGCGAACCGATTTTCTTTAGTATATTGATGATGGTCAAGCGTTCACGGGCCGACTTGGTGGTAAATTTGTCCACCAGAATCGGCACTGCATCGGCTCCGATCGCCGCAATAGAATCCTTGGCCGGCTCCACCATGTCGCGATATTTCACCTCTCCAGAGGAGGCGATAACAAACAACGAATCAACCTTGCGCTTCAGCTCCGTGTCGGCGGCAGCGTAGCTGTACTTACTTACGAACAATAGCAGACAACAGATAGCTGCCGGAATCACATATTTCCGTTTCATTGCATTTCTTCCGTGCTATCGGATGGGTTCAGTTCAATATCCATTCCCCCTCCCCATTTTGAGTTGGTGCGCCAGTAGAAATTGTCGCGACCGTTGCCACTGTACTGATCGGAGCCGCCCAGATCGATAAACAGGCCGATAGAGCCGAAATCCCGACGTGGATTGCCGTACCCTTGTGAGTTATTGGGATTTTTGATGAAGTAGCGGTCATCACCTTCGTTGTCAATAAGTACTCCAGCGCCATTGGCTGAACCGGCGCCCTGTGACAGGTCGTAGGCTGTGTAGGTATCATTACCGTGCCGATCAAGGAGAATACCGCATGAATAATCATGACCGCAGCCGTGCATCAAACCTTTCCCAAAATAGACATCCGAGCCATAGTCGTCAATGAGTACACCCAGAGTCATGTGGGTGGCCGAGCCCTGGGCATATTGAAACGACTGGTAGTTGTCATTGCCTGACGAATCATATATGATTCCTAACGACCACCAATAACTTGCTCCCTGGCCAAAAATATCAGAGTAGTAGCTGTCGTTGCCTTGCAGATCGATGATAGCGCCGATCCCCCCCGACATCCAGGGCCGTAGCCCATAGCCGAACCCCTGCGAGAGCGAGAGATAGTGATCTTCATACCGCAGGATGTCCTTGTACTTGCCCCCGGCGTAGTAGCTGTCGGACCCATCCGCATCATAGATAAACCCAACGCCCTCAACAAAGCCGAATCCCTGGCAATAAACCGCTCCGTTGTAGATATCCCTGCCCCCTTCATCAACCAGCAACCCGATGCCGAACGTCCCTGCCCCCTGGACGTGCGTATCACCGTCATAGCGGTCATCTCCCGAGGCATCATAGAGCAGTCCAAACCCGAAATATCCGGAGCCGAGGCCAAAAGATTTCGCGTCATAACGATCATCACCCCCAAAGTCCAAAAGCAATCCGGCCGAAAAACAACCCGAACCGAGGGCAAAATCAGTTTTTGCGCGATAACAATCATTTCCAGACAGGTCAATGATAATTACCCCATGCGGCTTATCCGGGTCATAGGATAGGTCGTAGACATCGTCGCCGCCAAAATCGAGAATAAATCGGTAGTCGCCATGATAGTAATCGTTGCCGGGGCCGCCGATTTTCCACCCGCTCTGCTTGCCCAGGTACGATTCAAGATTGGCCTTATCTGGCAGGAACCCGATTCCCTCGATTATCCTCTCTGCCGAAACCTCACCGGATTGCAAACGTTGCCCGAGGTTATTGATCTCTACCATCAATTGGCGCAGGCAATCGATACCGGCGGCGACAATCGGGTCCTTCTCGATCTTGGTTCCAAAGTGGACAAAGCGCTCGCAGTAACCCTCTTCGACCTTTTCCAGAGAGTCGATTGCCTCCACCGAGAGGAATTCCTCCTCCTCGCTCATCACCACCAGCTCCTTAAACTCGTTCTTGAGGAACTCGCGTTGCTCGGAGTTGAGAAGAGCCAATGATTTCTCGGTGGATTTTGGAAAAACAATATCAAGGTAGGTGGCGGCTTTGGTCAGAAGCTGGTTGAAAGAGACATCGGTGTAGTACAGATTGTATGCCCGTTGGATTTCTGCAATATCAGGTTTATACGGGCGCGACCGCCGACTCTGATATTGACCTGCCAAGTCTTGAAAAAGAATCCCGGATAGAATCTCAGGTTGACCCACGACGTAAGCGTTCTTCAGGCCTGCTGCATAGTCAATCATACCCAGCGGTCGCTGCATCAGATCAGCAATGATCTTGAGGCGGAAGGAGTCCGGCTCAGTATAATCTGGGCGGAAACCGATGTCATCCGGCTTCAGGCCCAGATATTCGGCCAAATGATCCAGACCGAACTGTTCTGCCGGCGGCGGTGGCGAAGCCACCTTTTCCTGACCAAGGGATTGAACAGCCGTCAGCAGGAGCAACAGAAGCAAGAGATATAGACACTTGTACCTCATTATAAATAAACAAGCTGATCAGAAATATGGAAGCAACAACAATCAATTGAACCGGGCTTGTAGGCTGGATTTTGTAGGACAGGAGTCCCCGAGATCCGCCAAAGGCGGACAGGAGTCAGAGAAGGCTGTGACATAAGTCGGTATGAGTATAATGCTCTTTGAGTGTAATGAATTTGAAGTCCTCCATCTTCGCGTAGCGGTGGGCTTTACGTCCGCCGTCAAATGGCGGGAGACAAGCCCCCGCTCTACGCGAGGGACAATTTCTATCTTTTGTCACAGCCAACATGCGGCAGGTCTCGGAGAGACATGCCCTACTGCTGTTGCCCTGCTATAAATCATAAAAAAACGCCCGCCTATGGCGGGCGCCTCAGACTCGACCTGATACGCTTATGTTAGGTCGTTACATCGTTGATAGTATTTGTTAAAGTGCCATTCTGGTCGATTGTCCAGGTGTCAATCGTGGCGTCATCGTCAAGGTCGGCGGTAGCGGTAAAGGTAAAGGTATTCACCGCTTGCACAAGAGCGTAACTGTATCTGGCACTGGCCATGATCTCAACGCCGAGAACTGGGAAAGAACCACCGGCCGCTTGAGGTGTGGCATCACCGGTTACGTAGGTATTGTTCTCCTGACGATAAGCCCGTTCCATCGTATAGATCTGCTTCAAGATCTCCTTGGCTTCTGACTGCTTCGACTTGGTCGTGGCCTGCATGAAACGCGGGATAGCCAGAGCAGCAAGGATGCCGATGATCACGACCACGATCATCAACTCGATGAGGGTGAAACCTCTCTGGCGGTTTTGGAACTTAGTAAACATTGAAACCTCCTACGGTTTTTGATTTAAGGTTTCTGGCCTTATTTGATCCTTTTCTCTAAGCAAACCATCGGCAAAGACCGTACCACCGTTGATGATTATTTTTGAACAGCCGCCAGCGGCCAGAATCCATTGCCACGATGGAGATTCCCCTTTTGCGCGCGTGGCCTATGGCGCTGTTCCCTCAATTCTAAGAGGATTGTTCGGGTTCTTATCAGAGCAAAACGCCAAAGCTCTTGCATTCTGCATGGGGGCAAGCCCCTTGATCTCTCAGTTAAGATAGGTCGGGATTTCTGTAGTAAGTCGGGTTCCAAATGATCTTGGTGGTGTCGGGCGACCCTGCCCGATACTTAATTGCGAAAGGGCTGTCATGCAGGATTACATGACAGCACCCAAACATGAATGTCATTGGTTTCTCAAGTGGCGTCAGGCGTCTCTGCCTGATGCTTCCTCAATAGATCTGTATGTAGTGAACTGACTTATGCCTGTCGGGCAGAGACACCCGACAGCACCTTATGCAGGGCCACGTAACAGCACCCAAACATGAATATCAAGCACCAAGTGAGCTTAACCTACAATTTCTATGTCGTTGCGTCATTTATCGTATTGGCCAGAGCCCCCGTCTGATCAATTGTCCAGGTGTCAATGGCCACGTCGTCATCGATATTGGCCGTTGCTGTTGCCGTAAAGACATTGGCGCCTCCGACAACTGTGTAGGTATACTTAGCGTCCACCATAATCTCAATCCAGATGGCGTTCAGGGCATTAGGAGTAGCTGCGGATGCCGGGCCGGCCGGTATGTAATAGCTGTTGACCATGGATTGCTGACGGTAGGCGCGTTCGTTGACATAGATCTGCTTGAGGATCAGTTTGGCCTCCGACTGCTTGGATTTAGTAGTGGTTCGCATGAAACGCGGTATAGCCAAAGCGGCCAGAATACCGATAATAACAACCACTATCATCAGCTCTATCAGCGTAAAGCCCCTCGATGCTGCCCGTTCTGATCTCATCTCGTCCTCGTTTCGCTAATAAGCATACACTTAGGCGAGAATACTGCAATTCTCATTCCAAAAACCTGTTCAGAATTTGCTACTTCTTCTCAGGCCGGGATTTGCGTTTTCCGGCCCCGTTAAGCGAAAATTCCTTCATGTCATAGCGCTGAATTTTGCGGTAAAGCGTCGAGACATCGATCCCCAGAACTTTAGCCGCCTCCGCTTTTTTCCCTTCAGTTTGGCTCATGACGTAGTGGATATAGGCTTTCTCGATGGATCCCAGAGTCGGCGTGATGGCATCAGCCTCATTTACTACGGTGACCTGCTCGGGCCGGCGAACTTTCTCGGGCAAGTCAGCCACTTCTAGGGTCTCTGTTCGATTGAGCAGAACCGCTCGCTCTATTGTGTTCTCCAACTCGCGCACATTCCCCGGCCACTGATATGCCCTCAGCAGATGCATCGATTCTTCAGATATCTCCTTGGTGGGTATGTTGAGCTTTTCGCAATACATAGAAATGAAGTGCTTTGCCAGCAGCTCGATATCTTCCTTGCGCTCCCGCAGCGGAGGGATGCAAATCGGGATTACGTTCAGGCGATAGAAAAGATCAGCTCGAAACCGACCAGCCTTGACATCTTCTTCGATGTCTGAGTTCGTAGCGGCGATCAGTCGTACGTCGACCTCGATCTGCTTGGTGTCCCCTACGGGGGTGATTCTCTTGTCCTCAAGCACCCGCAGGAGTTTCACCTGAATTGCAGTGGAGGTATTCCCCACCTCATCGAGGAAGAACGTCCCGCCGTCAGCTACTTTGAACAGTCCCTCCTTGTCTCTTATCGCACCTGTAAATGCCCCTCTCTTATGCCCGAACAACTCCGATTCCAACAGGGTCTCAGGAAGAGCGGCACAGTTGATAGTAACAAATGGCCCGGCGCAACGAGGGGAATGATGATGAATAGCCTTAGCTATCAGGTCTTTGCCTGTGCCGGACTCCCCACGGATCAGAACAGTCGAATCAGAAGAGGCAACTCGCCTCGCCAGCTTCTTGAGCATGACTACCGCTTCCGAAACGCCTACAAAATTGTCAAAGGAGTTGTCGCCCTGGAGCCGTTTCTTGAGGCTCTTGTTCTCGCTGATTAGCTGCTTGCGGTTGATGCTCTTTTCTATAGCCAGCTTGATTTCGTCAACCTTAAACGGCTTGGTAATATAGTCCACAGCCCCCTGTTTCATCGCTTCGATAGCGGTGCCTACGGAGGCATAGGCAGTCATAACGATGAGGTCCTGCTCATTTTTGAACGCTTTCACTTCTTTCAGGACGTCAATTCCGGACATCTCCGGCATGTTCAGGTCAGCCAGAACCAGGTCATAGTTGTTCTCTTTCAGAAGTGATATCCCTTGCCGACCGGAAATGGCGGAATCAACTTGATACCCCTCCTTGGAGAGCATGATCTCCATGAAGTTGCACATCGAATCTTCGTCATCGATGACAAGTATTCTGGCCGGCATAGGTGCTCCTATTATCAAAGCGGACTTTCTGTAGCAGTCCTTATCAATCTATTTTTCGGCATACAACCGTCAACCTGCACCGCCCTGAGAGACATTGCGCACAGATTAGACAGGTTATTGACGCCTCGGCAGGCTGGTTTTACGTTTGATAATGGTGATATTTTATGCCTTGTCATGTACCGACTTATATGGTTTTATATTCAGAAGCGCCGTTAGGAAACCTTCAGGCAATCGTGGATATGCTATGATAGGCGATAGTCGGAGGCAACTGGTTGACAACATCAGGACAGCCATTGCCAATGAGCAGACAGAAATGGATGTTCTTAGAGCCGCCGTGCAGTTGATAGACAGCTTTTCGGAAGGGTACAACTGGACCGGCTTTTACCTGATGCGGGGAAACGTACTGGAGGTAGGGCCATACGTCGGTCCGGAAACGCCACACAAACGAATTGAACTGAACAGGGGCATTTGCGGCGCCGCGGCATCGAAGAAGCAGTCCATTATCGTCAACGACGTTAGCGCTGAACCTCGATTCCTGGCTTGTGCAACCACCACCCGGTCGGAAATCGTTGTGCCGCTCATGGATGGAAGCCGCTGTCTGGGGGAGATCGACATCGATTCCAACCAGCCCGATTTCTTTAACTCCGAAGATAGAGAGATGCTGGAGGCAATCGCGGCTGTAATTGTGCAACGACTGAGGAATATCAGATGAGAGCGTGGTTGGCACATAGGTACACGCCACAGGCGTTGCGAGAGGGTAACTGCTATAAGCCCGAGAAGTAAACTTATCCCACACTCCTGCCGATATTCATCATGAAATGACAAGAGTTGTCAATAAAGGAGAAAAAATGTACAAGCTTATGAAAACCAGAAACGGGTTTACCCTGATTGAGCTTATTATTGTCGTTGTAGTGATCGGGATTCTGGCTACAGTCGCTATTCCCAAGTTCCTTGAATTAAGAGTTGAGGCCGAAAAGGCGGCTGTTGACACAATGCTCGGTTCTCTTGAATCCGCCATGTCAATCTACTCCTCGCGTCAATACCTAAACAGCAATTCCATCGCCGTCCACAACCCGTTTGACGATCTCTCCAATGTCCCTAACAACTACAATGGAGTCAACGACCCTGTGACACCTACCAACACGCCTGATGGAACCTGGTCATTCCGAACCAGCGGCAACTGGATCATGTACAATCCCAAGGCATCCATCTCTGGCGGATGGCTCAACGGGGGGCAACGATTTATTATCTACAGAATTGAAGTTGTCACTGAAGGCGCTGACACCGTCGGTTTGCGGTTGAACACGACCAGTTCCTACGCCTATACTTGGGATTGAGGCATATAGAGGTCTTCATTTTTATTGAAATCCCGCTTGATTGACATCATAGCAGGGTAGGGACTTGCTTCCCACTAACCTGCGTTATTCATAAACTCCAGCTTATCCTGCAACAGCTTGTCGGCGAGTCATCACGAGTGACCGGAGGGAGTGTGGTGATCTCAGTTGTGTAACTATTTCCAAAGCAAGAGATTGCCACGTCGCTTCACTCCTCGCAAAGACGTGAACGAAGAACTTGTGAATTATCCGGGCTAAAACACCGGTGGGCACAAAATGAATATGCCTTTGGCGCCTCGCCGCTACACGGAGTCAACGAATAGTAAGTTCATCTGGCGCCAGAACTACTCTAGTTAAGTCGACTTATGGGCCATCCTCTGATCATCTGCCCCACAAGAACGAAAAATCATTTCTTAAACTCATCCCTCAAAAGTCCGTAGCGCAATTCATCCAACCACTGGCCGTTCTGGTTGATGCTCTTGCGCAAACAGCCCTCAAGCGTAAACCCAATCCTCTCCAGCATCCGTGCGGAGACAAGGTTGGGATGCATCACTCTGGCCCAGATGCGAAACAGTTTGAGTTCTGAAAAGCCATACCACAGCATGAGTCGCAGGGCCTCGGTGGCATATCCTCTACCCCAGTATTTCTTAGCCAGCCAGTAGCCTACTTCCGCATTCTGATCTTTCTGGTTGACTCCCGCCAGACCAACCATGCCGATAATGCTGCCGGTGGCTCTGTATTCAATCCCCAGATGATATTCTCTCCCCTTTCTAATCTGTTGATGAGTGAGCCTAATGAAGTGCAAAGCGTCGCGTAACTTGTAGGGATGGGGTATAAAGGTATACCGGCTGATTTCCTTGTCGCGGGCATGTTCATATATTGATTGTGCGTCGGACTTGGTGACTTTTCTAAGGTTGACGTTGTTGCCTTCGATGAAGATGTCCATGTCATTTTCTCTGGTTATTGTTGGGTCAATACACTCCAAGAGCCGCAGGTTGTCAAGGAGATAGTAATATGAACATGAGCCCTGTAATCGAGCTAAACAACACGGCAGAACCCACCAGACGGGGGGAAGCTGAAACATGACCGACACGGCAAGTGCTCCAGTTGTTTCGGGTACGACCCCAGAACACTCCATTTGACTATCTTCTCTCGGTGACATATATTCGGCTCAATAGGTAAGGAGTAGGGCAATGAAACCAAAGAGTTGCAAGGCCACGCACGGCATGAAATTATCTTGTAAGGGATGGCACCAGGAAGCCGCCCTGAGAATGCTCAACAACAACCTCGACCCGGAAGTCGCAGAAAAACCACAGGAGCTAATCGTCTACGGCGGCTCCGGTAAGGCCGCCCGTAACTGGGAGACGTATGCGGCCATTGTCAAGTCGCTAAAGTCGCTTGAAAATGATGAAACCCTACTGGTGCAATCCGGCAAACCAGTTGGTATTTTTCGCACCCATGAGTATGCGCCCCGTGTTCTGATTGCCAACTCGCACCTTGTACCGGCCTGGGCAACATGGGAAAAATTCCGTCAGCTTGAGAAACTGGGGCTGATCATGTTCGGCCAGATGACCGCCGGAAGTTGGATTTATATCGGCACGCAGGGAATCATTCAGGGGACATACGAGACATTTGCGGCTGCAGGCGTAAAGCACTTTGAGGGCGACTTGAGCGGCCGATGGATCCTCACCGGCGGTATGGGCGGTATGGGCGGCGCTCAGCCACTTGCCGGAACGATGGCAGAAGCTTCGATACTAGTGGTCGAGGTTGATGAGGCGCGTATCAATCGGCGACTTAAGACTGGTTTTTGCGAGGTGAAAGTAAAGACGCTTGACAAAGCCCTAAAGCTCATCAAGGAGCATACCAAATCGAAGGAACCGATATCAATCGGCTTAGTGGGCAACGCAGCGGAGATTTTCCCGGAGATATTCCGGCGCGGTATCGTACCGGACATGGTTACCGATCAGACCTCTGCCCATGACGAGCTAAATGGTTATATCCCCGAAGGATTGACGGTCAGCGAAGCCGGTCACCTGCGCAAAAAAGACCCAAAAGCGTACATCGAGCGCGCCTATGAATCGATGGTCAAGCACTGCCATGCGATGATCAAGTTTCAGAAGGCCGGTTCGGTGGTATTCGACTATGGCAACAACTTGCGCGGTCAGGCCAGAACGGGCGGCCTCAATAACGCCTTTGACTATCCGGGCTTTGTGCCGGCCTATGTCCGCCCGCTTTTCTGTGAAGGGAAGGGCCCCTTCCGATGGGTGGCGCTTTCCGGTAACCCCAAGGATATCGAGGTTACTGACAAGATCATCCTCGAGCAGTTTGACTATAATAAACCCCTGGTGCGCTGGATAGAGATGGCACGAGAGAAAGTACCTTTTCAGGGCCTCCCGTCCCGTATCTGCTGGCTCGGCTGTGGAGAGCGAGCTAAGTTCGGTGACATCATCAATACTTATATAAAGAAGGGCAAAATCACAGCGCCAATTGTAATCGGTCGCGATCATCTCGATGGCGGCAGTGTCGCTTCTCCTTTCCGCGAGACCGAATCCATGCTCGACGGCTCCGACGCCATTGCCGACTGGCCACTTTTAAACGGCCTGCTGAATGCCGTCTCCGGCGCGAGTTGGGTATCTATCCATCATGGTGGCGGTGTGGGAATCGGCAATGCTATCCATGCCGGGATGGTAATTGTAGCTGACGGTACCAAGGAAATGGCTGTTCGTCTCAATCGCGTGCTGACCAACGATCCCGGCACCGGCGTCATGCGGCACGTTGATGCCGGTTACAAGGAAGCGATCAAATTCGCAAAAAAGCACAAAGTGAAAATACCAATGACAAAGAAATGATCCGGATGACCTTTTCTCATCATTTAGTGAATGGCCACCCTCTAAGTGGTGTTTTGATGCAACCATAGTAAGTTGGGTCCCAGCCCACCTTAAGCGGAGAGAAACTCAACGATACCCTGTATGTCATAACATAAGGCGTTCTGATATCATGCCTCCGGAAAAGAAAGCAACATTGTTGATTAAGAACATCGGCCAGTTGATAACGATGGCCGGTCCCATCCCTCGCCGAGGAGATTGGATGAAAGAGATCGGCCTGATCGAGAACGGCGGGGTAGCCGTGGCCGGAGAAGAAATCCTTGCTGTGGGTAAATCGGACGAGGTTCAGGGTCGCGCCCCGCTGGCTGAGGGCTGCACTGTTATTGACGCCGCCGGGGCGGTGGTGACCCCCGGCCTGATTGATCCGCACACCCATCCGGTTTTCTCCATGACACGCGAAAAGGAATTCGAGATGCGCCTCCAGGGCAAGTCCTACATGGAGATAGCTCAATCCGGCGGGGGAATACGGGCCTCGGTGCGTGACCTTCGCACCAGCTCGCTCGACGTCCTGACGAAAGAGACTAAAAAGCGCCTTGACCGGATGCTGCACCACGGGATCACCACTATTGAAGCCAAGTCAGGCTATGGCCTCTCCACCGAATCCGAAATGAAACAACTCGAAATCATCCGCGACCTGAACCTTGCGCACCCGGTCGACCTGGTTCCGACATTTCTCGGCGCCCACGAGGTGCCGGATGAATACCGCGATAAGCGAAGTCAGTATGTTGACTTGATTATAAATGAGATGATACCGGCTGTCGTTCGAGACAACCTGGCGGAGTTCTCCGACATCTTCTGTGAAGAAGGAGTCTTTGATGTCGAAGAATCAAGGAAGATACAAAAGGCGGCTTTAGATGCAGGCCTCAAGCTGAAGTTTCATGCTGATGAGCTGAAGTCAACCGGTGGCGCTGAGCTGGCCGCCTCGCTGAACGCAGTCTCCGCCGACCATCTGGTGTACATCTCTGATAGCGGCATCAAAGCAATGGCCGCGGCAGGTACAGCAGCCGTCCTGCTTCCTGGAACCACTTTCTCGCTGGGTGGGAAGCAGTACGCTCCGGCGCGCCATATGATTGAGGCCGGCGTAGTAGTGGCTCTTTCCACCGACTGTAACCCCGGCTCAAGCTACACCGAGTCCTTGCCCTTTATCCTATCCCTGGCTGCCCTCGAAATGAAGCTGACTGCCGCTGAGGCGCTTTGCGCCGTGACTGTCAACGCCGCCTGCGCCATTGACAGGGGCGGGGAAATAGGCATGCTGGAAGAGGGACTGCCGGGCGATCTCGTTATCTGGGATATGTCCGATTACCGGGAGCTCCCTTACCACTATGCCGTCAACCTGGCTAAGAAAGTCGTAAAAAGAGGTAAGGTAGTTGCGAGCAACTAACGATGACAGGCGTTTCATCATTGGGTTTATATCCATGGCATGGCGGCAATTGCTTTCTTTATTGGGGCTGGCGTTATTACTCTTTGCCGGTTGCGGTGTGTATACTTTCAACCCAAAGGGCAAGTCTTCGATAAAGAATATCGCGATTGAACGTTTCCAGAATCAGACACCTGAATACGGCCTGGCCGATCAGATGACCGATGTTGTAATTGACGCCTTTATTGCCGATGGCAACATGACGGTTGTTTCTCTGGAAAACGCCGACGCGGTGCTCAGCGGGGTGCTGACCCGTTATGAAAGGAATCCATACCAGTACGACCAGAATGATGTTGTAAAGAGCTATTATGTCGACATGGATTTCGAAATCACGCTGAATAATCCCCGCAATGACTCGGAAATCTGGAAGCAAAAAATGAGTCAGCGAGGAATTTACGACGTGGATACGGAAACGGAAGAAGATGGCCGACAGAGGGCTATTGAGCTGCTGGTAGAAACCATCATTAATAAGACCACCAAGAGCTGGTGACGCAAAGGCAGACGTCCGTTGTTCACTGAATAAATGCACGGTTGAGGACCCTTTCTCTTTTGGCTCAAGCCCCACAATCAAGGCGGTTTTCATTGCCAGTGAGTATTCTAAACAAAGGACCAGTAACATAGGTGAAAAAAAGGAAAGCAAAAAAGGCTGCCAGAAGGTCAAAAGCCGATCGTTCAGCAAAACCTTGGGTCAAACATCTTATCATCATCCTCACCGCAGGTATCCTGGTGCGCCTGATCTTTGACGCAAGTCTGACCAGCAGCATTTTCCTGGGAAATTACATTCTCGATAGCCTGCATTTTCATACTTGGGCAACCAAAATACTGGCTGGGAGAACGGCCGATGTCGCCTTTTTCCGCGCACCGCTGTACCCCTATCTGGTAGCGCTGGTTTACAAGATGTTTGGTGTGTCGCCGTGGTCGGTGATTGTATTCCAAAATCTACTGGGATTGCTCACGGGCGTAGTGAGTTATCTATTTGCCAAGCGGCTTTTTGGAACGAAGGTGGCGTTGTGGACAGCCCTTGTCGTGGTGGTGTATCCTACCCTTGTCTTTTTCGAGGGGGAGACGCTGATTACAACCCTGGCCGTTTTTCTTTACACCCTCACAGCCTACCGGCTGCTACTGGCGGTGCAGGAACCCACTGCAAAAAACGTGATCAAAGCCGGCCTTGTCCTTGGCCTAGCGGCGATAACCCGCCCGACAATCCTGCCGGTAGTGGTCATCTTCCCGATAGCCTTCCTGGCGAAATACGGCATCGGTGCCCTCAAGGAAGGGATGGTAAAGAGTCTGGTTCTAGTAGTGGCGTTGTTTATACCAATACTGCCGGTGACATTCACCAACTTGGTCAAAGGTGGGGAGTTAGTGCTTATCTCAACCCAGGGTGGAGCAAATTTCTACATCGGAAACTCAATAGAGGCTGACGGTATCACTGTTGTAGCGCCGGGACCAAACCTTCGCATCGGACCATATAAAGACAACATCTGGACGTCGTCAATGGACGAAGCTGAACGGCGCACTGGCAGAAAACTGACGCAGTCGGAGGTCTCTTCATTCTGGTTTCGTGAGGCTTTCAAGGACATCAGAAGTGACATAGGGAGAGCTCTGGGTCTGTACCTGAAGAAGTTTTACCTTTTCTGGCATGGCCAGGAGATTTTTAACGAGAAGCCCGTGTACTATGCCGGTGAGTACAGCCGGTTGATGTGGGCACTTGTATGGCAGAAATTCGTCAACTTCCCTTCAGGGATATTGTTTCCGCTGATGTTCATCGGGATGTTGCTGGCTTTCGTTAACAAACAGGATGTCCTGGTGCCAGTTCTCTATGTGTTATTGTTTGCCCTGATGGTATCGGCCTTTTTCGTCTGTGCTCGGTTTCGCCAGCCGATTGTCCCAATTGCTGCCATGTTTACCGTGTATGCGGTGACTACGCTCGCTCGTCTATGGAGAGAAAGCCGCAGATACTTCATTTCAGCCTGTGCCGTCCCCCTGGTGTTCGTTATCGGTCTGAACTGGGGCGGCAATGTTGAGTCGAAGGAAAACCGTTCGCAGTTCTACGCAATGCTTGGGAGCGCATACTTAGGTAGAAAAGACTATAACAGCGCTGTCGTATACTTAGAGAAATCCCTGGACATTTTGCCCGATAACATCGGGGTATACGATATGATGGGGTGGGCGTACCTGAATTCAGGTCGGGTCAAAGATGCTGAAGCTGTTTACCAAAGAGGCGTTGAGATGTTTCCGACCTACCCCCAGTTCAATTTCAATCTCGGCAGGATCTACCAGATGAGGGAAAACTTTGAGAAAGCCAAAGAGTATTATCATCTTACTGTGGAATACGCCCCTAAGTTTGCGGCTGCACTGGATCGATTGGGCGACATCTTTCACCAACAGAATCAGCCGGATTCAGCCCTGTATTACTATGAGCGGCTGGCCAGGATGGCACCCCACGATACCCGGCTGAAGGCTAAGATCGTGGAGCTGAAAAACGAGATGAACTCCGCTCAATGAATCTCTTCCTCATGCACCGTATCCATTCTTATCAATTACTATTTGACAACATTTATTACGCTGATTACAATAAAATGGAAAAGTGATTGTTGTAGCGACAACAGCGAGAAGTATGGACATCAAGAAAATCCAGAACTACCTGATCGAACAAGAATTGGACGGTTGGCTGCTGGCCGATTTTCATGGTCGCAACAACGTAGCTGTGGAGCTGCTTGGTCTTTCGGGCATTATCACCCGTCGTTCATTTTACTTCATCCCTCGGCAGGGCGCTCCTATCGGGATCGTCCACACCATTGAAAGGGACAAATTCCAGGGTGTACCCGGCGAAATCAAGACGTACTCAAGCTACAAGCTACTCGAAAAAGAACTGGCGGAGGTCCTTTCCGGATGTAAACAGGTAGCGATGGAGTACTCCCCGAAAGGACGACTGCCGTATATCGGATTGGTCGACGCCGGAACCATTGAGCTGGTTCATGATCTGGGCATGGAGATAATCTCGTCAGCGGACCTGGTGTCCAACTTCCAGGCTCGCTTGTCAGCCGAGCAGATTGCTACCCACCGCCTCGCAGCCGGCAATCTGATCGAGATCAAAGAGGATGCTTTTAGCTATATTGCGCAATCACTCAGTGAGAAGAAATCGATCACGGAATACGACGTCCGCTGTTTCATCCTCGACCGTTTTGAGAAGCATGATATGACGTCCGGTAATCCTCCCATCTGCGCCGTGGACGCCAACGCCGGTAATCCGCACTACGAACCGATGCCGGATGCGGCCGCACCTATCAAGATGGGGCAGATCATCCTGATCGACTTATGGGCTAAAGCAAAACGCGCTAACAGCATCTACGGTGATATTACCTGGATGGCCTATGCGGGGAAGAAAGATGACATCCCCCAACGATACAACGACATCTTCGCTACTCTGGTCAGGGCCCGCGACACGGCAGTCTCTTTCTTGCAGGAGAACATAGACAAAGAGTCCGTTTATGGCTCCCAGGTCGACGATGTCTGCCGGGGTGTTGTGATGGAAGCCGGTTACGGCGAGTATTTTACCCATCGCACGGGTCATTCCATCACCAGCGCGGAACATGGCCCAGGACCGAATATCGATAATCTGGAAACGGAAGATCGCCGCATACTTCAGGAAGGGCATCTGTTCTCAATAGAACCGGGGATCTACCTGTCCGATTGCGGCTTTCGCACAGAAATCGATGTGCTGATTACCTCCGGTGGCGCCGAGGTCACCACGTTACCGTTGCAAACAGCGATACTCCCGCTCTTCTGATATGTATGTTTCACAGGCAATGATTGACTTGATGGTTATTCTTCACGGGACACCCCGGTGGGTCAAGTTTGCATTTCCTGTCAACGCCGATGAGTACCGCCGGATCAAAGCCTCGCAAAAAAACGGCCGCAAGCACGATTTCACCCTGTACATCTTTAAAGACGATCAGATCGTAGTCATTGCCAAGCATTTCTATCCTCCCGGCTTGTACCGAGCTCCTTCGGGGGGAGTTCGTCCGGGCGAGGATGTGCAAACCGGAATCTATCGTGAAGCGTTCGAAGAGACCGGCTGTGAGATTGAACTTGAACGATTTCTTTTACATACGGACGTATCATTTGAAAACGAGATCGGCATTATTGAGTGGAACTCGTACGTTTTCCAGGCGAGGTATCTACGAGGGGATTTCAACTTCACCGACCACAAAGAGATACGCGAAGTACGCCTTGCTTCGCTGAACGAGTTCGATAAGTTTTCCGCGATCATGAAGCAATCGAAACTTGGCGGTCTCCACTACCGCGCCGCTCTCCATGACGCCGTCCAGAAGCTGCTCGTGCTTCCGTGAAACCCACTCAATAACGAGCGGCGACCTCAAAAATCGTGTTACCAATGAGCCTGCGCAAAGACATTGCCTAATACCAATCCGCCATCATAGATTAAACATGATACGCTGTCGGGTGATTCAAAGTTGTCCCCGAAAGATCACCATTCCGTCTCGCGTAGGGCAGGGGCTTGCCCCTCGCTAATAATCGGCGGACACAAGGCCCACCGCTACGCGAAGTTAGCGAGTAGTGATTTCATTTAGTGACAGAGCTACTGCAGTTAGAACCGACTTTTGGGATAGCCTCAGGACATCCGCCGCGCACAAAACCTCGACCACTTGTAGGGGACAGGCTTATCACCTGTCCCCAGCCAATAGCCTCACCATTCACTAGCTTACCTACTACCTATCTGCGATCGGCTGTTCATACTGTTGAGCCTTTGAGATCAGGTTCATCAGCTCTATGACCTCGCGGGAATCGGTCTCGTGTGATATCTCTTTGACCAGCGTGAGAACATCTTTCAACTCCGACCCTTTGGCCCAGTAGGACTTGCGCAGAATCTCGGCAAACTCAGCGGCGGCCGCAGCCAGCTTGAACTCAATTGAAGTTTGGACAAACTCACTGTTAAATGCACGACGAGGAATACGGCGACTGATCTCAGTAACTTCATCAGAATCGGGGTCTTTGTAGCGGATATAGACAGTCCCGACGCTTGATGACGGCCTTTTCTCCTTCAGCTTGATCTCATATAGCGCTGTGACTTCGTGACCGGAGCCGATCTCGCCGCCGTCTTCTTTGTCGTCGCGAAACTTGTCGTCATCGACGTCACGGTTCTCATAACCTAATAGACGGTAACTGCGAACAACATCTTGGTTAAAATCAACCTGAATCTTGACGTCACGGGCGATCACCTGAAGAGTGCCTGTCAGATTTTCTACGAAGATGCGTTGCGCTTCGGGTAGATTGTCGACATAGGCGTAATGACCGTTGCCTTTGTCGCCCAGTTTCTCCATTAGGATATCGTTGTAATTACTCATGCCGAAGCCCACCGCCGTTAGAGTGATTCCTTGCTCAGCGTATTTCTTGATCTGTTTGAGTATCTCGTCCGGCCCGGTGCGTCCGACATTAGCGACGCCATCCGAACAGAGGATGATCCGGTTGATTTTGCCCTTTTCAAAATGACGTTGCGCCATGTCGTATCCAAGACGAAGCCCTTCCTCTGCGTTCGTGGATCCGCCTGGTACAAGACTCTCAATAGCTGCGACAATGTCGGCTTCACGCTCAGTTGATGTTGGTTCCAGCACCACTCTGCCTCGGGAGCCATAAACAACAATTCCCACCTTGTCATCAGGCGTAAGTTCATCAATCAGCAATCGTAGGGCCTTTTTAACCAGGCTAAGCCTGTCCTCACGGGCCATTGAACCGGAGACGTCAACTACGAAGACTAAGTTAGCCGGTTTTCTGTTTTCAGCTTGGATCTGTTTGCCTTTGATGCCGATTTTCAAAAGTTGGCAGTTCTGCCCAAACTTGGACGGCGCCCCTTCAAGGTAGACCCTGAAAGGCGTCTCCTGCGGCGCATCATAGTTGTAGGAAAAGTGATTAATAAACTCCTCGGTGCGCACCGCTTCATCAGGCGGGAGATACCCGCGATAGAGGTACGAACGAGTCATTACATATGAGGCGTCATCGACATCAATGGCGAACGTGGAAAGATGATCGTCCTCGGTATCGACAAACGGGTTGACACCATAGTGTTTAAAAAACATGGCGTCGAACGGCTCGCCGTTGACAATGGACGTTCCTCCGTGTGCGGGCGGGAACCCGACATTGGGAGAGCACAAAGCCTCTACATCTCCTGCACGACCGCCCCGGATGAAAATCTTCCCTTTCTTATCAGTAACGACACCGGCCGTTTGACTTAACAAATCCGCAACTGTTGTCACCGGTTTCACAGAGATAGTCTGCTGTGAAGAAACCTCGTCGTAGACAAGAGGCTCGTCTACGGCTTTCACTACTACTTTCTCTTCCAGTTCGGCGGATTTCTTTTTTAGAGAGACAGAGACTTCTGTTGTCTTCTCGGCCAGTACATTAACTGCCTGCACTTCCAATGTATCATAAAATATGTGAATGACACAAATGGTGTAAAGACCGGACTGTACATTGCGGATTACGAACTTACCATCACTGTCAGTCATGCTATAACAGCTTGTGCCAACCACACGTACTGATGCACCGACAACCGGCTGTTTGGTCTCTTTGTCGATGACGGTGCCTTTGATTTGGCCACTTGTCCCTGCCCAAATCAGAGCATTGATGACAACAAGAGCTGCGGCCAGCAGCAGCAGTGAAATGATGGTTCTGGTGCGCATAATCCACCTCCTGAGCTAAAGGTTCTTGCCTTTGTTTGAGAGGAATACAATTGAAAGACGGTTTTCTTCCCGAAAATGTTGAATACCTGCTGAAGGCGTCTATCTAAGGCAAGCAGGCATTTGTCTCCAGGGTAGAGAAGAACCTTCTTACTGTCGGTTTTCCCTTAGCGGTATGTACACGATAACCTTGTCGTTCCCCGCGTAAGTTTGGAGGTGGTATGAAACCCTATTTTCATCAGACAGACGATCGGGGGAGGACACTATGACATAGGCATAGCGACTGTCAGTTGTTATAAGTGTCACGGCTTCATCGATGCTTGCCACCTGCCTGATATCCGAGCGCCAGTACCAGCTTGTCTTGGCGACATACTCCCACATGGGTTCGCCCTGATCCACTATCAGCCCTTCCCGGCCGGAGCGACCGTCGAGGAGCTCAAGCATCTGTCCCTTCAACGAGTAAATCTCCGGGCACCGGATATGGTGTATCTGCACGCCCACGATGGCCACACCGATAGCCACTACAACCCAGATAGCAAAAAACCAGACCTGAAGACGCCTTATGACCCTTTCTTTGAGGACACTCATAAGTGGCAAAACGACGAACGACGCTGCAAGGGCGTAAGCGGGAGAGAAATAATGGTAATACAGCTTGGCAGCAGTCGAATAAAACAGGAAATAGAAAAGAAGAGTAACAAGGGCCGGGTACAGGACCCCTGTTCTACGTTTGATTGCGAGGTAAACGCCAAACGGCAGCAGCACAACAAAGGGCAGGTACAGCCTGACAAAGCGATAGCTGAACTCGTACCAATCGGTATGAATCTCCGGCCCTCCTCCAACAAAACGCCCCCAAACCTGGATCAGGAAATAGTGACGTGCAAAATGGCCACCCGTGTATACAAAATCCAACAGCAGGTGCGCTGCAATCAGTCCCAGAGCGATAGTAGGGGCAAGCCAGAACCCTCTGGATTTCATCCATTCCCGATGCCAGAGCAAGACACTGACTGCAACGGCAATCCACACCGGCGCCGACACCGCTCCTTTGGTCAAGAATGCCAGACCAAGTGCCAAGCCGACGAGCAAAAACAGACCCGGCTTGCCACCGCTGTTGTGCAATCTGGCAAGTCCCCAGAGCGTAACGAGGATGAAGAACGTCATCGGCATGTCAAGCAGGGTCGAGTTACCGATTTGAAGGAAGTTGTATGTTAGCAGTAGCGTCAAGCCTGCCAGAAAACCAAAGCTTCTCCCGCCGGTCTCCTTCCCCAATAGATAGACAAATAAAACCGAGCCTGCCGTACACATAGCTCCAAACAGTCTGGCAGTGCTGTCGGTAGCACCCAACAACATAAATATAATCGCCTGAATCCACATGACGAGCGGCGGATGTTCGGCAAAGGCAGTATGGTAATATGGAGTGTAAGTCGGATCAAACCACCTCCCCTGCTCAGCCATGTTGCGGGCGATCACCGAGTAGGTGGTCGAGTCCAGATTGATACCCCCCTGACCCCAGCCGAGTGACAGAAAGATAATAGCCGATAACAGGAGCACCAAAGCAGGTCTATCAGCGATGGCATCAATGAACCTGCGTCGCCAGGTCCAATTCGGTAATACATCAGAGGACATGCCGGGAAGGTATTACCGTTAGCCCCCATAGGCAATCATTGAAATATACGGCGCAGCCACTGATGTAACAGTGTATGGAGTTCTTATTGGAGAGGATGCCGGCATTGCGCTGCTGATTTCAGCGCCCTGGGGAGGAGCCTACACAGTTCGAGTCAGATCCCGGCTCAGGCGTTCCAAGTCCTCAGTGGATCCGAGCAGAACCAATATGTCGTGCTCATTCAGAACGGTCTGGGGGCCGGGTGCAATAGTCATCTTTCCGCCGCTTTTCTTAATGCCGATAATTGTTACGCCGTACTCCTGCTTAAGCTCTGAATCAACTAACGTCTTGCCTTGGAAACGGCAGTGACTCGGTATCACTACCTCTTCAATGGACAGCCCCCCTTCTCCCAGAGCAGTGGTGTGCATAAAATCGACAACATTCGGTCGCAGGGAGGCCATGGCCATCCGCTGACCGCCAAGCACATGGGGCGAAACCACATGGTTCGCTCCGGCACGAAAGAGCTTATTCTCACCCTCTTCGACGTCGGCTCGAGCGATAATGTTGAGGTCTCTGTTTATGTTACGGGCCGTCAGAGTAAGATAGACATTCTGAGCCTCGTCAGGTAGAGTAGAAATGAGTGTCTTGGCAGACCCTATTCCAGCCCGACGCAGGACCTCATCATCAGTAGCTTCTCCCTGGATGAATAGAACACCCTCGTCAGCCAAGCAGCTTACCGCCTTATCACTCTTTTCGATGACCACAAAGGGAACTTTTCGTCTTTTAAACTCCTGGGCTACCTGGCGGCCTACGCGGCCGTACCCGGCAATTATATAATGCCCAGACATCTTGCGTATCTTGCTTTCCATTTTTCTCCTTCCGAATATCCCTCGCAACTCCCCCTCGATCACGAACTCACCAATCACGGAGGCAGTAAAACCTGCCAGAGCAACCCCGAAAAGGATCAGCAAAATAACGAATACCTGGCCATATGGATGGAGCGGGGCAACTTCCCGGAATCCCACTGTGGAGAGGGTAATGATGGTCATATAAAGAGCGTCGAGAGGATCCATTCGCTCCAGCGCCACAAAACCGACCGTACCCAAAGAAACAACCATTGCCAGAGCGATCACGGCCATGCGTAGTTTTTGAACAGGAGTCAAACGTTCTGTTACCGGGTTACTCATATCCTTGCATACAATAGTATGACGGTATTGGCAGAAACTCCACAAAAAACAGGACCGTCATATGATGCTATCTACTTGACGGAAACAGCTGTCGAAACTGACATGAGCGCTGGTTGCGGACATTAACTTCTTATCGCTCAAAAAGATGGGCTTGCAACGGCTGTCCGGGCTATTCCCCTGACCGACGATAGAACCGTATTTACCTTGACCGAGCCCTGCCTTTTTCTTACCGATACAGGCGAATGTCTGAAGTCCACGAGAAAAATGGCCGAGTGAGACGGTTTCTAGTGTACCACCTACCGACCATCGCCTATGCTGCAGCCATAATCCTTGTATCCTCCATTCCCAATATGGCTGCGCCCAAATTCAAGTTTCTGCTTTTTGACAAGTTGGCACACTTGGTGGAATACGCAGTTTTTGCCTTCTTAGCCTTTCGATCCATTTCTAACGCCGGTCGCCAGGCCATCAGAAGCCGGGCCTTTATGCTTTCCATCCTGTTCTTGTCTCTTTTTGCCGTTTTGGACGAATTTTATCAGCATTTCGTTCCCGGAAGACACTCTGATGTCTACGATCTGGTTGGAGATATGGTAGGTGCACTAATCGTCCTGGCGTATCTCCGGCTCCGACGGACGGGACAAGCTGAGTCGTAGGCTTGATGTAACGCTGTATAAGACTAGCACAATCTTTATGTCGTTCAATGAATTGTCTTGACATTGAGGGGTCTTGTTATATATTAGACTTGGTTTTCGAAAAAGGCCTTCCATTAATACCATTGAGGAGAGGCTTTTTTCCTCTTTTTTGGTCTAACATATTGGCTGTTGATTAAACATATAAGCTTACTGCCTCGTCTGGTCTAACAATACTGGTGTGGAAAAGCACAGCAACGAAATAAAGCTGTTGTAACTAAGGAGGTTGCATTGCCTGAAAACAAGGCTATCAGATCTGTGTTGTTACTCACTCTTCTGGTTGCCTTTGCCGCTATGTCAGCTCAGGCGCAGCAACCGGATCCGGGCACAGCGGACACGGTTGAGCTGGCGCTGACGGTAGGTCCGGACGCCAATGCCAGCCAGATGCAGGTGCAAGTTTATCATATAAAAAGAATATGCTAAACGCTCAACCACTTATGTCAACTGTTAACCAAGTCAAGAAGGAGTAGAAAATGAAACGCATCTCATTTTTACTTGTATTCACGGCGCTGATGGTTTTTTCATTTGGCCTAGTCCATGGCCAGTCCGAGGTCGTGCTGGATGCGGTTGAGGGTCTCTTTGGAAGCGCCACGAGCGATACGGTCGAAATAGACACCCCACTCAAGTTCACGTTTCGCTTGACCCAGAATACTGGGGATACTCTTTTTGCCTTCACCCATGGCTTCCAAGTCTACACGAAACTGAGTGACGCTAATCCCGCTACCTCTGGTTACTTTGATGCACCGGTTCTTGACACTCTTCCAATAGGGCCAAGCGGCTGGTTCTACCACAGCGTCTATAATCCGAATGGTCATTTTGATGACGTAGTTTTTCAACAGTTCAGCCTCGACGGTCTGGGCCGAGACACCACTACTGTAGGTGCTCTTTGGACGACGGGGAACGCACCCGGTTTTGTGACCGGCTACAGTGAGCAGGTCTGGTACATCGCAACACAAGGCCACACCAATGGGGATACTCTGTGTATTGACTCCTCATTCTTTCCTCCGGGTGGTCCCTGGCTGTGGTCACTCTCGGGGGGTACCCCGCCTACTCTATCCCCAGACTGGGGTGGCCCCTATTGCTTCCACATTTATGACTCAACCGTGGTGCAGGCCAACCTGGTTGTGTCTCCACCTGTGTTGAATTTCGACGCTGTTGAGGGTGGTTCCAATCCTGCCAACAAGACCTTCAACATCAGCTCTGACGGCAACCCGCTGGACTTCGCACTGTCCAACGATTCTGCCTGGCTTTCGACTGTTCCCAGTGCGGGTACGACCGATGCTGTTATCCAGGTTTCGGTGAACATTTCCGGTCTGACTGCAGGCACTTATCTCGACACGATAACTGTTACTTCTCCGACCGCCTTGAACTCACCGCAGTATGTGCAGGTGAATCTTGACATAGCTACAGCGCCTAAGTATCTCGAAGTAACGCCCGACACCCTCCATTTCACGGCGGTTGAAGGTGGCGCCAACCCAGACACGCAGAGCTTCAATGTCAGTGAAACCGGCGGCGCTGCAATCACCTTTACGGTTGCCGAGATATCCGGCTGGTTTGATCTGAACACAACCGGCGGTACCACGCCTGAAGATGTTGTTGTCAGCGTTGATATTAACTCGCTGACGGTCGGTAACTACTTCGACTCGGTGACCGTCGCCTCAGGTGAAGCGGATAACTCACCAGTTTACAAATTCATCTCCCTTGCTGTCACATCGCCTCAGAACAATCCCCCGGTGCTGGATTCAATCGGCCCAAAGATAGTTAATGAAGGTGAGGACCTTACATTTACCATCAGTGCTTCTGACCCAGACGAGACTACACCAGCTCTCTCTGCTGTAAATTTGCCGGATGGAGCTACATTTGCAGACAGCCTTAACGGTGTTGGTTTGTTTGTCTGGTGGCCAAACTTTGACCAGGCAGGAATCTATTATGTGACCTTCATTGCCTCTGATGGTCAGCTTGCCGACTCCGAAGTGGTTAAAATAACCGTCAATAACATGAACCGTCCGCCTGAAATCGATCCGATTGCGGACACCACTATTGACGAATGTAACACGCTGGAGCTGACAATCTCGGCGACTGATCCTGATGGCGACTCCATCACCTTGGAAATAGATACACTATACGGAAACATGATCTTCACCGATAACGGTGATGACACTGCCGACTTCTACTTCGCTCCCAGCTTTGAGCAAGCCGGAATGTATACACTGACTGTGTATGCGAGCGACAGCGTGGATACTGACTCAGTGACTTTTACAATTACTGTTGAAGAGTGTGAACCGCCGCCGCCATGTGTCAACATGATCCTTTCCGACACGGTGTTCAATTTTGTCGATACGCTGGAGGTCGGCGGGAATCCCCCGGTAGGAGTTGAGCTTGAACTCGGTATCACCAGCTCCGACAGTGAATTCTGTTTTGTGATTTACCCTTGCTATGATACTGCTTCGAGTTGGCTGACTCTGTCAGACACCGCTGGTTGCACTCCGGCTACTATCACCATGACTGCTGACGGTAGTGGCATGTACCCTGGCTTCTACCAGAATATGTATGCTGTCCTAGGCGACTCTACCGTCTGCGATCCCAACCCTCAGTATATTATAGTCATCCTTGAGGTGGTGGATACCACTACGCCTCCACCTCCTGCTGGAGACACCCTGACAGTGGCGACCGTACCCGCCGTACCCGGCGCACAGGTGGTTGTGCCGGTCAACTTCATCAATCATTGTGACTTGATCAGTATCCTTTCCTGGCTGGAATGGAACTCGGATTATCTGGTTCTGGATTCGGTATCCTGGGTTGACACCCGCCTGCATGAATTCGTGATCAAAATTGACTCTATCTTCAATGACAGCAATGCCGTCTTTCTTTGGAGTATTGATGATACTGCTATCGTTCCTCCCGGATATGGGAATTTTGTGAATCTACACTTCTCTGTTGCAGTGGAGGCTTCGGCAGGGTTCTATGAGATCGGTCTCAAGTCGATACCTCTGCCCGAGCATCCGGCTTTCACGGTTATATGTGATGAAGGCATAGAGATCATTGAGCCTGAGTTTGTGCCCGGCGGCATCGTCGTTGACACCTCCGGCAACTTCGCCTGTGGGTATGTAGTCGATCCCGATGGTATTCCAGTTCCCGGCGCCACGGTCGAGCT
The DNA here is from genome assembly GCA_964416195.1 of uncultured Ignavibacteriales bacterium. Lineage (GTDB taxonomy): Bacteria > Zixibacteria > MSB-5A5 > GN15 > FEB-12 > CAYQDB01. The sequence goes on from CAYQDB010000004.1 coordinate 156,908, forward strand.
CTGGGCCGACTTCCCGTACGGCGCTCCTGAGAACACGAATACTGCCAATGGTTCCGGCGCATTCGCCTTCTACGATTTTACAACTGTGCCGTTTGACCTGTATGCCTACCATGAAGGATATTATCCGGGCCTGGTCGAGAAGGTCAACTTCAGTGAGATTGGCATCATGATTGTCCTGACGCCGGTTGAGGAGGTTGAGCCGACTTATGAGTGGGTCAATTTCTTCTGCGACAACAACACCTATATGGGCGAGCCGCTTCCTGTGGGTTCAGTGGTAGACGCTTACGATCCCGACGGCGTCCATTGCGGCACTTTCTTCGTCACGGAAGAGGGCAAATACGGCTTCATGCCCGTCTATCGCGATGACCCATTTGAGGGGGGTGACCAGGGCGCTGATCCAGGTGACGCTATCCGGTTCTTTGTCAACGGCGTCGAGGCTGTTGCAAATGGCGACGTTACCTGGACTAAGCACGGTGACGCCTTCGAGGTCTGTCTCGAAGCGGGTATCATTGTCACGAAGACCTGCGATCTGGTTGAGGGGTGGAACCTGGTAAGCTGGAATGTCGACCAGGAATCCGACTACATCCTTGATGCCCTCAAGTCAATTGAAGGTTGTATTGAAGTTGTCATGGGCTTTGAGCAGGGTGGTCTGACCTACGACCCGAATCTACCGGATTTCTCGACCCTGTGGTATGTCGATCATCTCAGCGGCTACTGGATCAAAACTAACTGCTACGTCACCCTTGAAATTACCGGCACGCCGATACCGGCAACAACTCCAATTTCAGTAACCACCGGTTGGAACCTTGTTTCCTACCTGCCTGACTTCACACTGGCTACGGAAGATGCTCTGGTATCGATACATGATCATCTTATCGTTGCTCTGGGCTATGATGGAGAAGGTTTGACCTACCAGCCCGGACAGGGAGCGTATAACACCCTGACTGAAATGGGCCCATGCTTCGGCTACTGGGTCAAAGTAACCCAGGACGGCGACCTCATCTATCCGGCTACCGGCCCGGTGATAGCCGCTCTGCACAAGAGCGCCAACCCGGTTATGAGCGCTTCAGTGCCTGACGTTGTGGCGACCAATCGCTGGATCAACCTGTACGCCCACGACCTCACGGTCGACGGCGCGACAGTCCCATCCGGGGCGGCCATTGCGGCCTACACCCTCGAGGGGACCAAGATCGGCGGCTTCACTATGAACCAAAACGGTCTTTTCGGCTTCATGCCGGTCTATGCTGACGATGAAGCCACTGCTGAAGTCGAAGGTGTGAAGGCCGGTGAACAGTTCTACCTTACTGTCAATAGCGTCGAGACCAACGAGAGGTTCACCTGGACAAAAGCTGGTGATAAGATGGAGATCGGCGGCCTGACAGCCAAGGCAGGTTCCCAGGAGATTCTACCCGAAGGCTATTCGCTCCACCAGAACTACCCGAACCCGTTCAACCCGACGACCAACATCAGCTTCAACATGCCTGTCTCCGGCAAGGCCAGGATTGAGATATTCAATATCCTCGGCAAGCTGGTGGCAATACCGTTTGACGGTATCGCCCAGGCCGGAGCCAACGAAGTTGTCTGGGACGGTAAGAACTTCGCTGGCGAAAGTGTCGCTTCGGGAATATATTTCTATCGACTGACCGCCGATAGCTATGTAGAAACAAAGAAAATGACGTTACTGAAGTAGGGTGTTTAGGCCCTGTTGATTGCAAATAATGCTTAACCTCCGGTCGGCCGACAAGGCCGGCCGGAAAAACGGGCGGTGAAGACGTGAGAAAACGAGTTATAACGCTGGCTCTGGTTGGAGGAGTTGCTCTGTTGCTTGCTGTTGGGAGCCCAACAAATGTTGTTGCCCAAATGGCATGGCACGATTTCTATGGCGTCGTCACTTTCAATGGGCAGCCGGCACCGATTGGCTCGGTCATTGACGCCTATGATCCCGATGGTGTCTGCTGTGGGAACTGGATTGTTGGAGTGACCGACACGACTGATCCCGCAGGCATTTACGGTTTCATGCCGGTGAACGGTGACGACCAATACGAGCCGGGTGATCAGGGTGCCGAAGTCGGCGACGCGATCTCATTTAAGGTGAACGGAAGGGATGCGGTTGCCATAGGTAACGTTATCTGGCAAGGACAAGGGCATCAAGATTCTGTTGACCTCTCGGCTACAGGTACTGTTGCAATTGCAGCTGTCGATCTCCCCTGGGACACCACTGGCGCTCCCGAAGACACAGTGTGCTTCTCTGTTGGCGTGCGTAACGATGGTGATGGCCTTGACTTCTATGGTGTCACCACCACTTCCGCCAAGGGGTGGCAGATTATCAATAACAACGCGGTTACCTACGCCGATGCTGGTGAGGTTGTCTACGTTTATTTCGATGTAATTATTCCTACCTGGCCGGGTGACACCCCCGATACTATCACCTTCTCAGTGTTCTCTCACCTTGATGCGAGCGAACATGTAGATGGCAAAGTAGAACTCGTCGCGATTCTCTCTGACGTCGGAGATGAGCCGTTTGCCGAGCTCCCCGGCGGCTTCCTGCTAAATCAGAACTACCCCAATCCGTTCAATCCCACGACCACGATCTCGTTTACCCTGCCGGCCCCATCGAGCGTCAGACTGCAGGTTATTGATGTCCTCGGCCGACTGGTTGATACCCGTGATTTGGGTGTCCTGCCCACAGGAGATCATAGCATTGAGTATGACGCCTATGGGTTATCGAGCGGAGTCTATTTCTACCGCCTGGCAACGGAGACCGGCAGCCAGTCCAGGAAGATGATCTTGCTCAAGTAGCACGCAAAAACTTTACTGTGTAGAGAACCCCGAACTATTTCGGGGTTTTTTATTGTTTTTCATGTCAGCGAGTTGCATCTTAACGCTAAGGTTATTTCGCGGGGGGGTGAGAATTAATACCTCAACCCGGGTTTTTCCGGGTTCTTGAAGGATTACAGTGTGTCGCTAATTCATAAGGTCGCTGGCAAAACTGACTTGGGACTGGTCCGGCCCGGCAACGAAGATTACCTGCACCTTGATGAAGAGAACGCTGTCTATGCTGTCTGTGACGGTATGGGTGGGCATCAGGCGGGCGAAGTTGCCTCCATGGCAGCTTCTGAGACGATTCGCACCCTGTTCAACCATTTCCGCAATGACCTGGCAGACGATCCCCGCTTATCCATTGGCCAAACCCTTCCCAACAGCGGCGACCTGTTGTTGAAATCGATTCGGATGGCTAACCGGCATGTCTACACACGTGCCGCCACAGACCCCGCCTTCGCCGGCATGGGCACGACCGTTGTGTCTGTTGCGTTCGAGGGAGATATGATGTCTGTTGCCCATGTCGGAGATAGCCGCGCCTACCGCCTTGAACTGAAGAAGCTCCAACCCCTGACAAAAGATCATTCTTGGGTATCAGAAATGCAGGAGAATCAACAGGTGTCTGAGGAAGATGCCCTTTCGGTTATCGGCAAGAACGTCATCACACGCGCCCTGGGAGTACGCGAGAACGTCGAGATCGACTATCGACTCATCAAGGTGAAACCGGGCGACATTATCATACTTTGCTCCGACGGCCTGTGCGGTTTTGCCGATGACGATGAGATATTCGGCGCTGTCGACAGGGTCCGCACTGATATCAAACGGATCGTCGATGATCTGGTTCAGATGGCCAATGACCGCGGCGGAGCAGACAACGTAACGGTGATTGCCATTGAAGTTAAGCAGGTCGACGCCTCTCAAATACCGGAGATGGAAACATTCACTCTACCTGGAGAGTCGCAGGAGCTTCTCCAAGTCGAGGATGAATGGCTTGCGAAAGTCGCAGCCTTTGAGGCCGAACATCCGCAACAACGATCGCAGGCGCCATCCGGCAAGTCCTCAAGCAAGCTCCTTCTCACCTTGATCTTTGTCGCATTCGTCATCGTGGCGTGCGCTTTCATATACTTTCAAAGCACAAAGTAAATGTCCTATGAGCAGATTCTGAAGCGCCATGAATACACTCTATTACGGTGACGGGTGGCATCCCCAAACTTGGGGAATGTTGAAAAAGTCATTTCCTCGTCATTGCGAGTCCGCCGCAGGCGGACGTGGCAATCTCGGATATTGAATGCCAACGAGATAGCCACGTCGCTTCGCTCCTCGCTATGACGCCTACTATGTTTTTCAACAAGCCCCTTGTTTAGGGATGTCCTGAGTAACAATTGTAGCATAGGCAGGGTACCCGTGCTACTGAAAAGCCTAAAAACCGTTTGACAACACTGTACATGATATTATCTTGGCTCTTGCCATAGCCGCCGTGAAAGGCGCTTATGGGGGTGTAGCTCAGTGGCAGAGCACCTGCCTTTTAAGCAGGGTGTCGATGGTTCGATCCCATCCACCCTCATTTTTGTAGTGAGCCCTATCTACAAGAACCAGGCAGCCGAAAAAAACAGTCTTCGGCCCTTCCTGGACCGAAGACAGTGGGTGATAGGCTGGGAACGTCAGCCTCTGCTGAGAAGCTATCAATCAAACTCTCAAACCATTATACGGTCTTTGCGGAGTTGAGTTTCATAGAACTGGCTTTTTTTGTTTTCTCACAGTTGAAAAACATTACATCGCTTGCAAACTTGCCGATTTCTACGTATTAATTGTACCTTAGTGCCATCAACGCACTGAGAGAGTAAGGCCACAACTGGGAGCTTTTGGATATGGACTACAAGATCAGAACCAAGATCAGGCAGATTGTGATCGAGGACAAAGTGCCGCTCGAAACAGCGGTGACAATACTGGGACTGGCGCGAACGGTGAGAGTTAGCAAGGAAGTTGCCTTTGTGGAAATCAACGACGGTTCCTGTATGCAGAATATCCAAGCAGTCGTTAGCGACCCGCAAAAACGCCCGGTATTGGAAAAGATTCTCACCGGGGCCTCGGTTCGGGTACGGGGTAAGCTGATCCTCTCTCAGGGTAAGGGCCAGAAATACGAGATTGCTGCTGACACAATTGACCTGATCGGTCCGGCCGACGCCACCTACCCCCTCCAAAAGAAACGGCACAGCTTCGAGTTTCTCCGAGAGATCGCCCACCTGCGCCCACGCACCAATACCTTCGGCGCAGTCAATCGCATCCGCTCCAAGCTGGCCTATGCCATCCACAAATACTACCAGGAGCGGGGGTTCTTCTATATCCATACGCCAATTATTTCCGCCTCCGACTGCGAGGGCGCGGGCGATCTGTTTCGCGTGTCTACCCTTGATCTTAAGAATCTGCCCATGAAGGATGGCGAGATTGACTGGGACGACGATTTCTTTGGCACAGAGACTTTTTTGGCTGTCTCAGGGCAGCTCGAAGCGGAGTTGATTGCCAGCGCACTGGGGGATGTCTACACCTTTGGACCGACCTTCCGGGCCGAAAACTCCAACACTGCCCGCCACGTTTCCGAGTTCTGGATGATCGAGCCGGAGATGGCCTGGGCTGAACTGGAAGATAACATGGATCTGGCCGAGGATTTCGTCAAGTTCCTGTTCCGGTACGCCCTGGAGGAGTGCTCCGAAGAGATGGACTTTTTCGGCAAATGGATCGACAAGGAGGCGCGCAGGACATTGGAAGGCGTGGTGAAAGCCGAATTCGAGAGGGTCAGCTACGCCGAGGCAATCAGGATTCTTCAATCGTCAGGCGAGAGGTTTGAGTATCCGGTCAACTGGGGGGTGGATTTGCAGACGGAACATGAACGCTACCTGACCGAGAAAGCCTTCAAGAAACCTGTGATGGTTCATGACTACCCGGAAGAGATAAAAGCCTTCTACATGCGCCTTAACGACGACGGCAAAACGGTCCGCGCCATGGATGTCCTGGTACCCAGGGTGGGGGAGATCATCGGCGGCAGCCAGCGCGAGGAACGCCACGACATACTACGGGAGCGGATGAAAGCAAAGGGCATTACCAACGTCGACGCCTACTACTGGTTTTTGGATATTCGCAAGTACGGCACCATGCCGCACTCCGGGTTCGGGCTCGGTTTTGATCGGGCGCTGATGTACATCACCGGCATGGCCAATATCCGCGACGTCCTGCCGTTTCCACGGGCACCGCGTTGGGCGAAGTTCTGATTGGGCATCGCACCAACCGAACAAACCGACTAAAAAAACAGGCACAACAACTGATATCATTTTTTGGTTGTAGTATGACAAACTGTAGGGCAGTCCGCCTTCGACGGATGACTCCTACCTATTTTCGGCAGGCCTCGAAGAGACCTGCCCTACGAATATGTAATAATTCAATTAGAAAATCATGTAATACCCCAACCACGATGCAAATCTACAAACGAAAAGACCTGTGACTTCTTCAGAGAAAACTAGTATAGGTTAGAAAACAGCCGTGTGCTACCCCAGCAAACGCACCTCAGGTCATTTCTGCATAACTATTTCAGTGTTTTAGAATGATCCAGAAATTGTCGCTGAAGCCGCGCTTGGGGCTGCCGGTCTTGAATTCTCTCTGATTGTCATAAATACCAATCTTCACCTCGACCGAGTCCATGTCGGACAGATCAATATCGTCGCTGAAGTCTGTGTCCAGCTTGCGACACAACACCACACGATACTGAGCGGCGACATCGTCGTACACTGAGACTGCTTTGATATCCCATTGGCTCCCGCGTAGGCTATCATCCAGGGAAGCGAAGTTCCGATTAATCAACCAGCCCGGCACGATCTGGGCGGAATCCCAACCAGTAGTCTCATAAAAGTGTACGTGATACCATTGCTGGGTCACATCATCATATAAGCTATCGAGAACCTCCTCTCGATGTACAGCACTGTCAACATCCAAGATATAGCCATGAAAGTCACTGGTATTCTTATGAGCGTAGTCGGGTTGGCCACTTGTGGCCAGGTTCTCAATGGCAACTGAATCGCCCGCTACTCCGATAGCATCTGCGGTAGGCTCAATATCCTGCTCCTTATAGGTGTACCCTTTACCAAGGCCGGCGCCACCGGTCGTCAGCACACACCAATTCCAAACATCATAGCTCCCATCGGGGAGACTATCAAACATAACAAAAAGCTGATCTTCATACGGTATGGATAGAAACTGGTTAGTAAACACAGCGTACGGAAGAAAGCCACCTGTAACGATCTCTTCAACCTCGAAATGGTCCGGGTAAGCATTAAAGGTCGGGTCGCTCCACTGCAAGCGCAAATACAGGTTGTCAGCTTTCTTGATCGCCTGGACGTAGATCTCCGTTGGAATAGCGGCGCTCACAGGAGGTATCGGTTTGGGGGCGTTTTCCTGTAATACGTCTACTTGGAAAGAATCGACGCTGCTCCAGACCTGCTCATCGGCGGAAGACAACGTGGGTGCGTCGACCGTCGTATCGGCAATGACTCTGACAACTGATGGTGGCGGCGGCGGGCCGTTAGTGCCATCATCGTCGCCTCCACACCCGATCCAGAGTCCCAGTGACAATACAGCTAAAATGGGGATAAACTTTTTCATGTAACTTCTCCTGCTAAGGGTCGTTGCTTAATATATCATAAGATAATGTATCTCTACCGTAGTTGAAAGCAAATTCTTGAGAGGAATGTCGTCGTGTCCCGTTAGGTAGCCCGGTAGCCAGGCGCCTTGCGCACCTGATGGTATACAGCGTATCAACCTCGTGAGGGTCATAATTCACATGGATGTTTAGCAAAGTTCCCTACTCGCCGAATATCACCGCCTGGAACTTCTGGATGCGGGCCTTCGGGGATTTGTAGGCATCGGTGGGCAAACCCGCCTTGCGGCAGGTCTGCTGGAGAAATTGAGTTCTATCCCAGGCGTATTCAGTAGCAACCTGAGGGAGCAGTAGGCCGCGCTTACTTCCCATCGAAATCATCAGCCCGTCGCGTCCGACCTCGATCTCATCGAGGGATTTGACTTCCTGTAACGGTGTGAGGACAGAGATCTCAATATGCAGCTCCGGCAGCTCATCAGGTTGCACGGGAGAAAAACGGGGGTCCGCCACCGCTGCCTGTACCGCGCAGATTGATACCGTCTTATACAGGGGCTCCTGAGCAATTGTGTGCCCTATGCAGCCGCGGAGCATTCCCTTCTTTTCCAGCGTGACAAAGGCCGCACCGGGCTGCTGCAGGTGATCGGGGACTTCAAACTCGGAAAGGTCACCGGTCGCCAGATAGTGCCGGATTGACTGCCGCGCTATGGCCAGCAGTTGGCTTTTCTCGGCATCCGACAGATGGGACTTCGGCGGCAGCTTTTTCTTCCCCGTTGAGCCTTCAGATTTCGGCTTCGATTCAGTGGCCTTAGCATCAGCCGACCTGTAAATAACCGCCGCAACGTACCCCACTACCGATGATTTGTCGCCGGAGATATCACCGGAGTCTCCATGCCGCAGGACCTTCACCCTGTTGGCCCCTTTGGCGATAGCTGCTTTCATGACTGCCACGATTGGGCCCCCACCACACGCTTCGACTTTACCGCTCTGCAGATATCGTTCCAGGCGGGCGATATCCAGGTTCTTCAGACACTCAATTCCAAGGGAATCCATTATCCAGCCTTGCCGGGCAGGATGATAATGCTGCCAATCGCTTGAGGCTACCATTATTGTCTGGCTGTCGAACGACAAGGCTTCCAAAACCTTTATCAAGAGCTCGATAGTCGTGGCATTCTGGTATCCCATCACTACCGGCACAATCTGGAAGTCTTTCAGGACAGTCTGCAGGAACGGCAGTTGCACCTCCAGCGAATGCTCGCGAGTGTGAGCAGGTACGACTACATTGATGTCTTTGCTGTAACTCAGTAACCGGTTACAGAGGCTGTCGTTGCAAGCGATTTTTCCCAGGGGCGTTTTCCACTCCACGCCCGGCCCGTAGATTGAGAGACCACCAAAGCTAAAGTGATGCGATGGCCCGCAGAGAATAACTTTGTCAATGCCGGAGTTCCTGAGAAGCTTGTAACTGTAGGCTGCAATCTGGCCGGAGTAAATCAATCCCGCATGGGGAGCGATCAGAGCGATGATCCGACCGTCAATAGCCGGCGAATCTGTAACGTTGTCAAGATACCCAGTGACCAATCGCGCCAATTCGGTGCTGTCGGCGGGATAGAAGGCACCCGCCACCACCGGTTCTCTCACTGTTGAAGAGGCACTAACCGTGCAAAGGAGAGATAGAAGTAAGCAACTTGCGACGATCTGAAGCTTGGTCATGATTGAAACCTCACAGCACGATACAACCGGCAGCCCTGTGCGTCAAGGGGAAAACTATTGGTGGTTTTGACCAAAGTGAGTATAATTATTGTATGAGTAAGGTTGTCGTCGGCAGATTCTCCGGTGACGGGTCTAAGAAAGGTCTTAGTCGGCAGCAATATACACTACTGCTTACCGCCGGTATGCGAGCGCTTTCCGGACAGAAGACGATCAAGGCGGCTGTTCGCAGATATCTGCCGTCGGGTGTCATCGGGGTTAAGACCAACTGCCTGGCACGGGCGCTCAACTCCACGCCTGTGGCGCTGGCTGACGCTCTGTCGTGGTTGCTTACCGAGGCCGGGTTTGATGAGAACGATATTGTCATCTGGGAGCGCACGAACAAGGAGCTGAGCAAGGCCGGTTACACCCTGAATGCGTCCAGCTTCGGTTATCGGTGTTTGGGAACGGACACTAACGGCATTGGCTACAGTGGTGGTTTCTACAGCTTCGGTGAAGTCAGCTCGCTGGTCAGCCGGATATTGACCGACTTAGTGGATTACAACATCAACCTGCCGGTGCTCAAAGACCACTCCATAGCCGGTCTTTCGGCGGGCATGAAGAATATGTATGGGGCCATCCATAATCCTAATAAATACCACGACAACAACTGCAACCCCTTTTGCGCCCACGTCAACAGTCTCGAGCCGATCAGGAAGAAAAACCGCCTGATCGTCCTTGATGCGGTCAAGGTTCAGTACAACGGCGGCCCGGGTTTTGTAAGCGAATATATTTCGTACTACAACGGCGTCATGCTGTCCGACGATCCAGTGGCCGTGGACAGAGTCGGGTTGGAAGTGGTCGAACATCTTCGAAAAGCAAACGGTCTCCCACCTCTGGAAAAAGTGGGCCGACCAGTGAAGTACCTCAACTCAGCGGAAGCGATCGGACTGGGGACAGCCGATTTGCATAATATCGATCTTGATGTTATTCTGATTAACGATCAAGGCCGGCAGAGCACCGGGGAGCTTTTCTGATGGACCGAAGGATGTTTCTTCGATGCATGGGATGTGGGGCGGCGGTGGCTGCCGCATCGCAAACAGAGCTGTTCCCCGAGTTTCTTGGCGGGCTTCAGAACGCCTGCGCCTTTGATTTTACCAAGGAACTGTCATCGGTTGAAGCCCGCTATTACAAGAAGCTGGCGGGAGGCGGCATCGAGTGTACCCTCTGTCCCCGTCACTGTCACGTTACCGACTTGGAACGCGGTTCCTGTGGCGTCAGAGAGAATAGAGGCGATGTTTATTACACGCTAGTGTACGGTTTGCCCTGCGCCTTGAATATCGATCCCATTGAGAAGAAACCCCTGTTCCATTTCTATCCGGGCACAACTGCTTTGTCGCTGGCCACCGCTGGGTGCAATGTCAACTGCAAGTGCTGTCAGAACTGGGAAATTTCCCAATCGCGCCCGGAGCAAACAGACAACCTTGATCTCCCCCCCAAGGCGCTGGTGGATATCTGCACCCGCAGAAATGTCCCGACTATTGCCTACACCTATTCCGAGCCTGTCATCTTTTACGAGTATATGTATGACACTGCCGAACTGGGGCACGAGAAAGCTGTTAAGTCGGTCATGATAACCGGCGGCTACATTGAGCAAAAACCTCTGGCGGATCTCATGTTGCAACTTGATGCCATAAAGGTCGACCTGAAAGCAATTCGGGAGGACTACTATAGAAACTTTGTCGGAGGTAAACTGAAACCGGTCCTGGATCGGCTTGTGCAAATCAAAAAAGCGGGTATGTGGTTAGAAATAGTGTATCTGGTGATACCCACGCTAAATGACACCGAGGCCGAATTCAAAGAGTTGGCCCAGTGGATTAAAACCTATCTGGGGATCGATACGCCGATTCACTTTTCTCGCTTTCATCCCCAGTATCTGTTGAGGAACCTCCCTCCCACCCCGAAGAAAACACTCGAGACGGCTCATGCTATCAGCCGGGCGGAGGGCCTTGAGTTTGTCTACCTTGGCAACATAGTCGGGCATCCTGCGGAGTCCACCTATTGCCCATCATGCGGAACGATGCTGATTGAACGTCGAGGATACCGGATATACCAGTATAACCTTAAGGGAAACCTCTGCCCGAAGTGTGGCAGGAAAATCCCCGGGCTCTTTTGAGGAATGAACCGCAAGGGTTTCTTTCTTGGTTTCTATTCCATCGGCGGCCAGGTGCTTCTTTTACGAGAGCTGGTCTCTTCTCTTAACGGGGATGAGCTCTTTATCGGTACCGCGCTCTTTGGATGGTTGGTTTCAGTCGCCGCCGGGGCATACCTTGGAGGCGCCGCCCGCCTGAAGGTTGGATCGCGGGGGCTGTTCATCGGGGGGGCGCTTCTTCTGCCTGTAGTGGTCGTGGCAGCACGGCTTTCTCCACTTGCCGTCAGCGATGTTGTCGGTGAAATCATCCCCTTCAGTACGGCGGCGGTGATATCGACTGTCATGATGCTGCCGCTCGGCATTATCTCCGGATGGCTATTCACATCGATTACTCGTGAAGGCCGCACTCCGGCCGTTTCCATAGTCCAGGTCTATCTCTTCGAGGGTATCGGAGCTTTTGTCGGCGGCGTGTTGATTACGCTACTGGTCGGGGATATCGTTTCCACACTGGAGATGTCTGTTCTGTTGGGAGTGGTTATCCTCGCAGCCAATCTCTCGTCGTACAGGAAGCGGAAAGCGTTCACCATCACTATAGCAGCCGTGGCTGTTGCTGCTCTTTCCCTTGTTATTCAACACACCTTCTCTCGCCTGGATCTTTACATCGACAGTGTCAAATACAAATCATACGAGGTCAAGGAATCATTTGACACCCATTATGCCCACCAGGCCGTTCTAGCTCGAGACAGTAGTCTGATTCTGCTCACCGACAACACGATTGAGGCTGTCTCTCCCGATCTGATGACTGCCGAAAACCTGCTTATCCCCCCGCTTCTGTATAAACCAGAGGCTCGAAAGATTCTCTTTATCGGTCGAACCGAGTTTGGCATCATGCAACTGTCTGACAGCATGCCGGATCGGTCAATCACGGCGGTCGATCCCCGGGGTGTATTGTCGCGGCGGATAGACGGCATTATTCGCGTTACCGGATCCATCTTGCGGGTTGAAAACGATCCGATGGCCTTTCTCTCACGTCATGAAGCCCCGGACACTTACGATATTGTCATTGTCAATACCGGCGATCTCGGCAGTTACAAAAACAGTCGCTTGCTGACCGGAAGGTTTCTCAAGCTGGTTAGGTCTGTTCTGAGACCGGGTGGGGTTGTCTGTTACCCCACTCGCTACGATACCGATCGCTATATTACTTCCGAACAGCGGGAACTCCTGTCAGTCATATACAACAGGCTTGAGCGTTCTTTCAAGCATGTCAGTCTGTGGCCGGGGAACATGACCCTGTTTCTTGCGTCCGATGCAGCGGAGCTGGCAATTCCCTACGACTCAATAGTCGCCCGACTTGCCGAACTCGAATATGCCCCGCAGTTCATCAGTGAAGACTACCTTTATGACAGGCTGGATGAGTTCAAGGTGGAGAGGCTTCGCGCGGCGATCAGCGACAGCGACGATGCGACTGGTCTCGACCGCCCTGTTATTCCACATTACCAGGCGATGTACCAAGCGAAGGCAAGCGACTTCGATAGACAGGTTGTCTCGTTCATCCTTGGAAAACCGCACTGGGTTGTTGCCATTCCCTTGTTTATTCTCCTGTTCTTAGGCTTCACCTGTGTAACCAGTGCGAAGAAAAAACGATATGGGCTCTTTCTCTATTTCACGGCCGGGCTGACATCGCTCAGTCTGGAACTGATATCGTTCTATGTGTACCAGTCGTTGGCCGGGTCATTGTACGCCGAGATGGCTGCTTTGATCGGCGCCTTCATGCTGGGCCTGGCTGTCGGGACCTATTACTCCATACGGATGGACCGAGGCCATCTGGAGTACCCCGCCCTGCTTATGCTTCTGGCGGCCACCTTGATATTCCTTGTTAGCTTTGACTGCATCGATTCCAAGGTCATCCTCTTTTATCACCTGCTCTTTCTGTTCACCGTAGCCGTAGGCACCGGCACTCTATTCGTAGCTGCCACAGGTCGCTACTATCCAGTGGCGTCACAGGCCAACCGCGGCGCCGGTTATGCCTGCGAACTTATCGGTTCATCGTTTGGGGCGCTGTTATCTACGACGATTTTTCTCCCGATCATGGGGCTGCGGTGGCTGTTGATAGCGCTGGCAATGCTGATGGTTGTTGCTCTTGCGGGATCGCTGTTGACGGCCAGGGAGGTTTGACTCTATGTCTTTGAGTGTAACTGACATAGACACCCCGGCAGTATTGATCAAACGATCAATCATGGAAAAGAACCTGCAATCCATGCAGGCTCTGGCTGACCATTACAATCTCGGTCTTCGTGCTCACATCAAGACCCATAAGATACCTGAATTGGCGAACCAGCAAATGAAAGCAGGCGCTGTCGGTATTGCCGTTGCCAAACTGGGCGAAGCGGAAACAATGGCCCAAGCCGGCATCAGGGATATCCAGATTGCCAATATCATTGTTGGCAGAGAAAAGATCAGACGCCTGGTCAGGCTCGCCACGAAATGTAAGCTATCGGTGGCGGTGGACTCGATTGAGAACGCCAGACAACTATCTGCTGCCTTCTCCAAGAGCGGTCGGCCGCTTAATGTACTGATCAAAGTAGACACGGGGCTTAGTCGGTGTGGATTCGATTCATTGCAAGACATTGTTCGGTTTCTCAATACTGCTAAGCGCCTGACAGGCATCGACGTCATCGGGTTGATGACGCACGCCGGGCACGCCTATGCCGCCCGTGATCGTGAAGAGATCAAAGCAATCGGCAGAGCGGAAGGGGCGACGCTTGTTGAGTATGCCCATCAGTTGAAGGCACTGGGGTACAAAATGAAGGTTGTCAGCGTTGGTTCCACTCCTACGGCAAAGCACTGTATGAAGGTAAAAGGTGTCACCGAGCTGCGCGTGGGTAACTATATCTTCAATGACATGACGCAGGTAGCCCTTGGGACTGTTCCTGTAAACCGTTGCGCCCTGACTATTCTGGCGACTGTCATAAGCAGACCGACGAAAGAGCGCGCTGTTATCGATGCCGGTAGCAAGGCGCTGGCGCTGGACAAAGGCGCTCATGGCCGTGACACTCTCGAAGGGTTTGGCAAAATAGTTGGGGGCGGAGGGATGTTGACGCGCCTCTCCGAGGAGCATGGAGTTATTGAACAGGTAACTCGTCGGTTCAGGATCGGGCAGAAAATACGGCTTATTCCCAACCATGCCTGCACGGTGATGAACCTTTTCGATTATGCTTACCTGGTAGACGGCTCGACCGTTCTAAAGAGATTGACAATATCAGCGCGTGGAAAGATGAATTAATCCGGAACGCAGTGCGGGTGTTCCGGGGGTTGTGGCATAAGTATAGGGCAAATGTCGGGTTTCTCGCTCCATCTGTCTCAGGCGGATTCAGTTTGGAAACCGACCTACAAAGCTTTACGGCAAGGATTCTAACCACTCAACAAAGAACTCCTTATGCTCTTCACTATACCCCACCATCCCCACCAATCTTCCTTTTCTCAGGCCGGCGATGATTGTTCCGTAGTGGGTGTCATGAGTGACAAAGGCGCTTCTGTCATCAAACGGAAGCTCCTGAGGGGATGGCGTTATGTTATCCATTTCAGAGAGACGTTCGAACCACTGTAATAGTTTGGAGCGGGGCGCATCCTGCGATAGGAAGAGCGTCACGGTGTCGCTAATGAGCTGATATCGACAACAATACACGTGTGTAAGCATTTTCTCTCCAAGGAAAGACTGGGCGAAATACCTTTCTGTGGCTGGCATCCTGTTCTCCGTCGGAAAGAGCATGAACGCATCAGGTCGGTTGGTTGTCCCCGGAATCAGCTTGTCAAGCGTCGCCGCCGCTTGAGAAAGAGCAAGACCGGTCGCCTCGGATTCGTCATAGCCTAAGAGATTAATGACAAGTTCACCCTTCACGAATTGGAGATTGGCAGTCGAAGAAAACCCCTCAACTCCCAGCGACATAAGCTTCGCCTTCTCCGGTCGCATCATTGAATACAAGCCGAACGCATTGTCCGCGTTGTCGAACCGGTAGATATCGATCGTGAACTCCGTTGTGCCGACTTTGTAGTCGGCCGTGGCTACTTCCACGAAATTGTAGAGGTGGTATAGCTCGGCACCACCATCAATGTACTGCCATAGCGAATCGCCACGAAAGGAACGTACCTCTGAGGAACGAGTGGCTCCAGCATCGGTAAGTTCCTGTGGTAGAAAACGCTCAAGACTAAACTTCTCGGTCGGTTTCTTATTGTCACCGCACCCGGCAGCCACAATAAGCAGTAGACTGAATGCTGCCAGGGCCAATAATTTCCCCTTCATCTCAGGTCCTTATCCTCTGGGCGTTACCTATTGTTGTTTTTCTTTGTAACAGTATCTGGTTGTCCGGCGAGCGCGATTCACCGACGGACGTTATCCGAATAGCAGCTTTGCCGCCGACAGGGCAGACATACTCGCAGGCTCCACAGCCGGTGCACAGGTTGGGGTCGATATAGGGACGTTTGACCATGACTTCATTACCATACCGGTCATGCGTGACCTCTTCTTTAAGATAGATCGCCTTCGGTGAAGTTGGACACCACTCTTCGCAGACTACGCACGTAGTACCCATCGCCCAGGGTAGACACCGTCCCTGGTCGATAAAAGCGGTTCCAATACGATTGGCAGGCGTTTGCTTATCCCCCACCTTCTCTTTCAGAGAGATTTCCGCAATCGCTCCCGTTGGGCAGACCTGGCTGCATAGCGTACAGGTCGACTCGCAGTAGCCTATCCTTGGAATCAGAATAGGCGTCCAGATTCCCTCCAATCCGGATTCAAGCAAAGTGGGATGCAGGGCGTTGTTGGGGCAGACCCGCATGCACTGACCGCACCGAATACAGCGGGCCAAAAAGTCGCTTTCCGGTACGGAGCCGGGCGGACGGATCAACAGAGGATTGGCATTTACCTTGAAGGCATCCCCTGATCGAAGCAACGGCAGCAATGCTGCCCCGGCTACCACCGACGCTATGACTTTCCTGCGCGAGACATCGATTTTTTGTGTCGCAGGCGGATTGGCTCTGGATGGTTTCCGGTTGGGGAAAAACTTGAATTTCAGAGAGCCGGTCGGACAGGTCGCAACGCAGTTCAGACAGAGATGGCATTCCGCTTGGTGCCACCGCGATCCGATATCGGGATTATCCCCACCCTGGCAGGAAAGTCGGCAGAGTTTGCAGTGTTGACAGGTTGATTCGTTCTTTTCAAGGCCGAGGATAGCAAACCGGGAGAAAAGGCCCAACATTGCCCCCAGGGGGCAGATTCCGCGGCACCAGAAGCGCGTGAAGATTCTGTTTAAGATCAATATCGCTATGAATAGGAAGCCGATGGTTAATATCATGTGAAAGTGTGCCATGCGAAACGGCAGCAGCAATGCCGCCACTATGTCGTAGATCGATTGAGCGAAGGAACTGATCGGCGGGATGCCGAACGATTTTACCCATCCCAGCAGGCCAAAGGCGCCGGTATGGATTGTTGGCAGAACCACCGTCCCGATCGACCTGGCAAGCAAGGCCAACGGGTCAAGCAATCCAACCTGCAATGTTCCCACTAAAGCCGCTCCCGCAAAGAGGAAGAAGATGTAGTACTTGATCCTCTGATATTTTCTGTAACGGTTTGATTCTATCTTGTGAGCGCCTTTTCGGCGCAGCCGCTCCGATGGTATCTCTGAAATCCATTGGTTCAACGATCCCAGGGGACAAACCCAGCCGCAGAAGAAACGGCCTAAGAATATCGTTGGAATCAGGATGACGAGCGACCATAACAGGCCCTTATACAGGGTGCCGTTGGCTAACAATGTCGCCAGCGCCACAAGAGGATCAAACTGCAGGGCGATAGAGACCGGGTAGGGGAGGCGTATTTCGGCGGAGTCGGATGGAGCGAAATTGACCTCGAAGTTGGTTTTTAGTATGAGCCAGACGAAAATGAGAAAGAAAACGACCTGAGAGATCCGACGCAGGTTTCTAACCGTTTTGATTGTCACAGCCCGATCTCCTTGTAACCAGTTGACCGGTAGTCGATCATTCCCAGACCAGACTTCTCCGCGAGCGCAATATGGCCGATATTCTCCCCTCTCAAGCCCAGGAACTCGGCGGCGCGCGCATCGGCCGCGACCTGGTCGGTGGCACAGATGACCGAGTTCTCGACAGCTACATTGTCAAGCGAACCTCCCTGTGGCCCGCCATGCAGAAGGACCCGGGTGGCGTCAACGACCGTCAGGGTCGGGCGACAAAAAGCAGCCAGGTCTACAACTGACTGGTCTATCTGCTGATGAAGCTGGTTGCGATGACCTCCAAGGATGCCGTAGAAGTTTTTCATCCCGAGCGTACAGGAGCAAAGAGAATGCTGCTTGACAATAGGCATATTAATGAGGCGGTCGGTAAAAACAAAGTGTTTCAGAACGGGCCAGGTAGTGAGAAGCTCACCTTCCAGATTGGTCTGGATGAAATCCTCTTGCGCCGGAAGAATCACCCGCGCCCCCGCCTTTTCTGCTTCCCGCCCAATGCCGGAACGGAGAAAGCAGCGCCGGGGATCATTGCAGGACACATCGGTTACGATAACCTCTGCTGCCCCTGCCGATAGACATAGGCGGATCATCTCACCCACCAGGATCGGGTTGGTTGTAGCCGCCTGCGCCGGGACTCGATCCCACCCGATATTGGGTTTTATTGTGACCCTTTCGCCCGGGTGGATAAAGCGTCGAATCCCGCCGATCGCATCAAGGGCAGCGTTGAGCGCAGGAATCGGGTCAGCGTTCTTGGACAGGGCTATTTGAGGGAGAGACCTGTCAGGGGGCACTGTAAAGTCATTCGTTTTGGCGATGACAGACCGGTAGCGGCTGGTTTCGCGGTTGTGAAAAAACAATCCGGTGCCGCCAGTCACAGCCGCCAACACCAGGGCTTTACCTGTTTTCTTCAGAAATTCTCTACGCTCCATACACTTTGACTCTAATGTGCCTGTCGGGGCCTCATCACTATGCAATATATAGAATTGTCAGTTGAGTCACAAGCTGGACACATGGCAGGCAAGACCCAGCGGAACTGGAAGAACGGAAAGGGACTCGGGAAAGTGATCAAGCCTCAAAACGCTTGACAGCGCTGGCCAACTACGCAAATAATGGATTAATTGGCAGGCTTGGAAGTGGCTATAAGCATTGGTGAACCATAAATGTGAGGCGAGGTGATGAGCGACCAACGTGAAACCAAAGGGACAGCGTCGAGAGAAGCTCTGATACTGCCTGAGGAATACAGACCACATTTAGACATGAAGGAAACAGAGGAAGCAATCAAGTATATCAAGGATTCTTTTCAGGTGAGACTTGCCCGGCAATTGAACCTTAGGAGAGTCTCAGCTCCCGTGGCTATCCTAAGTAGAACTGGCGTCAATGACCGTTTGACGGGAGTAGAGAGACCGGTAAGTTTTCTCATCAAGGATATGAATGAACAAGCCGAGATCGTGCAGTCCTTGGCTAAATGGAAACGTTTAGCACTTGCTGACTATAGTTTTGCGTACGGCGAAGGCCTTTACACCGATATGAACGCTATAAGACCTGATGAAAAGCTTGACAATTTACATTCCATTTATGTCGACCAGTGGGACTGGGAAAGAGTGATAAACAACGAAGAGAGGAATTTGGATTACCTCAGATCTGTGGTGGGGAAAATCTACAGCGCGATGAGAGAAGAAGAACAGGAAGTGTGCCGAAGGTACAAACAACTCCCCGGTCCTTTCCTCCCACCAGGAATATCGTTCATTCACAGCGAAGAGCTGGAGGAGAGATTCCCGGACCTTCCTCCGATGGAACGAGAAAAGGCTATCTGCCGGGAGAAGAGAGCGGTGTTCGTAATCGGCATCGGCGGGCGGTTGAAAAGTGGCAAGCCGCATGATGAACGAGCGGCAGATTATGATGACTGGTCGACTGCCACGGGGGAAGGGAGACGAGGGTTAAATGGTGATATCCTTGTCTGGTATCCATTGCTTGAATGTGCATTCGAGCTTTCTTCGATGGGCATAAGGGTCGACAAGGAATCCCTGTACAGGCAACTGAGAATAAAGAATGAGACTGACAAGATCAACTTATACTTTCATCAAAGGCTGGTACGGGAAGAGCTCCCCTTGTCCATCGGGGGAGGCATAGGACAATCCCGGCTTTGTATGCTTTACTTGAGAAAGGCTCATATAGGTGAGGTCCAGTCATGCATCTGGCCCGATAATATGATTGATGTTTGCAGAGAGAACAATGTGCCTTTGCTTTAAGAGACTGGTGTCGCAGGTCGGCTCAGCCGCAACATCCGCAGAATATGAGCCTGTCAGTTGAGTCACACGCTGGGCACATGGCAGACAAGATTCGGCAAAACGGCAAAGTCGATTACTACCTCGTCAGTTGTTAGACCGCGTGAAATCACCAACTGACAATTCCGTGCGGCGGCAGATTCCGTTCCCCCTATGGCCGTTGGGAGACAAGCCCTAACCATGCGCGAGATTGTGCTGTAACCAATTGGGACAACCTCTGGTTATCTGTTCCTCACTAACACGCCGTGAACAAAGCTGGCGATCAAGCGTTTAACATGTAAATTATTATCTTGGCAATCAAGGAATTGGGATGTAAATTAAAAGATGGAAGATTAGACCGGCCTTGCCGGTGTTCAGAAATTGAGCAATGTGCCGATAGAGTAGGGGAAAAGTTTTGGAGTATACGTGGCCGATTTTGATGGCTGGCGGACAGGACGGCGGCGGTGGAGGAATGATCACGCTCGTCTGGTTTGGCCTGATTTTCGTACTCATGTATCTTCTGTTGATCCGCCCCCAGCGGAAGAAGCAGAAAGAACACGAAAAACTGATAGGTGAACTGAGAAAAGGTGACAAAGTTGTGACCAGCGGCGGTATGTTTGGCACTATCTTCGCCATCGATGATGAGCGCAATCGGGTAGTGCTAAAAATCAATGAGAACACCAAGCTGGAGTTCTTGAAAAGTTCTATCGCCGGCAGGGTCAACAAGTAATGTGAGGAGTTATCGTGGCAGAGCGGCCGATCGTCATATATGGCGACCCGATTCTGCGGGAAGTGTCTCAACCGGTCAACACTGTTGACCAGGAGATCAAAGATTTGGTGTCCGAAATGGCGGGCACCCTTAAAGAAGCACGAGGCCTTGGCCTTTCAGCGGTCCAGATTGGTGTTTTGAAGCGCGTGTTTATCGTCGATCTGTCAGTCGTTGACATTAAAGAAACCCTCAGAGTGTTTATCAATCCCGAAATTGTCGAAACCAGTGGGGAGGTAGAGCTTGAGGAAGGCTGTCTGTCCTTCCCGGGATTGTATCAGAAAATCGTCCGTCCCGCCGAAGTCAGGGCGAGAGCGACGGACCTTGACGGCAACCAATTCGAGATAAAAGCAGGAGGCTTGGTTGCCAGAGCGATTTTGCATGAATATGACCATCTTGAGGGTGTACTGTTTATCGATCATTTATCATCGCTCACAAGAACGCTGATAAAGGGCCGTCTGAAAAAGCTTGCAAAAGTTTCATAGCGCCTTGAGGCGCTGCCGCTTTCCGCATACGCTCGCTTCGGTGCCGTTTTTGTGGCACTCTGTTCACGGTGTGTTTTGTAAGTGAAGATTATCTATATGGGTACGCCGGAGTTTGCCCGCAAGCCGCTGGCGTATCTTCAAGAGAGCAAACACGAGGTCGTAGCTGTCGTAACCGGGCCGGACAAACGATCCGATCGGGGGGCAAAGTCGCTGTCGACTCCGGTTCGGGAGGAAGCTGAAAGGCTGGGACTTGTAGCCTACACTCCGATCTCATTGAAAGACAAAGGGCTATACCAATCCCTGAAAGCCTGTGGGGGTGATATTATCGTTGTAGTGGCTTTCAAGATACTACCGGAGAAGCTCTTTACTCTTCTTCGGTATGGTTCAGTCAATGTCCATGCTTCGCTGCTGCCGAAATACCGGGGAGCGGCGCCGATCAACTGGGCTTTGATCAACGGAGAGAAGGAAACCGGTCTGACAAGCTTTTTCCTCAAAAAGAAAGTCGATACCGGCGACATAATTCTGCAGGAAAAGGTCGCTATAACTGATGACGATACCTTTGATTCCCTCTCAGCCCGGCTTTCTGATCTGGTCGGTCCCTTCCTGTTGCGAACTCTGGAGTTGATTGAGAACCCGAAGGCAGACCCTCAGCCCCAAAAAGGCGAGCTGGCCTCTCCGGCACCAAAAATCGAGCCGTTTGACGCCATGATTGACTTCGGCTTTCCCGCCGATAGAGTCCGCAACTTTGTGCGGGGGCTATCCTCACAACCAGGCGCTTACACGTTTTTCAGGGGGAAAAGAGTCAAAATACTCTCCTGCCGGGTGCACGAGAGCCACGATCCCAACTTAAGCATCGAGATGCCGCCGGGGATGATCCTGCCGGGCAAAAAGAAGCTGCTTGTCAGATGTGCCAACTCGGTTATTGAAGTTGGCACTCTGCTGCCGGAGGGGAAGAAGGCGATGAACGGTGTATCGTTTTTGAACGGAGTCAGACCGCAGCCGGGGGAGTGTTTTGGAGGAGTACCCGAAGGGGATAAAAACTACCAAGGATAAGAACTACCAATGAAAAAAGAGATTATTGTCAATTCGACCGAGTACGAAACGCGAGTAGCCATTCTGGAGGATAACCGGCTGGTGGAACTGCAGGTGGAACGCCTTGATACCGACCGCATGGTCGGCGATATCTACAAGGCCGTTATCAGGACGGTGTTGCCGGGTATGCAAGCAGCGTTTGTTGACATTGGAATACCAAAGGCAGCTTATTTGCATTCCTCAGATATCGGCAAGGACTATGGGCGAAACTATGACTCGGAGGATTTCGAAGAGGAAGAAGCACCGGTTGATATCGTCCGCAAGAAGCGCCGAGCCGGTATTGAGACGGTATTGAAGAGGGGGCAGGAGATACTGGTACAAGTTATCAAGGAACCGATATCGACAAAAGGTCCGCGAGTATCATCGGAGATATCAATTCCCGGCCGTTTAGTAGTGTTGGTCCCCGATGATGACCATATCAGGATGTCCAAGAGAATCGCCAACTGGAATGAAAAGAAACGCCTGAAAAAAATACTTGCACCCCTGCGACCTGAAGGATTTGGGCTCATTGCACGCACCGAGGCAGAGGGAGAAGGGGAACCTGCCTTTCGAGCTGATATCAAGCGGGTATTGAAGCTGTGGGCCAAGCTCAAAAGGAAGGCCGACAATACTCCTGCGCCCTGCCTGATCCACAAGGAAGCCGAAATGCTGGTGGGGATGATTCGCGACGTTTTCACTGATGATGTACAGCGGCTGACCGTTGACAACAGAACGGATTACAAAAAGCTGATCAGCTTCGCCCGGCAGGTTTTTCCCCATCTGAAAGATCGTATTGAACTGTACAAGGGCGATTTGCCGCTGTTTGACCAACGAAACCTGGAACCGGAAATCGAGCGGATGCTTGACCGCAAGGTCTGGATCAAGAAAGGCGCTTACCTGGTTATTGACCAGACCGAGGCGATGGTGACTATTGATGTCAACACTGGCCGTTATGTCGGCAGCGGTGATCAGGAAACGACCATCTTCGAAACCAACATTCAGGCGGCCAGGGAAACGGCCCGCCAGATACGGCTGCGCGATATTGGCGGTCTGATTATCTGCGATTTTATCGATATGTACAGCCGGGAGAATCGGCGCAAACTGTTTGAAGAATACAAAGCCTGCTTCAAAAACGACCGGGCCAAACGGGCCATTAATCCGGTCACTGATTTCGGCATAATCGAGATGACGCGCGAACGCGTGCGCCCCTCACACATGCATATTCTGTCCGAGCCCTGTCCCTACTGTTTTGGCCTGGGGCGGATTTTGTCGAAACAGACTATGAGCACCAAGATTGAGCGGTGGTTCATGCGAGCCAGGGCTGACAGAAGATTCAGCCAGTTCAACCTGGTGGTCAGTCCCCTGCTGGCTGAAGCGATGTCCGACAATGGGGTCAACCGAGTGGAACGGATGATGAAAATACACAAATTCAGGATAAATCTTATTCGCGATACGACCGTTCACATCCAGGAATATAAAGTCTATGACGCCGAGACCAACAAGGAGATAACCGACCGCTACCGCGTTTGATGCGGCTCTTTTTTAGCCTGATACCAATTGGGATCAATGATTAGATTATTGGTTCCGTATGTGTCATATCGTTTTGTAATTGTGATATAACAGATTGTAGGGCGGAAGTCGGGGACTCCTGCCTATTCTTGGCAGGTCTCTCCGAGACATTCCCTACGGTTTGCTGCTGTTGAGCGGAGTCGAAGGGTGGCGGCACCCACGCTGGTGCGGCGTGTTGCTTCTGTTGAAAACCGGTTAAAAAACTGTTGCGCATCCTTGAATGATTCTCTTTATTTTACTATTGAGATGGGAGACACACGCAACTTAAGTCAAGAGATTGAAATCAAGCTGTGCCTTGAGTCATTTACTGACTATTTGAAGCTACTCGGGTTCTTGGGACAGGTGGAATCCGAGGAGCACCATGTCAATGGTTTTTTTGATACCGAGGACAGGAAGCTGGCCGCCGATGGCTGGGCGCTGCGGGTGCGAGTAGAAAGCGGCCACGGGCTGTTGACACTGAAAAGTGAAACTTCAAAGCCTGGTGTGGCTGTTACCCGGGATCAAATTGAGGTGGAAATTCCGCTGGGGGAAGCGGTCGACATTCTCAGCCTCCGAAAGGATGTCATGGCCCTCTCCAATGCTTCTGTTGACTTTGTCAAGCGGACATGGGGCAAAATCAACGTCACCAAGTTAGCTCATTTCGAGAATACCCGGCAGAAAAAGCCGTTCAGAATCGGTGATTACAATTACGTGCTGGAACTTGACAAGACCGAGTTTGCCGACGGCTCGGTCGACTATGAACTGGAGCTGGAACTGTCCGATGAAAGCCGTATTGAAATCGTCGAGGACGGACTTCGCAAGCTCTTTGCCTCTCTTGGTATCCCCTTTTGTCTTCAGACCGAGAGCAAGTTCGCTCGGGCGTTGAAGAAGACCGGGGTGATCTAACGCTGTAGTTAGGACGAATTTATTTCAACAAAATGATCTTCTTGGTTCCAGGTGTATCAAGCAACTCCGGCTGATGCCCCCTCCCTACAACTGGACCACGATCGGTCTTCTCTTCCGTTAAGCCTGAGAACTGATTTTTAGGAGAGCCTCAAATCACCCGCCGGTGCCATGGAACATGTAGAAAGCTATATGGTACATACTTCCTGAGTCTGCAACCGAGGGTTTTCTGCTTGTTTTGAGGACTAAATGCCATATCATTATCGGCAATTACCTGATAACCCGAGGGATACTCTGGAAATGGTCCGACCGAAGATCGTTATTGCCTTGCTGGCACTAATGCTGTCTACTTGTGTCAGCGCTAAATCAACCGCCAGGCCAAGCCACTTTGGCTTGGCGCTCACCTACCCCGATGACGTCCCGCAGTTCTTTGCAGAGTCAAACGTGCCTTACTACAGGTTGGAGCGATTGGTAACTATCATTCTTGACATAGATGAGAACGGTAACAACACCGGTGTCATGTCCGAAAGCTCATCTGATAGCGCTTTTGTCACCTACACGCAAGCTTGGTTTGAGACAATCAAGTTCGAGCCGGCGATGTTCGGGGGAAAGAAGGTCTCGTCGCGTTTACCGGTTATCTTGCAGTTCAGACCACGGGTGAGGTTCCCGGATATATTCTTCCCTGTTGACTCCACCGGCGCCGTAATCGATGCTGACTTGTATTTCAAGGCCTTCGGCTTGAATGACATCCGTCTTCCGCGGATTGAGGAGTTCCCCCGTTACTTCTGTGACTTGAAATGGTCGGATACATCTTTGATCTTCAAATATGCACTAACGAAATTAGCTCTCGATGAGTCGGGCAGAGTAACGGATATCCAGGAGGTTTCTTCTACCTTTCCTGCCTTCACCAGTCAAATCATGTCGGCGATATTGTGGGCCGATTTTTCTCCGGCTGTAGTACTGGGGACCCCGGTTCCGGCGGAGTGTTTTGTGTTGATATCCTTCTTCCCGCAGATCAGTTATCCTGCCCCGGTGTGGCGCCGATCAGATATTGACTCTCTTCCCCCTCTGGAGAGGTTCCGCGTCCGGCTGCTCCCCGATACGGTGGGCTTGTTGTCTAAGCCGTTGCCGTCCAAAGTGCCGGGTGATGAGTTCGCACTGGCCGGAAAGCACACGGCGCTGCGCGATACTGTCAGTGCGGTGGTGCGGATTGACACAACCGGCCACGCTTCGCTGGGTCGCACGAGCAAGGCCCGGAAGGGAACAGGAAAGGCTGTTCACCAAGTTGCCGCGCAGTTAAGGTTTTTTCCGGCCCTGGACTACCAGGGTCATCCCCACAGTTTTTCGGGCTTGGTGAGTTTCATCTTCCAGGCTAGTTCAAAGATACGAATAGTTTATCATTGGCTTCCGGACGACTAATTTGCCGTTCGGCGGTAACTTCTGCTGCCACAACAAGATACCCTATTGAGCCAGCTTGGAGGGAAGCGCTGCGAGCGCATTTTTTGCGTTTGGGTTGGCCCGTCTCGACAATCGGTGCCTATCTGCCCCGCTATCTCGTTGATATTCAATCAAGAACGTGTGACGTGTGATCTCACCTGAGATTTCGGGCACGCTTTTTGTGCCAATTGGCATGGAGTTACGAGGCGCAGGAAGTGAGAGTTCGCATTGGAAGATTTGCGTCACAAATGAAGTATAATGATTGAAGGGTGACAACGATGGAAAGTGCAATTCGTGCTTTGAATGTACTATCGGGAGTTATCATGTTGGCCGCCGGAACTTATATCCAGCTCACTTTGTCGGGACTGCTGTCGGCGCCGGTGCAGGGATTGATATGTGTGACCATACTCCTGTACTTTTTTGTCCAGGTTGATCTGTGTTTAAGGAGGAATGGCGAGGATCCCGATCAGGCTTGTAGTTAGGTAAGAGTGGAATTATTCACTTGACTTTGGCTGAAAAGGATATAATATGTTTGCCTTGTTTGGCATAGCAACCAAGGGTTTTGGTTTGAAAAGAAGACACAGAGATCAGCTATTGGCATTGGGTCTTGCAGGTTTGCTTCTGGTTTTCTCCCCCGGCACCTCTCTTGTTGCAGAGGTCAAGCCTGCTATTGTCGATGCCCTTAAGGCCGGTGACACTGCGCAGGCAATCGAGTTGCTGCAGCAAGAGATCCGGGTGGACAAAGCTTACCACCTGAACTACTACACTCTCGGCATGATTTACTTCAACCGCATGAAGTATACCAATGCTAAAGAACAGTTTCAGCTTGCCCTGGACAAGAAGAGCAAACACTATGAATCACTTTATAAGCTTGGCCTGTGTTATCTGAAACTCGACCAAGTGGACAGCGCTCAGGCAGTTATGGAGAAGGAGCGCAAAAAGGCTAAGAAGGGTCTCAAGCACCTGTTTGAAAACGGCTATGGCCTGGTGATGCTCAAGAAGGGGGGTTATCAGGAGGCCGACCGCGCTTTCAGACAGGCTCTGGTGGATTACCCGGGCAATCCGGAGTATCTGATCAATCTTGGGGATGCCAACTTTTATCAGGGTGTCCCTTCGTTGGCAACCACCTATTACGCAAAAGCTCTCGAGCTTGATACCGGCTCGACCGAGGTATATTACCACTGGGCTGAAGCGTGCATTGAGATGAGGGACTACAACTGCGCCATCGAAAAGCTGCGTGTGGTGCTTTCCCGTGACAGCACCTATGCCAACGCATGGATGAGGGCCGGAGGAATCTATTTCAAGGCTGCTCTTTCGACCAAAACGCGTAACGAACGCAATGCCCGGTTCAAGGATGTAATTGGCTCTTACCAGCGCTACCTTGAACTTTCCCATGCCCATCCGGATTCATCAAACGTACGGGTCTTTTTTGAGCTGGCGATGTCATACCTGAACCTGTTCGGCTTTGAAGATGCCGTGAAGTACTTCGGTGATGTCCTATCGATTCCAGTGGTGGCGAGGGATATTTACTTCCATTACGGTAAAGCCCTTTGGGGAATCCAGGACTATGTAAAGAGCGGCGAGATGCTGCAGAAACATCTGGAGTGGGTCAAAGAGCACGGTGAGGAAAACCACTCCAAAGTGAGTGATGCAGAGCTGTATCAGTTGCTTGGTGACAGCTATTTCTACCACAAGCCAAAGGACTACAATACCGCTGTTTCGTACTACATCAAGTCACTTGAGGCTGATCCCGATCAGAAACGGGTACTGGAGAACGTTGCTATCAGTTATCATACGATGAAAAGTTATCGGCAGGCGATTGAATACTATGATAGACGCATCGAATTGGGTATTGATTCTTCCAAGGCTTCCATATTCAAGAACGCCGGGTACTGCGCCCTCAATCTAGCCAACAAGGGCGGGAATGAGGATGATGAAGACATAGACGAGGGTGATGAGGCAACCAGCAATGCCAGTTCTGATAAAAACTACTATGAAGAGACAGCCAAGTACCTGACTGACTACCTGAAGTACTACCCAGTCGATACCGGGGTGATTGCGATGGTAGCCAATACCTACCTGTATCAGCTTTCGGACTGTCAAAACGGGGTTAAGCACTATAAGGAGGTTTTGGCTCTTGATCCCGGCAACTGCGATGCCAAGAAGGCACTGGGATTTGCCTACTTTGGCGGAGTCTGCACGACAAACTACACCAAGGCGGCGCAATATCTTCGCGATGCCTACTCCTGTCTCTCCACGAGCAAAGGCGGTTGTGCTGATGTCAACCTTCTTCTGTGGATTGGCCAGTGTTACCATCTGCGGGCGGCGGACAGGGCCAAGGCCAAGGAAAATGCGAGTGACGATTTCAGAAAGGCTTACGAATGGTACGAAAAGTGCCTTAAGTGCGATCCATCCAACGCTGCGTGCAAAAAGGGACGGGACGAGGTGTTCCTGGAATTCGGGGATTGAATAACATATATCTTATTATTGGGGATTGTGAATGGCTGAGGACGAACACCAGAAGAGCTCGGGAAAAAGGATTTCAGATTCCGATCGATTCCGATATATAGGGTTTGAAGTATTCCCTGGAAAACCCAAGGATCTCTTCAAATCTGAGGAGGAAAAATCCAAGTACGTCGACGCTGTTATTGCCAAACGCTCGAAGGGGGAGGTCATTCGAGAGGAATGTACCCTCTTAGAGGAAAGGGTTTCCATAAGTGACCGGCTGGTTCTGACCGTAGCCTGTCTGGCTATTCTTGTAGTGCTCTTTGTTCCATGGTACTCCTTATACAATGAGATTGTCGAAGAAACTGTGATCCCGGTAACAACTGGGATGCCGGCTGACAGCGTGGCGGTTGCCGTAGCAGAAGGTGATTCCGTGCTCATGTCAGCCGGGGAAAGACCTGGCACGGCGGGAGTGGCTGCCACAGATGAGCCTGTCGAAGCTCTGGCTCCAACCGAGGAGCAGATTGAAGATAGCTCTGCTGTGGCTGAAGTGGGTGGCTCGTCTGAGGAGGTCATCCACGGTATGAAAGCCAGGAAAAAGATATACCGCCAATATTCACGACTGTCCGGGATCGGTGTTTTCCTGGCATTGGGCAGTGTTGGCTCCTACGTCTTTTCATCGGGGTTTATTCTCTTCCTGACGGGCATTATCCTCATGTTTTATACCCTGCTGTGCGTGGCGCTGCCGATTTACACACTCTATGGCATTTACGGAACCAAGGGCAATCCGGATCAACGAGCGCTCAAGCTCAAGAAGATTGTCCGCTTTAGCTGGGTCCCGGTGATACTCTTTGTTCTTATGTTGGTTATCTCATTTATGGGCGCCGACTACGGTTTTGATCCAACCGCATTCTATGACAGCCTCGGCACCAGCTATGGCATAGGGGTGCTTTTAAACAGCCTGTCCTGGGGGGGGATCGTGTCGTTGTGCGCTTTTGTCTTGGTAGCCGTAAAAGGAATAGAAATTTAGGTTGTAATAGGTACATAACTATGTGGAGGAATCTGTAAGTGGTTAAACAAACAATCTTCATTACCCTTAACGCTATTGTGGCTTTTGGGATTGGTTTTGGTCTGTGGTATGGGGTCTTCCGTACGTCAGAAGTTCCTATTGTCCACTCGATTTACATGGGGGGACCGCTGGTCGTCCTGTTGATTGCGATCCTGATCATGTTGCTGGTGTTTGTTATTGAGCGTTACCTTTCCCTGTATCGGGGGGCGAAGGGTAAAAGCTCGGTGCAGGTTTTCTTCAAGAAGCTGGTGACGCTGCTGCAGGGTGACGATTATGATAGCGCGCTGGCGGCTTGCGACAAGCAACGCGGCACCACCGCTAATGTCTTACGAGCCGGTATCGAACGGTATCGCGAGATCAAAGACAGTTCGGAATACAGCGCTGAAAAGAGAATCGAATTGACCCAGATAGCTGTCGAGGAAGCCAACGCTCTTGAGGGACCATTGCTAGAACGCAACCTCATTGCTATGTCGACTATCGCCTCGATTGCTACCATGGTTGGCTTGCTAGGCACCACTATCGGTATGATTCGCGCTTTTGCTGCAACGGGCAATGTCGAGGGTGGTGTGATTGACGCACAAGCGCTGGCTACCGGCATCTCCGAGGCGCTGGTTAACACCGCTGGCGGTCTGCTTTCCGGCATTCTGGGAATCTTTTTCTTCAACTTCTTTGTTAACAAGGTAGATGCGTTCAACTACACTACTGACGAAGCTACGTTTGAAGTGATGCAAATCCTAAAGGCCAAACAGGGGATCTAAGTCATGGCCAAAAAACGTAGGGTTGGCATTTGGATCGACATGACGCCGATGGTGGATATTGTTATCCTGTTGTTGATCTTTTACATGACTGTCACGCAGTTTAAGCCGCCGGAGGCCAAAGCTGTGGAGTTACCGTCGTCACATTCGATGATCGAGTTGCCGGACAAAGATGTTATTAACATCACCGTCACCAAGTACGACTCTATTTATGTCGATTACGTTGAAAAGGCAACTATCAACATCGAGGGCACGGATGTCGCAACGAAGGTCAGAATAGTTCGCACCTGTGACAAGTATTCAGTTGCTTCTGAGATACTTCGGGCGCGGGCCAAAAACCTGAGAGCCCTTATTGTCATCAAAGCGGACGGACGAGCAAGCTTCGGGATTATGAAGGATGTCATGGGAGCCATGCAGGAAAACCACTTGGAGCGATTTCTGATCATAACTGAGCAGGAGGGAGGGGCGGTGGAGGCTCTGGTGGGCTCCTGACAGCCGCGCCAGCGTTGGATCGGCAGATATAGCTGAGTGTGGATAAACCATAATTTAGAATAAGGAAAGAAATCCGGCAGGAGTTTGTATAACTTATAGAGATGTTGCCTTAGAACTGGAAGGTGAAAGAATATGGCACGAGGTAAAAGGAAAGGTTTACGACGACCGAAGCGGCGAATCCACATTCGTATCGATATGACCCCAATGGTTGATATCGTTATGTTGTTGTTGATCTTCTACATGGTAACAACGGTGTTTGCCATGCCTCAGGCAATGGAAATTAACCTACCGCCGGTGGAAGACATTGACCAGAAGGTCGAGGTCAAGGAGTCCAACCTGCTGACCATTCGTGTCGACGGAGAGAGCCACTTTTGGTGGAACCTCAAAACACCAGCCCCGGAGAACCTTCCGCTGCTGTTGCCGGGTGATCCGAACAAACCGGATACTGTCGCCTATAAGTTCAATGCAGATACACTTCGTGGCCTGTTGCTGGAACGGAATAGAGAAAACCCCAAACTGAACACTCTGATCCTGATTCACCGTGACGCAAACTACGCCGATATGGTGGATATCTTAGATGAAATCGATCTTATCGAACGGTCATGGAATGCCTTCAAGGCCAAGGATTTGGGTGTGAAAATAGACAAGCTATCAAAAGAGGACAAGTTCTCCTATCGGTATGCAATTGGAGACTGGGAAGGCAAAGACGACAAGATCATAAAAGAGGCTACACGGCAGGCCATTGAAAGGGGTGATTTGTAATGCAGGCCAGCGCTCTGTATTCGCCTTATGGCGCCTTTGAACTCAAGTCCAAATACCAGAGGAATTTTGTCCTCGGTACGGCAATAACGCTGGCTTTTGTGCTGTTGATTCTGGGAGTGGCGTGGGCTATTTCGGCGCTGCCGGAGGAAGAGTATACGGATGCGCCGGCGGTTGTCATCAGGCAGATAGCCGATTTGGGTCCACCACCGAGCGTTGCCAAGAGACCACCACAGGTGCAGGTGAGCACCCCACAGGTAGCGGCGCCCAGAGTTGGTATTCCCAAGCCAGTTGCTGATGACGAGGTTCTCGATGAGGATGTTGTCATTGCGACCCGCGACGAGCTGGCTGAGATTATCGCTCCCGATATCTCTTCAATGGCCGAGGAGGGGGAGATTTCCGTCGAGATTAATCCCGATGACTATTTGCCGGCTCCCGACGAATTTGTTCCGGTCGAGATTTATCCTGAAATGATTCATCAAGTTGAGCCGGACTATCCCCGCCTGGCCAGGCAGGCTGGTATCACCGGAACGGTCTGGGTAAAGGCCCTGGTTAACGAGGAGGGGAAGGTGCTCAAGGCCATTGTGGCCAAATCCTCGGGGACGGTTTCACTTGACGATGCCGCTGTCGAAGCGGCGTCCAAGAACCAGTTCAAGCCGGGAATACAGAACGGTCGCCCTGTGAAGGTCTGGGTGACTTATCCGGTGGAGTTTACGCTGTCAGAGGAATGACGATTTCCCAATAGATTGGCGGGTTGCGGTATCTGTCCATACGGGAGGTGCCGCAATGAAAACCACAGAACACAACAGCCAACAGATCCCCAACCTTAACGGGTATTCTTCTCCCTATCGTTTGAAAGCATCGTACCAGCGAAATATGCTGGTCGGGTTTTTGTGTGCAACATTTCTGGTGGGAATCCCCAGTTTCATTATCGCTTGGTGGGCGGCGGGAACAGGTCCCGGTAAGGCTCTGCCACCTACTTCCCTGCCTGATACTGTCATCATGTTACTGCCTCTCGACCAGGTGGTAGCTGTTATCCCCGAGCGCCGGCCGGTGGCCACGGGAAGTGATCGCTCTCATGTTGAGGGTGCTTTGGGGACATTTGTTCACGGGGTGGTTCCTGTAGGGGATCAGCTTACATCAAACCATGACCAACCTCTGTTTGGGCCGGGATGGAGAAAAAACATAGAGCTCGGGTACGGTAGAGATTTACCTGGTCTGGGTAATGGCGGCTGGGTTGCCACGGTGTTTATCCCGGATACCAATATCTACGAACTGAGTGCGGGGCTTGACCGGATCCCTGAACTCGTTGCGATGGAAAAACCTGAATATCCACCCCTCGCCCGGAGAGCTGGAGTTGAAGGAACCGTGATTCTCTATATCCAGGTTGGGATTGACGGCTTTGTAGAGGACGTAGAGGTGGTCTCTGAGACTACTCCCGGCTATGGATTTGCAAGATATGCCACTGAAACGGCCTGGAAGGCTGTGTTTGTCCCGGCTCTCTATGGCAGTCAGCCGGTGCGCTGCCGGGTTTCATTGCCAATGGAGTTTGTGCTCTCTGATTAGGAAGATACGAGACGACAACCGGCTCACAGGCGGCGCAATGTGCAGCCCATTGCTTGGTACAGACGAGCTTTGCCGCTCCATGACGAAAAAGTTGTCTTTTGAGGCAGCTTCTATACATCCGGTTGGTTCAAGTTGGTGTGCGAGGCTGTCCCACAAGTATAGCCTTGTCCGCTCTGTTGGTTCTTGTCCGCCGAAAGCGGACTGGGAATAAGAGTTCCGAAACTACAGAAATCTATACTCGCGTTAGCCAGCCCGGTAGGTCAAGCCCACTTGGGTCTTCTCTAAATCGCCGCTCGAAGTCAAG
>CAYQDB010000005.1:0-117073 GCA_964416195.1 uncultured Ignavibacteriales bacterium
AAGTTTGATCCCTCTGACACGGAAACCCTGGGTATATGGGACACTACCCGGGGGATTGCTTTCCTGAAGACGTTCTTTCTGGCGTTCCAATATTTTTTGGTCGGGATTGGCGTTGCTACTCTTATCACCGGCGGTATCGGCGTATCCAACATTATGAATGTCGTTCTGGAGGAACGCACCAAGGAGATCGGCATCAAGATGGCGCTGGGCGCTCACAAGGGTATGATATTAATGCAGTTTGTGCTTGAAACTTTGTTTATTACTGCAGTCGGTGGCTTCCTTGGATTTGTATTCGCGTACGCCTTGGTTCAATTGTTCCCGATGCTGAAGCTGGAGGAATATGTCGGCATCCCGAGTGTTGACATCTGGGGAAGTATCATGGTTATAATCGTGCTTGGTCTAGTCGGCCTGGCAGCCGGTTTCTTCCCGGCTCGGCGGGCCGCCAGCCTGCAGCCTGTTCAAGCGTTGAAATTGTTTTAGGGTTCTATGAGACTATCGATCATCTACAACGTCTTCATTCGCGACTTTCGCAAACAGAAAAAGCGCATAACGCTTACGGTACTGGCCTTAGGCTGGGGAACGGTTTCCATTATGCTGCTGCTTGGCTTTGGTGAAGGACTGCACCGGCAGATGACCATCAACAGCAAAGGCCTGGGCGAGGGAATTGCCATCATGTGGGGCGGACAGACATCGATTCCATACA
Organism: uncultured Ignavibacteriales bacterium; assembly: GCA_964416195.1. GTDB lineage: Bacteria > Zixibacteria > MSB-5A5 > GN15 > FEB-12 > CAYQDB01. The sequence continues at coordinate 704 of CAYQDB010000005.1, forward strand.
AGGGCATGGGTAAGGGGCGACGCATACACCTGTTTCCTGATGATGTCAACTATCTGAAGGAAAGAATACCAGAGATCAAAGAGATCGGCGGTCAGTATGACCGATGGGGTCTAAAGCTCAAGTATGGGGATAACATTGTGAGCGAACACGTCTGCGGCGTCCCACCGAATTACGAGCAGATGCGCAACCTCATTCCGGAACGCGGCGGCCGTATGATCAATGACCTCGATGTCAAACTACGTCGCCGGGTCGCCTTTCTGGGGAATAACCTCAAAGAACGACTGTTCGGCGACGAAGATGCCGTCGGCAAGTGCTTGCTGATGAACAGTATGCCTTTTACGGTTGTCGGGGTGATGAAGGAGAAACTGCAAAACAGCAGCTACCACGGCCCCGACGAAGATATTTTCTTTATACCGCCGACGACCTTCGTGGCCATTTTCGGTGACCCCTACCTCGACAATATCGTCTACCAGTTGCGCGACCTGAACGATAACGAGATAGTGGAACGAAAGATATTCGAGGCGATGGGAACCAGATACAAATTCGATCCCGATGATGATCGCGCGCTTTCGGTCTGGGATACAGTCGCAGGCAATCGCGAGTTTGACAACGTCATGTTCGGAATTCAAATATTCATGACTATTATCGGAGGTTTGACGCTGCTCATTGCCGGGGTAGGGGTAGCCAATATCATGTATGTTTCGATCAAGGAGCGCACGCGTGAGATCGGCATCAAGATGGCCGTTGGCGCCCGTAGGTCATATATCCTCATACAATTCTTACTCGAAGCGCTGTTGATAACGTTTTTCGGTGGAGCAGGCGGAATAGCCGTCAGCTATGTCCTGACGGAAGGGTTTAAGCGGATACCAATTGAGTCGGAAGTTTTGAACTTCCTCGGACGCCCGACTCTTTCGTTTGAGATAGGAGCCATCGTGGTTGTCATCCTCAGTGTGATGGGGATACTCTCAGGACTGTTCCCGGCTATGAAAGCAGCTTCGGTAAACCCGGTGGAGTCACTAAGATATGAGTAAAGATTGTTATTGTGCGTTGCGGGTTTCTTACATTCCCAAACTTGTTTGCGGATGCCGCCTGCAGGTAATAGGAGGATGAGGATATTACACAAAATGGATGCCGACCTAAAACATGTCCGGAGCGTGGTTGAGCAAGAGGTGACGGCTGTCGTTGACGGAGACATAGACGCATGCCTTGCTATCCTCACTGACGATGCACTGTTCATGCCTCCAAACGAGGCAACAAAGTATGGTGACGAACTTCGACAGTGGCTCCGAGATTTCCTCGAGCAATTTGCGATCGAGGTGCTCAATTACGAAGACGAGGAGTTCGTCTTAGCTGGAGACTTGGCATTCCATCGGTACACTATCAACTGGACGGTGGCGCCGAAGGCCGGTGGTGATACAGTGTCGTCACAGCTTAAGGGTATCCACATTCTTCGACGACAGTCGGATGGCTCTTGGAAGCTGGCCAGAGAGATTTGGAACGCCAACCCGCCAACCGTCGGTGTGCTGTAAGAGTTGGGTGCTCCAAGAAAAGTGTTCGTGGGCGGCAGACGCCCATATCTGCCCCATTTGAGTTCGCACGCAAGATGCTGTGTTGACCGCCGACTTGAAAAGATGGAGTAAGCAACAATGATAGACCTCAATCAGGTGACTAAAACCTACGTGACCGGTACGGTCGAATTCCAGGCGCTCAAGAGAATCGACCTGCAGGTCAATAAGGGCGAACTTATCGCAGTCGTGGGACCGTCCGGCTCGGGAAAGTCAACTCTGATGAACATTATCGGCTGTCTCGATGTTCCTACGTCGGGTGAATACCGGCTTGAGGGGCGGTCCGTCACGAGTCTGACCCACAACCAACTGGCTGACATCCGCAATAAGAAAGTTGGATTTGTGTTTCAGGCGTTCAATCTTCTCCCTTATGCCACCGCCTATGAAAATATCGAGGTACCACTGCTCTTTGCCAGAGTCGGTGGGCGTAAAAGGCGGCAAAGGGTAACCGATGTCCTGGCACAGGTGGGACTGGCGGATAAGGCTGATAACAAGCCGACAGAGCTGTCCGGTGGCGAGATGCAGCGTGTGGCCATCGCCCGTGCCTTGGCCAATGAACCGGACATCATTCTCGCCGACGAACCGACCGGAAACCTCGATACCACATCCGGTGGGGAGATCATCGAGCTATTTTACAAGTTGTGGAAATCAGGCAAGACTATTGTCGTCATCACCCACGACGCATCCATTGCCGGACGAGCGCAGCGAATTATCAAGCTCAAAGACGGCCTGATAGAATCCAACGGCGGTCTGGTGTAGCTCAGCCGAAAGTCACCACAGCCACTGTAAACTCTTGAATGGGGTTGGTAATATGGAGAGCTTAGCATGATTATTCATGTTTCTATAATCTCATAATCTAATTTTAGCTTTTCACAAAGATCACCTAAGACCTTTAATACTAAGTTACATTCAAAGAAATACTAACGACCTTGGTAGTGTCGGGCGACCCGAGGCTGTCTCAAAAGCAAGTTGCTCAAGGCAACGCAGATCGTCATCCTGAGCCGTCCATCCGCCTTTGGCGGACTGTCGGGCGGAGTCGAAGGGTGTCAAACTATGTGGCAAAGACTTAGTCATGGTTCGACTTTGCTCACTATGACTTCCCACATGTCCTGAACAGCACTTACAAACCTTATGGGACAACCTCACCCTGTCTAACACCTAATTACAAAAGGGCTGTCATACTGGGTCGCATGACAAGCACCTCTCAATGAAAGGTTAGTCACTGTTTGAAAGCAACTCAGTATTAGTCTTCTTCCTTCTCCTCCTTCTTGACGACCAGGTCCTTGCGTTTGAGGTGGAGTTTTTCGAAGCTGCCAGCCGAGATGACGTAATACCAATCAGCGAAACGGGCATTGAGTTCATCACTGATACGCCTGCCGTTTTCTACATCCCGCTGCCACTTGTCATGAACTCCCTGCAGAGATTTGTTTTCTCGATCTCGGTTAGTCCAAAGGCTGTCGTGTTTCTTCAGGAAATCAGTGTTGGCCGGTCTTTTCGGTTCGGGGAAGGCGCTCTTATCAAAGTCGGTGGTGATGAAAAGATATCGGTTCTGGGCAGCGCTGCTCTTCATCCCGACGCTATCCTTGTCGGTTCCCGCGGATACCGCCAGCCCGGAACCATAGACAACCTCTCCAAACCGCAGAGTGTAATTGACACCTTCTTTAGTGTGAACCTGAAGCTCTCCTTCGTTGGACAGAAGCTGCCCGTCCCGTGTGAAATAGAATCCCTTAGCTTGCAATGACCTCACATCCGACTGCGAGATAGTCTGCTCGCTGGCGCCCTTCTTCAAACTTGCTGAAAGACCTTCCGGTTTGGGTCGCACACCAACGATAGTGAGATCATCGATAGCGGCCAGAAGGTCCTGCATCTTTGCCGAATCTACTTGCAGAGCCGACTTCAACTTGTTCGCTTTCCACACCCCACCTTTTAGGTTGAGCACAAGGTTATCCCGCTTCTCAACCGATAGCGTCCGCTCATTGATGGAATAGTCCTGCAAGTCCACCCGGTCGATTTTGCTCTTGTCAACACGAAGCAAGTCAGTATCAATCCAGTCCTCAAATTTGGTCGAGATATCGATATTCATCCGCACTGCGTAGACCCGCTTCTGCCCGGGGATCCGAACAAAACGAAAGCCCTGCCGATTTTCGACAGGTTTACCAATGATGAAATCAGACAAAACCTGGTCATTCCTCCCTTTCATAGTCACCCGCTGACCGCGCCCGGTCAAACCGGCTGTCTCATCGAGGAGATCGATAACACCACACGCCTCGTGGTCGGAAACATTGTCTGAACGGAAATCATCCTTTTTGATGTCAATGACTCCGGCGGCGGTCCTGGCCAGACGGTCCTTAGCGTCAGCAGGGTAATCGTGGTGTGAAGGAATCGTCCACCTACCCTCCTTAAAGGTCACCTTAAAAGGTTGTGAAGAGCCAGTCGCTTCATCGAAGTCTATTACCTCCAGTGTGACCGCCTCATTGGGATCAGTGAACTCAGGGAAAAAAGGCTCACCCTGATCCAGAAAAGCCTCGGGGGTTATTCTTCTCGGGGCAAAAAACAGGGCCAGCGCTGCGAGCGCCACAGCCACCCCTGCAAACAACATCGTCTTTTTTGTCTCATTCATGGCTTAGCTCCTCAACCTTCTGGCTGCCACAGATCCCTCCCGCTCTCGTTTGCGTCGCCGCACAAAAATCCACACGCCTACCGTAAAGACCGGAATCGGGGGCAACAGCACGGCCAGCGATTTAATCCTTGTCTGAATCCTGCGGACGGCGGATTCCATGTTCTCTTTGCTGGCGGCAATAGCGGCTTCTTTCTTGGCGTCGATATTCGCCTTGAGAACCTCGAAACGGCGGTTTTCGACCTCCTGCAAATTCTTGGCCATGATCTGCTTGGTCTGCTGGTCAAGGTCGGTTCGGTTGCGAACCTCGTCAACCTTCTCATTAAGCCGCTGCTGAGCGTCTGTCAGCGCCTGCTGGGCTTGGGATTCCGCCTTCTTCTCGTCTTCGATCCGACGCTCTACAAACTCGCGTGTCTGGTCCTCAACCGTCTCGAGGGTGCGATGGTGCACGCGTTTTTTCCTTAGAGCAATGAACGATTCATCACCCACGAGCATATCCATGCAATTGATGAAGAAACTCACATTGTCGAAATCGAGATTCTCGATTCCCCGTTGCCTGATCTGGAAGAACTGATTAGAAATGAAGTCAACATCGGCAATGACGACCGCGTTGACTCTTCTCGGCGTTTCCCCTTCGGAGACAGTAGTGTCGGCTCCCAAAGATCCAAAAACTCGTGCCGCCACGATATATGTCTCCCCCGTGGGTACCCGGCGCGGGTTGCGGTTCAGGCTGAATCCAAACCCGAAGAATCCTCGCCGAACAAGCTGGTTGTAAGGCAAAAGTCCCGAAACCCGACCAGTACGCAAAAGAGGTTGAAAGTCGAAGTCACTGCTGATCGCCTTGAAAATGTAACCGGGATACAACATAACAAGCTCCTGTAAACCGGCGCTGGCTTCATTGAGCTCGTTGAAAGCCTCAGTGGTCCTGTTTCCCTCAGCTACGAAAATCACCTCTGGCGGCAGTTGCTCCAGATCCGGATGAGGATTATACGTATCCCAGGCCACTTGAGAGGAATTCCAGTTAACCCCAATAGCCCTCATCAAGCCGTTGATATCCCCCTTCGGTTTCGGCTGGGGTCCCTGGTTTCGCATTAATGGATTTTGCTGCGCTTCACTGGGAAGGATCGGCGAAAGGCCGATGTCAAACGTCGGCAAGGGATCAACCAACAGAAGGGCCGGCTTGCCGGTAAGGATGTAATCCTTGAGATTATCCATCTCCTCTTGCAACAACGAAGACGGTAGGACGGCAAGCAATCCGTCAAGGTCTTCAGTAATCGAGTCTGTCGCCGATATTTGAACAACCTCGTACTGTTTTTTCAATTCCTCCACCACCGGCCAGGAAGGAGTTTGACTCATGGTGTTGAAATCAAATCCGCCGAACAGCTTGGCCGCGGTGGTCAACACCCCTATTTTCTTCCGGCTTGTTTTCGCCGCCACGCGGATACTCCGCACCAACTCATACTCTACCGGCAGGCCTCGATCGAAGAACGGAATGACTTCCTCGTTCGCCCCACTGGTGAAAGCCACTCCCATGAACACATCTGAAGTACTGGAGCGAGCACTTTCCATCGTCATCACCTGCCGGGGTCGGATGCCGAATTTCTCTCGTGCATCCCGGGCCTCTGACATGAACGGCTCGGCGTCGTGGATCAGTACTTGGACCTTATCTCCGGCGGCTGCTGAGATTTCCTGGAGCTTACCAAGAAGGTCGGCACGTGTTTGAACAAATCCTCGCGGCACTTCGGGACTGACATAAGCCTGGATCAGGATCGGTCGGTTATCCGGCAATTCATCAAGCAATTGCTTCGTTTCCGGTGAAAGCGAATACAGTTGCTCTGCCGTCGCATCGAGACGAAGGTTCAGTCCGCCTAAAAGGGAATTGAGACCCACCACAGCCACAACTACTGCCACCGTCCGAACCAGATGATGCACCCAAAACTTGTAGCCACCTGCTTCCAGTGGCCAGTGCCGACGGCCAAGGATGACCACATTTATATACAACATCACCGCCACGATGGACAAAAAGTATAACAGTCCTGAAAAACTGATTACACCCCGTGAAAAGTCACCAAAATACTTAAAAACACCCAAAGGTGCCAAAAAGTCCTGCAGTTGGTTGCTCAGCACCCAGGTCGCCGAATTGACAAAGACAAAGGAGGAACAGAAAATCGCACCGAGGATGAAAGCAATAGTAGCATTGGCTGTAAGCAGCGAAGCCAGCATTCCCACCGAGAGCAGAGCGACTCCTATCAACCAGTAACCCAGGTAGTTCGCAAACATCAGGCCAAGGTCGGGACCACCCAGCCAGAACAGAACCAGTACATGACTGACCGAAAGAGCCAAGGAAGCTGTGTAAATCCCCAGCACAGCGAGGTATTTACCGAGCACGATCTCCAGATCGGTCGCCGGCAGGGTCAGTAGAAGTTCGTCTGTCCCCTTCTTTCGTTCTTCTGCCCAGACACCCATGGTCAGTGCCGGCACAAAGAACAACAGCAAATATGGAAAGAAACTGTTGAGTTGGTCAAGATTGGCTAAATTGTTTGCAAAGAAGCGTTCCTGCCAGAAAGCTGCGGCGGCACTCAGAAAAATAAAGAGCGTCACAAAGACGTAACCGGTCGGATTGCTGAAATACGTTCGCAGGTCACGTTTGCAAAGTACCCATATCAAGCCAGTATTGAGTTTCATGCAACACCTCCATTCAGCCCCGGAGCAGAGACTTGCCTCGGAGAGGTCAGCCGATAGAAGGTTTCTTCCAGAGAGTCACCATGCGTCAACTCTTGTGGGGTACCGTCAAACAAGAGGCGACCCTCGTGCACCAAAAGAACCCGCTCCGCCACCGCTTCAACTTCCTGAAGGATATGTGTGGAGATAAGGACCGTCTTTGATTTTCCCAATTCGCTGATATTAGCCCGGAAGTCCCGAATCTGGTTTGGATCCAACCCCGCGGTCGGTTCATCCATGATCAAAACATCAGGATCATGAAGCAAAGCTTGAGCCAGGCCAACCCGCTGGCGGTAACCTCGGGAAAGTTTACCGATAGGTTTCTCCAGAACCTCATGTATCGCACACAGCTCATCAACCGCCTCCAATCGAGCCAACAATCGCTTCTCTTTCAAACCACGCGCCTCACCAAAAAAGCGCAAGAGTTCGGCAGGCGTGAGATCATCATAAAGGGGACCGTTTTCCGGCAAATAGCCCAGGTGTCTGGCAGCCTCCAGTCGTTGCGTGCGAACATCAAGACCCGCAATCGACGCCGTTCCCTCGCTGGCAGCAAGGAACCCGCTGAGAATCTTCATAGTAGTCGATTTCCCAGCGCCATTAGGCCCCAGTAAGGCAACGATCTGTCCTCTTGGAATGGTAAAGGAAATGTCCTTGATGGCGACAAACGAGCCGTAATACTTGGTCAGCCCGCGGGACTCGACCATAGCCATGTCCGAGTTTTCAAGCACAGGTTTACCTCACATTCAGTTTAACAACTTATAACCAAACAATTCTTGTTCATCTATTCCATAATCCGGCAGCGAAAACATATACGCCTTCCCTTGGCCTGTCAAGAGGAAGCACAAGGACGTCACATCTATATGCGACTGGTTCATCAATCATTAAGCTATTATAAAATCGAATGTGCAGATTGGTTCAATTTGCAGCGTAATCACATACTGGAAAAGCAACGAAGATGACAAGCCAATGTGCCTTGTCGTGCGCCGGCCAACAGAGATGACTAAAGCCGGCTGTGAAATCAATACATATCCGGGCAGGCTATTTATGAAGCTCGTTGAACTCGGTTACCAAAGCGTCTATCTGTTGATCATCGAACCCTTTTTGTTTCGCCAGATCGGTCAGAGTTCCCCAGAACGGCTCGCCGCACACCACACACGGAAGACCCTTTTTGATCAGAAAACCAACCACGCCAGGGTAGCGCCTGACCAGGTCATCTATTTGTATGTCAGCGTCTATCATATCGGGAAATCGACAAATCCTCACTGTGCCCGCTTCAACGCATTCTTCAGAGACTCAATTACATGAACAGGTGTAGGATCAACCTCATTGAGAATCGCCAGGTAATAGGAAACAAAATCCCCAATTTGGATCAGACTCAGCATCCGCTCCAGCGGTAACTCACCCCGGGAGTGAACCTCGATTACGTCCACCGACTGCTTCTCGATAAGCTCTTTTACAATATTCATCCGCTTCCGTATCTGAGGGTGATCTGCAGAGTCGCGCAACAAAATGACGATCAAGCGCTCCTGGTGATTCCGGATGGCATCCGACCAGCCGGCTAGTTCATTGTGGTTGAACTCGGCGAACTGATTGGCAAAAGCGAGGTCCTTCGCGTTTTCGCATATTTGTCCTTTCCAGCGCACACCGACCACATCAGTGAGAGTCGGGCCGGAATATATGATGGGAATCTTGCCATGAATCTTTTCGGCAATGTTCTTGGCCGGATTCTGCAGGGTGGGATTGTCCTCAATATACTTCTCGCGGTATATCTGAAGTTTGTCGATGATTTCTTTGATCTCTTTGGACACATTTTTAATCAGGCCTATCTTTTCAAAGATAACTAACAGCGGCACCAGAGAATACCCCAACGCCGCCCGAGGCTGGAAGCCGGTAGGCAAAACTGCAAGCGGGATTGCATTTAGCTCGGCCACATCCTTAAGCAACCCTCCAGTGCTCATCGCGGCTACCATAGCCTTGCGAGCAATAGCATCATCCAGTGCGGCCAGTGTCTCCTCCGTGTTCCCACTGTAGGAAGAAGCAATCACCAGCGTTTCATCATCAACATATTCAGGAAGTACGTAATGACGGCAGACCTTAAACGGAATGAGCAGTTTTGATGCGAGCAAGCTACGCGCCAGATCACCGGCGATCGCAGACCCCCCCATACCAATGACAACGATATTCTTTATTCCTGCAAAATCATCCCCGTTCACTTCCCACATTTGACCGATCTTTAACGCATCGGCCATCTGCTCGGGGAAATCGAATATACGATTATACATATTGCCAGGATCTGTTCCCCGGATTTTCTCCACATCATCAAGCAGTTCTGTAGTCTCCACGTTCTTTTTCCTATTAAAGTTCTCGTTTCTCTAAAGCATTTCTATAGTTCTGCAGCTTGCTGACTACCTCACGCACCGATCCGCTTGACATGACTGATCCTACCAGATGCCGCACCAGCTTCGAATCGATCTTCTTCACCATACGACACAAATCGAAGATGCGAGCCGGGCTCATAGACAGCAAATCGACCCCCATGCCAATAAACAAGGGCAGGGCCAGAATGTCACCGGCCATCTCTCCGCATATGGAAACCGGCTTGTTATGTTTCTTACAGGCGTCAACCGTCATTCGGATCAACTGCAAAACTGATGGATGATAAGAGCAGTACAGGTCTGCCACTTTCCTGTTCATCCGGTCAGCGGCGAGGGTGTACTGGGTCAGATCGTTTGTACCTATTGACATGAAGTCGACGCTGCTGGCAAGTTTATCGGCCACCATCGCTGCCGATGGCACCTCAACCATAATACCAAGCTCTATGTCAGGGTCAAACGGAATAGACTCCTTGCGCAGTTTGAACTTCACTTGAGCTATCAGTTTCTTAGCTCGATCCAATTCCGACAGCTCTGAAATCATCGGAAGCATAATCTTCAGGTTTTTCCGAGTTGAGGCTCGCAAAATAGCTCTAATCTGAGTTTTGAACAGATGGCTCATGTCAAGCATAGCCCGAATTCCCCGCCAGCCTAAAGCGGGATTGTCCTCGCGTGGCCAGTTTCTATCGGCCATCAACTTATCATAACCAAGATCAAAAGTCCTGAGGACAACGCTCGTACCGACGAATTTCTCCGCTATCTGCGAATAGTACGAGCACTGGGCCTCTTCATCCGGGAAACGGTTTTCTTCAAAGTATAGAAACTCCGTGCGGTAGAGACCGACAGGTATGTTCTGACTCGCTAGGATGTCGTCTGCAGGACCTGGCAGCGTCAGGTTGGCCGCTACAGGAACCTCTCGGCCATCAGCTGTGACAGGCGGAATCGGCACCAAGTGCTTGATGCGCTTGATGGCCGCAGACCCCAGCCGCTTTTTTCTCTTCTGATACTCAGTCCAGTCTTCTTTGGTGGGGTGAACAATAACGTGACCGGATGTCCCGTCAATGATAAGGCGACAGTTGTTAGGGATATTGTGCCAAGCGTCCTCGGCTAACACTACCGGGACCATGAGGGCGCGCGCGATAAGAGCCATATGGGAGTCAGCGCCACCTTGAGATATAAGGAAGCCGATTGCCTTACTTCGACGGTAAGTCACGACATCTCCTGGAGTAAACATCTTCCCGACCAAAATCGTGTTCGGGGCAAGCCTCAGATCGCATTCTTCATATCCGGTGAGATGTGACAACACTTTGCTGGCCACAGCTTCGATGTCGACCGCCATCTGGCGCAGGTAAGTGTCCGATGATCTTTTCAGTTTACCAGTTGTACGTTGAACGAGAGTGTTGTAGATGTAGCCGGCGTTACGTCGCTGCTGCGCGATTTCTTCCTTAACTGTTTTCAAAAACTCGTAGTCGCTGGCAATCAGTAACTGAGCATCGAAAATCTTCGCAACCGGCCCACCGATTTTCCTGACTGCCGAGTCCCGTAGAACATGAAGTTCGCTGATCGTCTGCTCAATGGCGTGTTCCAGAGCGGCTACCTCGGCTCGCACATGAGACGCCGGAATCGGCATGGCGATCACTTCCGTCTCACCCGGCATCACCACACGGGCATAACCAAGTACAATCCCCTTTGAAATCGGGGTTCCCTTGATAACTCGCCGTTTGGTGTACATACCGCTCCTTACTTCAGAAGTTACAGAATATATACATAATAAAGGAAGCTCTTCATCAAAGGCAAGAGGAATATCAATTGGTTTCCCCGAATCCGGATTCGACTGTATGGAGTAATGCTTGCACAGCGCTCTCTTCGTCAGGACCGTTGACCTCTACGACCAGTTCGGATCCCTTTTCAGCAGCCAACATCATGACACCCATAATCGACTTGCCGTTGACGCGCAGGTCACCTTTGGTGAGGAAGACCTCCGATTCGAACTTCGACGCCGTCGTGACAAACAACGCAGCCGGACGAGCATGGAGACCGAGCTTGTTCATGATCTTGACCGTCCTTCTGATCATAAGAACTCTTCAGACAGGATGAACCGCTTACCGGATACTTCTTGCAGTACCCCTTTTAGCTCCAAGGCCAGCAAGAATTCCATCAACTCCGCCACGGGTAGGTTGAGCGTCCTCGCTACCTGATCGATCTGCAGGGGTCCGGAAGAGAACAACCCCACGATTTTTTTTTCAACTTCCGTCATCTCAGGCAACTGGGTGAACCGTTTGACTGCCACCCCAGCTTTGAGACGGGGAAGTTCTTCAAAAATATCTTCAACAGAAGTCAGGAGCCTAGCTCCGCTCTTTATCAATGCGTTGGCACCGATACTCATACGGGCTCCAGGCGAACCGGGTACCGCGAACAGTTCCCGTCCCTGCTCAAGCGCGTGGGTGGCGGTGATAAGAGCGCCCGATTTCTTGCCCGCCTCAATAACAACTACACCCTCGGCCAAACCCGAGATGAGCCGGTTCCTCTCGGGAAAATGGGCTGGATCAGGCCGCGTACCCGGAAGGTATTCCGAATACAGAGCGCCCTGCTCCTTGATTCTTGCGGTTAATGCTCTATTTGAACGCGGGTATACAATTTCAAGGGAATTACCCAACACAGCCACCGTCTTGCCGCCACCCTGAAGAGCTCCATCGTGGGCAGCGGAATCAATCCCTTCAGCCAGCCCAGAAACAACTGTAATTCCCTCCTGAGCCAGCGAGCGCGCCAGATTGGCCGCAAATCGCTTTCCTCCCTCGGTGGGATGCCTGGTCCCCACAATGGCAATCATCTTGTCGCCTTCGTCAATCGCTTGGCCCATTCGGAAAAGAAGCAGCGGTTGTTCCGGTATAGTCAGAAGCTGTTTCGGATATTCGGGGGAGTCTGGAAAAAGAGCCGCCCAATCAAGCTCCACAACACGCGACGAGACCTGTAGTGCCTTGTCTCTGTCATACTGGCTTATGATACTGGAAGCAAGCGCCGGTGAGATGCCGGGGACGACTTGAAGCTCATGGATCGGGGCCGACAAGACTGCCGATGGAGACCCGAACGCCTTGACCAACCTGTGAAATCGCCCGCGCCCAATTCCTGGGATATTCAGTAACCCGATGGTGTCAGTCAGCTTTTCTTTCAGCACGCTGTTTATCAAGTTCTCGCTCTATGGCCCCAATGAACCTCTCTGCACCTCTTCCGGTAACTGCCGAGATGTAAATATAATCATCGGGTAATCGCTTGGAAACTTCTTTTAGATCACTTTCGCTGATCGTATCGACCTTTGTAATGGTCACGAGCCGGGAACGGTCCCTAAGCGTACTATCAAAGCTATCCAACTCTTCTTGCAAGGTATCAAGCGCCTCTTGAACATCGGGTTCGTTGACATCGACGACATAGACAAGCAACCGCGTTCGCTGAATATGTTTCAGGAACTGGTGTCCCAGACCTTTTCCCTGCGAGGCTCCCTCGATAAGCCCCGGAATATCGGCCATCACACACGATTTGAACTCACGCAACTTTACTATGCCAAGGTTTGGCACAAGCGTAGTAAAAGGATATTCGGCAATCTTGGGGCGGGCAGCCGAAAACGCAGCCAGAATAGTCGATTTACCCGCATTCGGTAGACCGACCAGGCCGACATCGGCAAGAAGTTTCAACTCGAGCGATATTCTCCTGCGCTCTCCCGGCTGTCCCTCCTGCGCAAAACGCGGCGTCTGATTGACGGGCGATTTGAAATGCGCATTTCCATAGCCGCCCTTGCCTCCTCTCGCAATGACAGCCGTGGCGCCGGGCTCATTCAGGTCGACAATCACCTGACCCGTCTCACAATCCTTGATAATAGTCCCCACCGGTAATCGCAGAATAGTGTCCTTGCCCGATTTTCCGGTTTTCAGAGACCCACTGCCCGGTCTTCCGTTGTCAGCCTGATAACGACGTCGATAGCGATAGTCCAGCAAGGTAGCGAGTTGCTCGTCGGCCACGCCTACGACGCCGCCGCCGTTGCCGCCATCACCGCCGTCCGGCCCTCCTTTCGGGGCAAACTTCTCCGTCCGAAAGGAAACACAACCATGACCACCATTACCGGCAGCCACTTCAACCTCAACATAATCGACAAACATCGGGCGCAATATCCCCTCTGGCCGCACCAATGTCAATCATGTTGTCCGGTGGAGCCCAAGGGCCCTGTGATCCCTGTCGAAATAATAGTCCGCTATCGTTGACCTACCCCAAAAAAGGCATATATTCTCGCCATATTGGCTAAAAGATTGAAGGATCGAAAAAACTTGCCAGGGATAAATCAGCGCAAGAGGCGATTTTACGAAGAATCATCTCTTTTTCTGGGGCGAGTGTGCTTCAGGCTAGGGCTCAAACCCAATTTCTTAACAGGCGTATCACTTGTCAGCTCGATTGTTTGCGGGATATACTTCTGGAAAGGCGAGATACTCTGGGGGGTGTTCTGGATGCTGATCTCGTCGTTAACAGACATGCTTGATGGCGCAACGGCGCGCGCCGGCAATATTGGCACGGTTTTTGGTGGTATTCTTGACCATGTCTCCGACCGCTATGGCGAATTCTTCATTCTGGCCGGCATCACGCTCTCCGGTACTGTGCATCCCGGCTGGGGGTTATTTGCTCTGTTTGGAATGATTATCGCCAGCTACACCAGGGCGGCGGCGGAATCTATGGGAAAGATAGAAAACTGCGCCGTGGGGATCATGGGGCGGTTGGAGAAGTTTATTCTTATTATTATCGGCTCAATCCTCGAATGGTATTTCCCGGTCGGTAAATGGCCGCTAGGCGGCTGGCTGGAACTGGCGCTGATAGTCGTTGGGGTAACATCGCTGATAACGGCCGTGCAGCGGCTGGTCTATGCCAAAAAGGTCCTCGGCAACAGGCGGGAGTAACAGTGACAAGTCACTCTTATTATATTGGTAAAGGAAAGCAATGGGTGCCCCACCGCTTGCGGTGGGATGAGTAACCTTGATTCTGCATTATCCAAAGAAACCCACCCCAAGGAGTAGGCCACCAGTCCAACAAACGACAGGAGTTTTTCGTTCTGTTAGGTCTTGCGCAACATCTGAGGATGTGTGATTTCGTAATAAGAAAGGCCCACCTTTGATCACAGCTATCGGCAACCCGGTCTACGACTATATAAAGACCCGGAAGACGCGATCAAAAGGGCGCATCCTCTCCGGATGTTCTACCAATGCCGCCCTGGCGCTGGCCAAAATGGGCGAACAGGTTCGTCTTATTGGCGCTGTAGGAGACGACTATAAAGAGAAGTTTATCCAAGACCTGTCCCGTTTTGGCATTGAACATGAGATCATCCCTTCTAAGCAAACGGGCGGCTTCTCACTAATGTACTATGATGACTACGGCCGGCGTACCCTCGATCTGCTGGGCCGCGCCGACAAAGTCGGGCGGATTGATCCGCTTCTATACAACGACTCGAAAGCTGTCTTGGTAGGGTCTATCCTCGGCGAGGTGTCGTTTGATAACATCAGGGAAATCAGACAGAACTTTAACGGGCTCTTCTTCTGCGATCCGCAGGGGCTGCTCCGTGGCGCCGATGACAGCGGCCGAATCTATCACGAAAAGGTGAATGGCGTTGAAGAAGTTATCGGGCAGTTTAATATCGTTAAACCCAACGAACTGGAAGGTGAAATCCTTACCGGCATCGACTGCCGGAAAGACCCATACGAGGCGGCCCGGATCATCAAGTCATGGGGACCCAAGATTGTCATTGTCACACTGGCGGAGCTTGGCTCGGTTGTGTATGACGGCAACGAGTTTATTGACATCCCACCGTACGAAGTAGATATGGTTGACGCTACCGGCTCCGGTGATGTCTACATGGCAGGGTTCACCTTCGAGTATCTCAAAACCGGCGGCGATCTCCGGCGAGCGGGGTGTTTCGCCTCTGCAACGTCGTCAATCATGATCGAGTATGTTGGCCCTGGTTTCCCCATGAGTGAACAACTAATCCGCACTCGCCAGGAAAAGCTGCTAGCCATGCGTGGCTACAAGTTGGCTGTGACAGTCAACCAATAACCAACGACGCTGTTATTCCAAAACGTACAGATCGTCCACCAGGCTTCGCATCAGCGGGGACAAAGCAGGCTATTCCTTTATCCCATCGAACAGAAATGAAATCAGGTACTCTTCGGTTCGGTGGCGCGCCATTTTACTGTCGGCATACTGCCGATTGAGCAAAGCGCCGATGATGAGTGAGACCAGGTGAGAAGTCAGGTCTATGTCGAAGTCCCCCCGTATCTCACCTGTCTGTTCTCCCCGTTTTATGATCTCTGCCACGTAACCGTGAAAATGCCGCTCAAGATCAAGCCCCTCAATAGCTACTGCCGAGTGGTGCATCGCACTGGTAACAAAGTGATAGAACCTCTCTTCTGACTCGTACAATTTCGACTTGACCACCAGTGCCTGGTAGAGATACAAGAGCCGCCCACGGGCCAGAGGCGAAGATTCTTGTGCCTTCACTTCAGCCACCCATCTTTCCAGGTAGTTGTCGAATATCAGTACCGCGAACTCTAACAGGTGGCTCTTAGATGGGAAGTACTGGAAAAACGATCCCTTTGAAATACCGGCCTTTTTGCATAGCAGATCGATTGAGAGACCGTCATATCCGTACTCCGCAAATAGCCTGATCGCGGTTTGGTAGATACGATTTTTTTTGTCCGACGGCAGACGCCGAAAGGTATCGGCTACAATCCCCTTCCGCACCAGCTCACCAACAAGGTTTTCGTCCAACAACGCCATAACTATTTCCTCTTGTTGCTTACAACCGATCGGAAAAACGGGGGCAACACCGGTCGGCGGTAAACATAAATGACTATTTGGTCATAATCCATATACTAATATTATATTTCCTTTGGTCTGAGTCAAATTGAATTTGACAGATGGTTGAGCGCCTCTGATATTCCCTGCCACAGATAAGACAAACTTGTATGTTTGAAAGGACACAAACATGGCTAAAGTAAGAGTCGCTATTATCGGCGTCGGTAACTGCGCGTCGTCGCTGATACAGGGAGTTGAGTTTTACAAAAGGGCCAAGGATGAAGACTTCGTACCCGGCCTCATGCATGTCAATCTGGGCGGGTACCACATCCGTGACATTGAGTTCTCGGCAGCCATCGACATTGACAAAAACAAGGTCGGCAAGGACCTGGCCGAGGCTATCTACACCAAGCCCAACAATACCTACGTCTTTGCGAAAGTGCCCAAGACAGGGGTGATCGTCCAGCGCGGTATGACGCATGATGGTTTGGGCTACTACCTGTCGCAGATTATTCAAAAAGCGCCCGGCGACACAGTCGATATCGTCAAGCTTCTCAAGGACACAAAAACAGATGTCGTTGTAAGCTACCTGCCGGTTGGTTCAGAGGAAGCGACCAAGTGGTATGTTGAACAGATTCTTAAGGCCGGTTGCGGTTTTGTCAACTGCATCCCGGTGTTTATTGCTCGCGAACCCTACTGGCAGAAACGCTTCGAAGAAAAGGGACTGCCGGTCATTGGCGATGACGTCAAGTCACAGGTTGGCGCTACCATCACGCATCGCGTTCTCACCCGTCTTTTTCTTGAACGGGGCGTACGTTTGGAGCGGACCAGCCAGCTCAACATCGGCGGCAACACCGACTTTTTGAACATGCTTGAGCGGTCGCGCTTAGAGTCGAAAAAGATTTCCAAAACCTCTTCCGTCACCAGCCAGCTCAACTACGAACTGGCCCCCGAGAACATCCATATCGGCCCGTCCGACTACGTCGCCTGGCTTACCGACCGCAAGTGGGCGCATATCCGGATGGAGGGCACCACCTTCGGTAACGTGCCGCTCAATATGGAGATGAAACTGGAGGTATGGGACAGCCCGAACTCGGCCGGAGTCGTAATTGATGCTGTTCGCTGTTGCAAGCTGGCGCTGGATAACGGGCTGTCAGGAGCTCTGATCGGCCCTTCGTCATATTTCAAGAAGTCCCCGCCGGTTCAATACACTGACGATGAGGCTCGCCGTCTGACTGAAGAGTTCATTGCCAAATACGGCTGGAGGCAGGAAACAGCGAAAAGACGCCGGCCAACGAAAGTAGCGGCTAAGAAGCCCGTGGTCGAAAAGCCAGCAGTCAAATGGGCCAGGACTTCTAAAGCCAAAAAAACTACGACTGGTAAACGCCTGGTACGCAAGAAAAAATAGTTTTTTGCCACAGGAGTTTTCTCTACCTTGACCGGCGACAGTTACTGTCGCCGGTTTTGTTATGCGGGCCGGAGAAAAGGAATCGCTGTTAGAGATGCAGAAAAGAAGCCACAAAGGTCTTTTCATTACATTCGAAGGCATCGATGGCAGCGGCAAGACCACTCAGGCTCTGTTGACCTACCGCTACCTACTGGCTAATGGATATCGTCGAGTCAAGCTCTTTCGCGAACCCGGCTCCACGGTTACAGCTGAGCGAATCCGGAACATTCTTCTGGACAACCGGCTATCACTATCTGATGTGACGGAACTATTTCTCTATGAAGCAGCTCGTGCTGAAATTACAGCCAGGGAATTGCGGCCGGCGCTCGCCCAAGGACAGATTGCCCTGTGCGATCGCTTCTACGACAGCACTACCGCCTACCAGGGATATGGCCGCAAGCTGGACATCAGGATGGTACGCTCGCTGCACCGCGTGGCAGTCGCTGATATAGTGCCTGATATCACTCTCCTCTTTGACATCGACCTGAAGACAGCCTATTCGCGCCGTGGTGAAAATCCTGACCGTCTCGAGTCGCAATCAACGGCCTTTTTCAAGCGCGTCCGGCGTGGCTTCCTTGAGATCGCCCGCAGAGAGAGGAAGCGGGTCAAGGTCATTGATGGTGCGCAGTCAATCGAAGACGTCTTCAACGACGTAAAAAAAATCCTAATCAGAAAACTAAGACTGCATGAATCCCGGCACGCCCCTTGACCGCAAGTTCTTCCTGCTGTCGATGATCCTTTTGGCATTGATAGTGCTCATAGCCGGCGGGATGGGAACATACGTGTTGTCCGACCCTGGCATCGGCCAGGCGTATATTTTCGCCAAGGCAGCAACTAAAATTGTCGAGCAGCGCGGTTCCAATGTAACAGAAAGCGATCTCATCGCTTCGGCCCTACGGGCAATATTTGACCGGATGGACAGGTATTCCAGCTACGTCTCCTCCGCACAGTTCGACCGCCTCGACGAGGAGCTTTCCGGCCACTACAGCGGTATCGGGGTTAGCGTTATCCGGCACGAGCACGGCCTCTTGATCATGTCCGTACGCGAAAACGGGCCGGCTGGCAAGGCAGGGTTTCGGACGGGCGATGTTATCATCGCTGCTGATTCCGTAGAGTTCACCGGTATCAGCGCTGACAGCGCGTCTAACCTCCTGAGAGGGAAAGAGGGCACCCCTGTCCTGGTAAGACTGCTTCGTCCGGCTACAGTTGACACTATCGAGGTTAAAGTCACCCGACAGCGCATCCCACTCATGCATATTCCCTACGCCGGTTACAAGTCCGACAGCATTGTCTACATTCGATTGCTGGACTTCGAAGCCGGGGCTTCGGCGGATGTTGAAGCTGCTATTGACTCCCTAATTTCCAAAAGCAACAGGAATAACCCCAGACCAAAGGGGCTTATTCTTGATCTGCGGGGGAACCCGGGAGGCTTGTTGGCTGAGGCGCACAAGACCGCCGATCTCTTTCTTGATAAAGGTACTTTCATAGTCGGAACCGATGCCCGCTCCCGATGGAATGAGAAAAAATACTATGCTACTGGAAAGGATTTAACTGACAACCTGCCACTGGTGGTCCTTGTCGACCGGGGATCGGCTTCATCGGCCGAGATTGTAGCCGGCGCTCTCAGGGAGGCGGGACGAGCAGTTCTCATCGGCGACACCACCTTCGGCAAAGGTCTGGTGCAGGGATTCACTAGGTTTCCTGACGGCGACGGCCTGAAGCTGACCATCGCCCGCTACTATCTTGATAATGACGTCTTCCTGAACGACTTCGATTCCACCTTGAAGGGTTCCGGGCACGGTCTGACCCCGGACTACTACTTTCCGCCTGACGAAACGCACTCGTTTGTGCGCGCTTTGGAGAGTTCGCTACTGCTTCAGCAGTTTGCTAACAAGTACCAGGAAGAGATTATCGCAGCCACAGACGAGGGGAACTTTGAAAACGACTGGATTGACAGACTTGCTGCGTCCGCACAGCAGAATCACTTCACCTATACATCCCTTGTGACAAGGCTGGCGGAACTGGGGCTGGAGCTTACCAGGGAGGGACAAGCCTCGATGGACACGAGAGCTATGGCTGAAGCGATCCTGGAGACTGCCCAGAAGGACGATCAGAACCAGTTCTATGTTCATGCTGCTTACATCAAGGCTCGGTTGAAGCAAATCGCCTTTGAGCGGAAGTTCGGCACGTATCGCGCCTATCGGGACATAATCGTCCGTGAGCAAACGGTGATACAGTTTGCCTCGCAGGTCCTGCTGGAGAGAAACTAGTGCCGGACATGCTTTTATATCTCCTCGGCGGCTTTTCTGCCGGTCTGCTAGGTGGCTATCTGGGGTTGGGCGGAGGTGAAATCCTGGTTCCTTTTCTGACTGTCTTCGCCGGCATCGACATCAGGGCGGCGGTTCCCGTTTCCGTGGCTGCGGTTGTCGTCAATTCATTCTCTGCCTCAAATGAGTACCTGAAGAGTGGAATGGTCGATTTCGAACTGGTCATTGTGCTCGGGTTGTTTCTGACTATGGGTAATATCACAGGTACTAATCTAACAACCGCCGTCCCTGCCGATAGTATCAAGCTCTTGCTGACCATCCTGCTTCTCTATACCTCCTTTTCCCTGCTCAAAGGAAGGGCGACACCCAAGCGGCTCGTCTTCAGCGACAACCGGACAAAGTACCTGTTACTCTGCATCGCATTGGCTTTTTCCGTGGGCACGCTGGCATCCCTGGTCGGTATTGGAGGTGGTGTATTCTTGATTCCCATTTTGTATCTCCTGGTTGGTTTACCGCTGACCACAGCAAGAGGGACATCATCCCTGATGATTTGTTTTGCCTCTGCTTCGGCCACAGCCATGTACTTTCTTCATGACATGATAGAGCTATCCGTCGCCAGTCCGGTTATCGTCGGTATCGCTCTTGGCGGGAAAGCAGGCGGATTCTTCGGAACCGCTGCCCGGCCGATTATTATAAGGATATTGTTTTTTGTGGTAATGCTCTACATGGCATATGAGCTGGCGCGCGGACCTTTGGAGAATCTGCTGTGAAAAGAAGGCACTTTCAAATCAAACTACTGATACAGCTCCAGAGGGTTTCGTGGCGTCTTGTTCTGGTTTGCTTTCTGCTGGCCACTGTTCTGTACGCACTGCAACTCCCCATCGCCAGCAGCATAGCCTTCTGGAGCGTAATTGCCCTGCTGGCTGTAATACTGACAACAATACTCTTTCTTGCTGAGCAGTTCCACACCGCCAGGTTGTACCGTTACTGGCTATTGAGCTATGCTTTGATCTTTATTCTCCTTTCAACCATCTTGCTGAAAGTATATTTTACCCCATGACCGAATTGCAAACTGCTGTTTTTTGTGATTTTGACGGAACCATCGCCTGTCGCGATGTAGGCTATAGCCTCTTCCATCACTTTTCCGGCGGCAAGAATGACGAACTGATTCCCGATTGGAAGGCCGGCCGTCTGTCAAGCCGCGATTGCCTTGTGCAGGAAGCGGCCATGGTGCGAGCCACGAAAGAGGAAGTCTACCGCTTCCTTGAGCAGTTCGAGCTTGATCGCGGCTTCCCGCAATTTGAGAAACTATGCCGGTCCAACGGCGCCGATCTCCTAATCGTCTCCGATGGTCTTGATTTCTATATCAAATACCTCCTTAACCGCAACAATCTGACTCACCTGCCGGTCATCGCCAACACGGCAAAATTGGAGAACGACCGTATCACCGTGGAATTTCCTCACCATAACAAGACCTGCCGGAGATGTGGCAACTGCAAAGGAGAAAGGATACAGGAGTATAGAAAGAGCCAGTTACAAAAGGCACGCATCGTATTCATCGGGGACGGCTACTCTGACGCCTGCGCTACCTCTGAAGCCGATCTCATCTTTGCCAAAAAAGACCTTGAACAATACTGCCTGGTTAATAATATTGTATTTTACAAGTACGACGACTTCTTCGATGTCGCCCACAAGCTTGTTGAGTTGCGATACCTGAGGAACAAATAAATGGGGAAATCAGCCGGAGTATTCATATGAAGGGAATTATTATGGCCGGGGGCTTCGGGACCCGGCTTCGGCCACTCACGATAAACATTCCCAAGCCAATGGTTCCCATCGGCAACCTGCCAATGATGGAACATGTTGTCGGTCTTTTGGCCAAAAACGGCATCTCTGATATTACTGCTCTGCTCTATTTCCAGGCCAATACCATCCGAGACCATTTCCGGGATGGCAGAGCCTTTGGCGTCACGATGGATTATGTGCAACCGGTGGAGGATTTTGGCACAGCCGGAGCTGTCCGCTCAGCTTTGAATGTCGTCAATGAACCTGTGCTGGTCATCTCCGGTGATCTTGCCACCGACTTTGACCTGACCGAAGCAATAAACTGGCACCGCCAAAAGGCTGCCGAGGCCACTATTCTACTGACTCGGATGGAAAACCCGCTTGCTTACGGCATTGTAATCACTGACCAGGACGGCCGCATCGTCCGGTTTCTGGAAAAACCTTCCTGGGGAGAGGCCTTTTCCGATACCATCAACACCGGCATCTATATCCTTGAACCTGCCACTATCCAACTGATTCCACCCAAAACCAGCTTCGATTTCTCCCAGAACCTTTATCCGCTCATGCTCTCTAAGAAAATGCAGCTTTACGGCAAAATTATGACCGGCTATTGGAGGGATATCGGCAATGTCGATGAATACCGACGTGCTCATATCAACTTCTACGAAGGGAAATTGAAGCTCGATCTGAAAGTAGACGCGATCGAAGGCAGCAAAGGGACTGTTTATCAGGGGGCGAATGTTCACATCGAGGAAGAAACAGAGTTAACCGGCAAAGTGGTTTTGGGCAATGACGTCTACCTTGAATCCGGAGTCAAGTTGCACAACTGTGTGGTTGGCCATCGCACACGCGTCGGCGCCAGATGTAATCTAAAGAACTCCGTCATATGGGAGGATTGCACAATTGGTGCGGAGACTGTTATGAGTCGCAGCGTTGTAGGCAGCCGCACTCACCTGGGGCACAACGTCCAGCTTCTTGACGAAGTCATTGTCTCGGATGACTGTGCTGTGGGGGATTCCGCAACCGTCAAGGCCAATTGCAAAATATGGCCGGGTAAGACAGTAGATGCCGGGGCTATTGTTTCTACATCCATCGTGTGGGGTGAGAAGTGGAACAGGGAACTGTTCACCAACTCCAAGATTACGGGCCTGGCTCTGAACGAAATAACACCCGAGATGGCGGTCCGGGTGGGCGCTGCTTTCGGCGCCTTCCTGGGCCAGGGAAGTGCGGTTGTCACCAGCCGTGACGCCTCCGATACCTCCCGCCTGTTGAAGCGGGGTCTGATTTCCGGCCTTCTGGCAGCTGGCGTCAATGTATCCGATCTGGAAACCCTGCCCATTCCAGTGGTTCGCTACGCCTTGCAGAAAGGTGGCCATGCGGCAGGAATCTACGTTCGCCACAGTCCTGAAGACTATCGTCTGATTGACTTCATATTCTTCGACGGCTCTGGGCTGGATATGCCAACGTCGAAGCTTAAGAAGGTGGAGCGGATGTATTTCGGTGAGGACTTCGCCCGCGCCTCCCTCGATCACATCGGCCATCTGGAAACACCCCAGCGTGTCTTGGAGAACTACCGCCTTGACTTTCTAAATGAAATCGATGTTGACACCATCAAGAAGGCCGGGTTCAAAGTGGTGATTGATCATTCCAATGGCTCTTCCAGCCAGATCTTTCCCACACTGTTTACCGAGCTTGGCATCTCCGCTGTCGAGCTGAATGCTACCCTGAACCCACGAAAATTCTCCAGTTCTCCTGAGGAAAGCGCCCAGGCGATTGTGCAGCTCTCCTCAATCGTCACCTCACTGAATGCCGATATCGGTTTTCTGCTCAACCCGGCTGCCGAGAAGCTGACCGTGGTGGATGAACAGGGGAAACCTGTTGATAGCCAGCTCCTGCTTCTGATCGTCACGGACCTTTACCTCAAGACTAACGAAGTCAAGCGAATTGCCGTGCCGGTGGGGGCCTCGATGGGCGTTGAAGAGATTGCCGAGCAACATGGTGTACAGGTCATCCGGGTTGCCAACGATCACCTGGCCATGATGGAAATACGCCGCCAGGGTAACGTCGATTTCGTTGGCGGTACCAGGGGCGGTTTTGTTTTCCCCGGTTTTCAGATGGGCGCTGACGCCATGGTAGCTGCGGTCAAGACACTGGAGATGATGGCCCAAACCAAAAGCCGCCCGGGAACATTGCGCAAGAAATTCGAGCATCTGCATCGCCAGATAGTATCGGTTCCCTGTCCTTGGGCCAAGAAGGGCACCGTCATGCGGAAACTGATTACAGGCTCCGAAGACAAACGACGTCAGCTTGTTGACGGCGTGCGCATCTTTGAGAATAAGGGGTGGGTACTGGTTATTCCCGATCGGCTGACCGCCTCATTCAACATCCTTGCCGAATCAGAATCAAAAGAAGAGACCTCCCACCTCATCGACCAATATCGCACACTGGTCGACCAATTCCAGAGCAATTGATTTCTCCCCAGAGAGAACCTACTTATAGGCCTGTTGAAAAACATAACAAGTGTCATAGCGAGGAGTCCGGCGGCTACCGGACGACGTGGCTATCTCATTGTCATTCAATAGCTGAGATTACCAAGTTCGCCTGAGGCGGACTCGCAATGACGAGAACGGGACTTTTTCAACACTCCCTTTCGCAGGAATGACGGTACTGAATCTCACAACTTGTCTTTGATGGCAAGTTGGTACAGGGGGGCTCTAATCGAGCCTATTATGCAGATCAGGCTTTTACCATTGCTATTGGTCCCGCCATCCGCACCTCTGGTGACATTTGATCTTCAAACTGCCTGAAGTTCTCCCCAAACAGGCGAGCCAGTTCCTGTGCCTTGGCATCATACGCTTCCTTGTTAGCCCAGGTGTTCTTAGGCGTCAGGATTTCAGTGGGTACACCCTCGCAGGTCATCGGCACCTGGACTCCGAAGACCGGGTCTTGCTCGAAACTACTCTTGGCAAGATTCCCGTCGAGAGCTGCGTTTAGAAGCGCACGAGTATAACTGATTTTCATCCGCTCTCCCACACCATATGGTCCACCACTCCAGCCGGTATTTACCAGCCAGCAGTCAACCTTATGCTTGTTGATTTTTTGCGCCAGCAGCTCGGCGTAACGAGACGGATGCAACACCATGAACGGCGCCCCAAAGCAGGCCGAAAAGGTTGCCTGCGGCTCTTTGACACCGGTCTCCGTCCCGGCCACCTTGGCCGTGTATCCGGAGATGAAATGATACATCGCCTGCTCGGGAGTGAGTTTCGAGATCGGCGGGAGGACACCAAAAGCATCAGCGGTCAACATTATGACATTCTTCGGATGCCCTGCCATGCTTTCTCTCAGGGCGTTGGGAATGTGGCTCAGCGGATAGGCCGCGCGGGTGTTTTCCGTAAGGCTCGCATCGTTG
The DNA here is from genome assembly GCA_964416195.1 of uncultured Ignavibacteriales bacterium. Lineage (GTDB taxonomy): Bacteria > Zixibacteria > MSB-5A5 > GN15 > FEB-12 > CAYQDB01. The sequence goes on from CAYQDB010000005.1 coordinate 25,712, forward strand.
AGATCGAGACGTCTCGTGATGGCATCAATACCGACATTTTCTAAAATAGTTCCGAATTTACGCGTCGTTTCATAGATTTCAGGCTCGGATTCCTTGGAGAGGTTAATCACCTTCGCGTAGCAGCCACCTTCGAAGTTAAAGATTCCGGAGGAACTCCACCCGTGCTCGTCATCGCCGATCAGCTTGCGATCCGGGTCGGCCGACAGAGTTGTCTTGCCAGTGCCGGAAAGACCGAAAAAGAGAGCCACATCCCCCCCGGATCCGACATTGGCGCTACAGTGCATTGACAGGACATTCTCTTGGGGCAGAAGGTAATTCAACACGGTAAAAATTGACTTCTTTATCTCTCCGCCATAGCTGGTGCCGCCTATGAAGACGAGCTTGTGGCTCAAGTTCAGAATAACGAAGGCCTCCGAGTTGGTGCCGTCAACTTCCGGGATCGCTTGGAAGTTGGGCACATGAAGCACCGTAAACTCCGGCACATGGCCCACGAGCTGCTGCGGTTCCGCCTGGATGAACATATTGCGAGCAAACAGGCTGTGCCAGGCTGTTTCGGTTATGATCCTGATGGGCAGGCGATATTGGGGATCATAACCGGCGATACAATCCTGAACATATAGATCCCTTCCCTGCAAATAGGCCAGCAGTCTCCTGAACAACAGTTCAAACTTCTCAGAAGAGAAAGGTTTATTTATCGGTCCCCACCAGATGTTGGCGGATGTCCGGGGCTCCTCAACGATGAACTTATCCTTGGCCGCGCGGCCGGTATGCAAACCGGTACGCACCACGATAGGACCCAGGTGCGCCAGGCTCCCTTCACCGTTGCGGATAATATCCTCGTACAACATGGGAGTATTGTGATTCCAGTGAATCTTGCGGATATTGGTTATACCGTGGTTTTCCAGCCCATACTTGCTGAACAGACGCTTTACTGCCATGTTTCTGCTCCTCTTTTGGAGATTGTCTTCAATTCATGTTTCTGAGTATATTCATCGGATATTTACCCTGAATATCTATCCTTCAACAAATACAACACATCTCCCATTGCAGCGGACTGTTTAGATGTTCGTTATCTCGTGGGCGGCAGATATCCCCATCTGCCCCGTCTTGGAAAGATTTCAATGCAGGAGTCCAGTACTCCTGCCGATTAATGGCTGTGTCCTGCCGGCTGGGTTAGTCACCGGTATGCTGCATGTGCTCATTGCCCGATCTTTTGTGTTCGGGCTCGCCCCTGATAATCAACGCAACCGGTATCAGCACGCAGTACCCCAGCACAAGTAAAATCGGGGCCAGCGTTATCGACCCCTGCCCCAGGGTAACATATCCGATTATTATGACCACCAACGCCAGAGCAAAAACTAAGTAGTTCCTCGTACCAAAGGGCCATTTGCTATGTTGCTGGTCTGAAGAGGTCTTCTTTTTGGTCTTCACTGCCATTTTTTCCCTCGCCAGTATTAACGCAAAAACTCGGTTCTTGTCAAGCGCTTTTGACCACAGTCGTTTCCTTCTGCTCCGAATCCTTATACCGAGGCCAGAGTCCGGCAGCCCACACAAACATCAGCATCTGGCGGACTTCCTCATCTGCGAAGGTAGCTTCAAAAAGCGAAGTCACAAAGAACACGACGGAACTCAGCAGCGCCGCAAGCACAAAGACCCTGTCGTGCCCTATCTTCTCCCAGCCTCGCCAGCCTCTCTGGAAATAACCGACGGCAACCACCCACATGCCCAGAAAGAAAACCACCCCAGGAATGCCAGAAATGGCCGCAACATTGAGCAGATCATTGTGCGCGTGAACATGTTTTCGGATTTCGGGGATGTCCGGGCGCAAGTACGCACAATAGGCAGCCTGGAAGTTCCCTTGACCGACACCGAAGAGCGGGTTTTTTTGTATTATCTTGACCGAGTTCCTCCAGATGAACACCCGGCCGCCCTCGTAGACGCCGCCGAGGTCCTTCAACGTCTTGCCGCTGAAGCGTGCCGACAGCCCCGGCATGGTAATTAGGATTGTTGCAGCTACCACTGCAATCGTGCCAAGAGAATAGACTAAATACTTTCGCCCGATGATCAATCCCAGCAACACTAGACCAACAGCCACAGCAGCTATAGCTCCTCTACAATAACTCAGTACAGTGGCGATCATGCCAAGCAAGGACGCAGAAATGAAAAAAAGCCGCATCGGTTTGGTCAGTTGCCGATATCCTGCCAAAGCGAATCCGGCCAAGAAAAGAGCAGCCGTCCCGAAGTAGTTACCAAAGGTGAGCCGGTGTGAAAAGTTGCCGGATACCCGATAACCGAAGTCAGGAGCCGTCAGGGGGGGAATAGTCTTGAACCAGTGGATTCCGGTGAAATGCTGGATAATGCCATAGATCGAAACCAGCATGACCCCGGCGGCAAAGGAAGTCACCAGCTTATGTCGGTACTGATGACGGCCAAAAAGGAAGATGCCAATGGGCACTATGCAAAATAGCCATTCTTCCTTGATGATGAGCACCGACCGCAGGGGAGTGGAACCAACGACCGCTGACAGTAGCAACCAGAAAATATACAAAGCGATAAAGCAATAGAGCCACTTCAGAGACAACACGAACGGATTGTAACGAGTCAAGACAACTATGACGAGAAACAAAACCAGCGATGCCCCTAACGATATTTGGGCTAAGGCAATTGAAAAAGTGGAACTGAAAATGAACAGCATATAGAAATAAAAAAGCGCTGTCTCGATATATTTGCAGGTTTGACGGGTCATCAAAAGAGGTCGCTTTCGACCAATTCCACCAACAGATGTATCACAAAGATGTGCTCTTCCTGTATTCTTTGCGTAGAAGGGTGGCGAATAACCAACGCGCGGTCCACAAGGCTACCCAACTTACCACCTTCACGTCCAAGCAGGCCAGCAGTCAAGAGGCCGCGGTCCCTGGCAGTTCGAACGGCCTTGACAAGATTGGGAGAATTACCAGAGGTGGATATGACAAACAGCATGTCTCCTTTGTGGCCAAGCCCCTCAATCTGGCGAGCGAAGATGCTCTCGAACCCAAAATCGTTACCGGCAGCCGTCATGACTGCCGAGTCTGTACAAAGAGCGATAGCCGGCAGCGCCTGGCGGTTTCGCTCCGCGGTAAGTCTCACAATCATTTCCGCCGCGAAGTGGGAGGCATCAGCGGCTGATCCACCATTACCCGCAATCAAGAGTTTCCCCCCCGAACCAATCACACCGGAGATGACAGCAGCAAGGTCCAGTATCTGCTTTCCCATCTCTTCGATGATGGACTTACGCAGAATAGCTGTTTCATCAGCCAGCTTTCGCAACTGGGCCAGCTTCTTGTCTTTTCTCATACAGTGATTGCCTCTCTGGGGTGGGCTGCCGCCGAGAGCTCGGTCAGGTAGGTAAACTGGGGGTCATTCTCCAGCACGTTCCCGACAACAACAAATGACGCTCCCGCATCGATCCTCGAGGCACACTCCTCCGGGCTGGTCAGCCCCCCTCCTACCAGCATCGGTATATCAATATACGAAGCCACGGCGCGAACCATGTTTTCCAACACCGGCTGTCCGGCGCCCGATCCCGCCTCAAGGTAAATGAGTTTCATCCCTAAATACTGAGCCGCCAGGGCATGCGCACAGGCAATGTCGTACTTCGTGCGCGGGATAGGTTTGGTGCCAGAAATATACTGCACCGATGTCTGCACCCCTGACTCAACAAGCATGTATCCGGTCGGTATCGGTTCCAGGCCAAACCGTTTCACCAGTGGCGCACCCCGTACCTGCTCATCGATCAAATAGTTGGGATTGCGCCCGGATATCAATGAAGTAAACAGGATAGCGTCGGCCTCCTGCGTCACCTGCGCAAAAGAACCGGGGAAAATAATCACCGGCAGCGACGTAGTCGCTTTTATTTGTTTAACTGCGAGAGAGAAGTTGGTGTTGAGCATAAATGACGAACCGACCAAGATAGCATCTACGCCACACTCCCCCGCTGCCTCAGCCAGGGAAATGTAGACCTTTTCTTGTATTCGGTCGGGATCAAGCAGAAGAAGAAACCCTCCGCCCCGCTGTTCTTTCACCGCTAACAACCTACTGTAAACCTTGCCTTCTGTCACTGTTCTCCTGCCTCCCTTTTAACTAATGACCGAGCTGCCTCAAACAGCTCCTGTGAAACTGTCCCCAGCGCAACTGTTCCCTGAGCAAATGATGATTTACCCCCGCCGCGACCACCAAATTGCGGCAGCATTTGTTTGGATAGCTTACCGACATTTATGTGCTGCCGCGTGACAGCAGCGTGACTCGCTGATGCCATATACGTGACTTTTCCGTTCACAATACCCAGCCCGAAGGCAACTACCGCCTCGTGGCAAGCCTTCTGGGCGTCGATCCAACCACACATGATTTCAGCGTCAGTCCTGCCGAAGTCATGCGTTATGACTGATACATCCCCAGCGGTGGATTCTTCTCCTACCGATTGTCCGGCGCCTGAGAACATCTCCGCCTTGAGTTTCCTGATTTCCTTTTGCAGCGCCAGACTACTCTCTCGCAGTTGCCTGACGCCATCCAGTGCATCTGCTTCCGTTCGGCCAATCATTGACGCCACATCCCGCCGGAATTGCTTGGCGTCGAGCATGTATCTTATCGCTTCGCGGCCGGTGATAGCCTCCAGGCGCCGCACACCGGAGGCAACGCCGGTCTCCAACGTAATAAAGAACGGCCCGATCTGGCTGACGTTGTCTACGTGAGTGCCACCGCACAACTCTTTGGAAAAATCTCCTACTGACACCACCCGGACCATGTCACCGTACTTCTCACCAAACAACGCCATAGCCCCAGATTTTTGGGCTGACTCAACATCCATTTCCTTCGTGTCCACCTTGCTGCCCTTGAGGATTTCGCCGTTGACGATCTTCTCCACCTGTTCTATCTCATCCGGCGTCATCGGCTGATGGTGCGAAAAATCAAAGCGCAGCCGGTCCGGCCCGACATAAGAACCGGACTGCTTGATATGTTGCCCCAATACCTGTCGCAGGGCGGCCTGTGTCAGATGGGTGGCGGTGTGATTGCGCATGATATCCCAGCGGCGCTCGGCGTCGACACGGGCGGCTACCTTTGTACCCTTCCCAAAATCGCGCGCGTACCCCTTTTCAAAATAGCCTATGTGAATGACAAGATCCCTATATGTTGAGAGTCTAGTAACTCTAAGCCGTGTACTTTCACTCTCAATAACACCTGTGTCATCAATCTGACCACCCGACTCAACATAAAAAGGTGTTTCTCTCAATATAACTGCCCCGCTGAAGACATTATCCGCCGAAACAAATTCTGAAACTGCTAATGTCTGAGTCATAATTTCAAGAACAGGCTCAGTCTCACCACTTATGAATCCTGTTGGAGATTCAGGCATACCTATTGACTCAAGAATGTCTATCATTTTTTTCGTGGCGGCAGCAGCTTCCGAACTAAAATCTGACACAGAACGCGAACGTGTTTGCTGAGCTTCCATTGCCTTTTCATATCCTAATCTATCCAGGGTCAATCCCTTTTCTGCCGCTATAACTTCAGTCAGATCGTACGGAAATCCGTATGTGTCGTATAGTCGGAATACTTCCTCTCCCGGAATGATGGTGTCTCCCACCCCCGTGATCATATCCATGACTCTATCAAGTAGTTCAAGGCCGGTTGCCAGCGTCCGGTCGAATGCCTCCTCTTCGGCCTTAATGACCCTTTCAATGTGGTCTTGCTTTTCTTTAATTTCCGGGTAGGCATTCCCCATCTCGCTCACTAGGACCGGCACCACACGATATATAAATGGTTCGTGCATCCCGAGAAGTCGTCCATGTCGTGCAGCGCGGCGCAGAATCCGCCGCAGAACATATCCCTGCCCTTCGTTGGAGATACCGGCACCGTCGGCGATGGCGAAGGTCAACGCCCGCAGGTGGTCGGCAATGATGTGATGTGATGCTACGTTGTCTTTATAGTTCGATTTGGTGATGTCGGAGATAGCATCAATGATGCTCTTGAAAATGTCTATCTCATAATTGGAATCGACCCCTTGCATAATGGCGGCTATCCGCTCCAGACCGGCGCCGGTGTCTACCGATGGCTTAGGCAAATCAATGATACTGCCATCCGGTTGCTGGTCATACTGCATAAACACCAGATTCCAGATCTCGACAAAGCGGTCGGTATCACCGTTGATAATGTCATCAAGTCCAGCGCCGAATTTTTCGCCACGGTCAAAATGAATCTCCGAGCAAGGTCCACAGGGACCAGTGTCTCCCATAGCCCAGTAGTTGTCCTTTTTCCCAAACCGCAAGAGGCGACCCTCTTTTAATTGAGGTGCTATCTTTTCCCATAGATCAAAGGCTTCGTCATCGGTCTCATAAACGGTCGCATAGAGCCTGTCAACCGGCAGTGCCAGCTCTTTTGTCACCCACTCCCAGGCGTAATAAATGGCCTGTTCTTTGAAATAATCCCCGAACGAAAAGTTTCCCAGCATCTCAAAGAAGGTATGGTGCTGAGCGGTGAAGCCGACGTTATCAAGGTCATTGTGCTTGCCCCCCGCCCGGATGCATTTCTGGGCGCTGGCCGCACGCTTGTACTCCACCTTGCACTGACCGGTAAAAACGTCCTTGAATTGGTTCATACCGGCATTGGTGAACAAAAGAGTCGGATCGTTAAACGGAATGACCGGCGATGAGGGGACAATGCGGTGGTCGTTTTTCTTGAAATAATCAAGGAAAGATTGTCTGATTTCAGCTGTCTTAATTTTTCGGTACCTCTGTTTGCCGTCTCTGTAGTTGCTCAAATGCTCTTTTAGCCGCCTCATAACTGAATCCACGACGAGCAAGGTAATTATACGACTTCCTCTTAGCCGCTTCAAGTTCAAATTGCCGGTATTCACCCCACTTCTTAGCCAGCGCAGCCGCTGCCAGTTCCTTTTCATCTTCTCCAGCGAGCAATGCCTCGGCGGTCTGTTCAGCCAGGGAACGGTCAATCAGCTTTCGCCGCAGAGACGCCACCAGATATGGTCTTCCACACGGGCGTTGGCTTAAGAGATTCTGCCCATATCTATGAGCAAAGTGGGCATCATCGAGTATCCCCTGATCCTTATACTTCTTGACTATTTGCTGTATCATTTTCGGGCTAAAGCGCTTCCCGCTCAGCTTGGCTCTGATCTCACCAACCGAATGTTCCCGGGCGGCAAGCATCCGGGCTGCTGTTTGATCGCACCGGAAAAGCTCGGATTCGCTCCTCAGTATCTTCAATTGGGACGGCGTTATGACTATGCCCTCTTTGAGGCGATACCTGTGAACCACAAGCTCAGGGACCACGACCGGCCCATCGAGTGTGGAAATCATCAGCGTCACTTCTGAAGCTGACCTACGCAGTTTGAGTATTCTGATATTTTCTTCCATCAGCCAACCCTTTGCTGTCAATCGGCTACGCTGTTCTCAGTCCTCACCGAAAAGGAAGACCAAACCAATACTAAAGGCTTAGTAAACTACGCCACACACCAAAAAGAAACAAAAACTAGCTCATTGATGATTTTAACATTGACTTAGGTATTTCATCGTGTTATCATTAAGGTGCGTAGGAGAATGGTGATAACTTGTTACCGTTCTATTAATTCGATTTCAACGAATTTTTTTCTGCGCTATTACATTGTTATGCAAAGAGTAGTAGGAGTGTCAAGGTGGGCGAAATTATCACAAATCGCTGACAACAGGGTGTCGGCAGGGAGCATGTATGGACCTTGATCTACAGGGAAATATCGAACGATTCACACTGCCAGAAGTACTTCAATTAATTGCTTCGAGCCGTAAGTCCGGGACATTGGGGATCCAGCAAGATGACTCCATCGTCATGGTCTATTTCAAGGACGGCAACGTGATTTATGGCTATGGCCCTCGCCAGACGTTTCATCTCGGCCAGTTGTTGAAAGAGCAAAACATCATATCTGCTTCGCAACTGGAAGAGGCCATCGGTATCCAGGCCAAAGCGGAGAACTCCAGGCGGCTGGGTGAGATTCTTGTCTCAAGACGCTTCATCGACCGAGCTGATCTGGAAATGGTAGTCAAAAAACAGATTGAGGAACTGCTGTATTCATTGCTGGGCTGGCGAGCCGGATCGTTCAAGTTCTATGAGAATCAATACCCCACCGATGAGGAGATCACCGTCAACCTCTCCGTGGAAAACGTCATTCTGGAAGGGTTGCGGCGCATGGACGAAATGAACTTGGTCAAAGAGACTCTACCTGACCTCGATGCCGTCTATACAATCTCCGCTTCCCAGGGCGGTCGCCCCCGCGCGGTATCTCTGCAAGCCGCCGAGTGGAACATCATGGCCCTTGTTGACGGCCACCGCAGCGTGAATGAGATTTGCAAAGTCAGTCCGGTCGACCGTGACAAAACACTGAAGAAGTTAGCACAGCTCAAGTTAGCGGGCATCATTACCAAGACGGAAAAGAAGGAAACTGCATCCTCGCTCCAACTGGAACAGATGGTGAACCGTCTGACGAACTTGTTCGAGGACTACCTGACCGAGAAAACGGCCAATCGCCTTGCCGAACGCAACATCACGAAAACTTACGTGGGGAGTGTAGATTGAGTTACTCCAGCGCTCTGCAATCACTCGAAAAGTTACTCGAGTCATTTCTGGAGCGGGCTGTCAATGCAAAGGGAAGCCGGCTTCAGATTCTAGACGGCATTAATCGCCTGGATGATATTGCCCGAACTTCAGGAGAAGGCCAGAGTGTTATCGAGAACATCGGTGAATGGTTTGCAGACCACAGCAACTGGCTTGAGGGAAACGGCTTGAGGCCAAGTGATATCGGCAGAATCAGCCGGATTCTCACCGAGATCGACAATAGTGGCCTCTCCCAATTTGGTGATCCTTCTCCCGCCACTTCCAAGATACGGTCAGAGCTGGAGCGCTGGACTAAAAGGACAAAAGCTACCAGCCAGAAAGCAGTTCTCAGGAGAGGGTCTGAAATAACCACAGAAACTACCCGGGATTCCATTGCACTGTTTGACCAGCTTCTTGAAAAGCTTTCGAACTTTTATCATGACCTTTCTGATTCCAAGAAACACATTCTTTCGGTGCTGGAGCATTCCCTCCAGCTCGCCAGAACACAGAAGAGCAAGGATGCCTTGCTTTTGTCCGCTTTCATCATATATTACCTCAAGCAAAGTGACTACAAAATCGGCCCATACGTCAGAAGGTTGAAGGAGGCCGAAACGGCATGTAGAGAGGAGAAGCGGGATGCTTAGCGATGCGGAAAAGGCCTACTGTCTGGCTCTTGAGGCTCTGAAACGCAAAGACTACCCCGCTGCCTCCAATCATTTCGATAAGGCTGTACCGCATTTCAAGAACAACCGAGAATTCAACCTTCTAAGGCAAACAACCGAGTTGCTGTTAGCGGTCAAAGAGGAACGAAAGAAGTTGGATGGTGAAGACATGATAGAACTTGAGGAGGTGCTTCCGTATGGGGAAGAAAAAGACTTTCGCTGATAAAGTAAAGAAAGCTTCGGAGAAGGACGACAAGGAAAAACGGGAATACGTAAAGTGGGTGAAAGCATACAAAACTGAGAACGGCGTCTGGAAGTTTCGCACAGTACACATCGCCGTCACCAACGAAAATAAGAGCGAGATCTACGGATAAGCGCATACGCTATCCGAGCAAAGCAAAGCCCTCCCCAAATCTGTGGGAGGGTTTCTTGTGCCCGAAAGGATCAAGAAGACTTGCAGGGATCTCTGACTCCTGCTGATTTTCTTACACACTCGGCAGACGGAGACGTCCGCCGGGCGAGGCACAAGTCACTCCTTTCCAATCACTACTATGTATGACGCCCAGGTGGAAGGGAAGTGCCGTTTGATCCGCCAGCCGGTGCCTTTCAGAATGTCAGTCATTTCGTTTTTTGAGACAAGCAGATAGTCGAACCAAGGGGTGACATATTTCTTGTATCTGACTCTTATCCTCACCTGCCCACCCATACGGCCTCGTTTTCTATTAAGCTTGTGGTATTGCAGGTGTTCAGGCATGTTCGTTTGGTAAGGATCGTTGCTTTCGGCAATTATCCTGGCTTCCCCCAAAGTAATCTTGTGAAATCTCTTGAGAAGCCACCTTGCTCTTTTACTGCTGCTGAATAGGCCAAAATTGTTACCGTACATTATAATTGTATCAAAGACTCCCTGTTTTGAACTTACCTGAGTGACAGACATCACCCTGACATTTTGTATCCCTCTTTCTTTGCAGACCTTGATCGCCAGCGGGGAAATATCTATACCCATGACATCGCAACCCTTCTGCTGAAGATAGAGCAAAACCCTGCCCGCCCCGCAGCCAATGTCAAGCACTCTTCCTCTGGCGTAGCGGATAGCCTTTTTCTGATGCAGCGACCAGTCTTTATATTCTGCTAAGTAGTCCATCGCCCCACCGCTGGAGTCAACGTAGCCGTCATCTCTCTCGACTATTTCATACCCACCCCTGCTGTTAAGATAATCGTATATCTCGTGCCCGTGTGCGTCCTGGTAGTCCTTAAGCATAGTGTTATCTCCATGTTTTGACAGACCCAGTAATCACAACGCGCTATTTTTCTTTCTCGATAATTGCTATATATACCGAACTCTTGGCGGAATCAATAAACTTCTTGATCCCCCAGCCGGTCCCTCTCAATATGCCTGCCATCTCCTCTTTTGAAACGACCAGCCAGTTGCTCCACGGAGTAACATACTTCTTGTACCTGATTCTGAATCTGAACTGCCCCGGCATTCGTCCTCTTACTCTGTTGAATTTGCGGTACTGCTTGCTCTCGCGACTGACCGCCTGGTATGGATCGCAGGTTAAAGCGATTATTCTTGCCCTTTCCGAGGTCATTTTGTGAAATCTCTTAAGCAATCGTTTAGCCCTTTCCGGGTTGCCGAAGAGGCCAAAACTTCCCCCAAACATAAGAATGGTTTCAAAGAAACCCATTTTTGAACTTACCTGAGTGATAGACAGCACCTTGGCATTTTTTATCCCTCTTTTTTTGCATACTTTTACGGCCAATGGGGAAATATCTATGCCCATGACATCAAACCCCTTTTTCTGAAGATAAAGCATGCATCTACCGGCGCCGCAGCCAACATCGAGGACGCGCCCCCTGGCATACAGTATCGCTTTCTTCTCGTGCGGTGTCCAGTCTCTATAGCTGGTAAAGTAGAATTTGTTATCAACGGTGACATCAATATAGCCGTCGTCCCTCTCGACGATTTCGGACCCATGCATGCCGTTAAAATAGTCGAGGAGCTCGTGACCGTATGCGTCCTGGTGGTCCTTCAGCATTTTGCCTTTATAAGTGACAGTGCCTTCGTACCCTACTTGTACAGATGCACCAATATGTAAAGAGACCGTATTGTTTTGTCCGGCTGAGGGTCAATGCTCAGAGTTATCAAGTTATCATATTCATTATGGGGAAGTCTGTAGATTATGTGGCCGTTCAGTTCCGGGCTTGCAGAATGGAAGAAAGGTTCCTCCCAAAGTTCTGCAAACGCTTGTGCTTCCTTTACGGTAAATCCTTCAGAAACAAGATCAGTTGCCAGGTCGACCTGAACCTGATCTAAAAAGCTTACTACTATGCTGTCTCCCGGACTCAATTGGTCAATCCTTCCTACGTACGCAGAGACTATCACCATCACATTATATACCGAGTAAGCACCTTCATTCACAAAAGTCACCTGTTGGGTGGAAAAATCGTAGGTAGCCTTAATCTCGTTTTCAAACGGCACCTCTCCCTCGTAGAATAGAAACCTTGCCGTCTGACCGTTGTATTCAAGGCAGTCGGCATCGACATCGTTGAGTATGTCTATGATGCTATCCAGAGGCACAAAATCCTCCGACCTTCTGGGGCCTGCAGGTACGAGACACTCTGAGAAATCCACATCTTCCCACAGCACCGTATTGCCATTTACTTGTGCTTGGGGGTAGGTATCGGTCGGCCTTCCCGTGTTGAACGTCACCTCCGCTGTAAAGGGCGTCTTATCTTGGGAGTGAATGTAAATGACCGGTTCTCTGACAAGGGAGGCCTGTTCCGGTCTTGAGGTGAGGAAGAAGGATGTGTCCGTCATACATCCAACCATGACGCCCCATTCATGAACCTCAAAATCCGCCAGGTTACTACTCGGATCTAAATGCACCAACATGTAAAGTGATCGTATTACTCTGTCCGGCTGTGGATCAATGTCAAGAGTTATCAACTTATCATATTCATTCTGGGGAAGTCTGTAAATCAGATTTGCTCTAGCTCCGGTGGTTGGGGTAGGATAGAAAAAGGGCACCCGCCAAAGTATGTCAAACGCTTCCGCTTCCTTCCGTGTAAATCCCTGACAAACTAAGTCGCCTTTCAAGTCAAAAACCGTCTGTTTCAAAAACGCTATCGTCACCCGTGTTCCCGGGTACAATTGCCGGACCTTCCCCACGTACGGAGAGCCAAAGGAATTGGGCTCCGGGTAAGCCACCACCATCACATCATAAACAGAGAAAGCATTGTTGTTTTTAAGCGTCGCTTGTTGGGTGTCAAAATCATATGTTACTTCGACCTGGTTTTCAAACGGCACATTCCCTTCGTAGAAGAGAAACCTTGTTATCTGACTATCGTATTCCAGCCAATCGGCGTCAACATTATTGAGTATGTTTATGATGTTTTCTAAAGGCTCATAGTCTCCAATCGCATCGGCTGTTGTTGTGTCAATATCCGTAACGAAGTTGACATCTTCCCACAATACTGTGGTGCTATCCACTTCCGCCTCAGGGTAGGTATCGGTCGGTCCTCCGCTGTTGAACGTCACCTGAGCCGTAAAGGGGATCTTATCTTTAGAGTGAATGTAGATTACAGGTATATCGACCTCGTGTATCATTTTCGGTCTTGAGGTGAGGAAGTAGGATGTGTCCGCCTGACAACCGACCATAACGCCCCATTCATGTACTCCAAAATCTACATCCCCCGATGTGACCAGGTTGTCATCACAGGTACTGGCAAGTATAAGCACAACGACCAGACCTGCTGCAATTGCGATAATTGCACTGCTGTTCTTCATTTGATACCTCCCTAACATATTAGGCGGTTCTCATACCACAAAACCAGTACGCCCATCTCCCAAGATGTGTGACCAGCTCTATGTGCAGATATACTCACGTCACAGTATAGACAGTGAATTGGCTGATTCGTTCAAGAAAAATCTGCATCTGAGATTCCTCGATATCAGACGGACTCTCAACAGGATCCCACAGATGCCCATGGCCGGAACGTTATTTCGGCGGTGCCAGCACCATGTGAAGGCAGGCTGCCGCTGCCCAAAGGCCAGTACCGATGCCAGCCAGCACCCACGGGAAAAGGCGATTATTATAAGAACAACCAAAGGCCGTCCGCAGTCGGTCTTTGGAGGCTGAGTCTACTCTCCTCTGAAAAGAAAAATGACCAGCAGGGTGAGATCGGCGACGTTCACAGATCCACCTTTATCGAGGTCTGCTGTCTCAATTACTGGCGGCACCTGGCCGTCCCTGAAAAGATAGTTGACTAAGTAGGTCACGTCTGCAACGTTAACGGAGCCATTGTCATCGACGTCACCGGTACCATGGCCAATAATCGTGACTGTGCCGTCAACTAAAAAGCTGTCCATGTCGCTGAATTGCCCGGATACCGTATGTATCTGGATGGTAGTGTCAAACAGCAGCCCATAACCGGCAAGGAAATCGTCTATGGGAAACTCTATCTGCATGACTTCACCCTCAAATTCCGGATGCGAGGGTAACACCGACCACAACATGGGAACAATGACTTCATTAACTCGCATAGAAGCAGGATCGATATCGCTAGCGGTGTAACCGTCGGTAAAGTTGCCCAGATGTACCGTGGCCATTGCTGGGTCGTTCCTCTTGTCATAAGAAATGGTCATCACGTTAGGTTCGATTATCGTCTTTGTGCCCCAGCAACCCACATCGAGAGCCCCGACCAGCGAATCACATATGCTATTCTCCGGAGTACAAGGGGAGCTTTCAAACAGATGGAAGTCACCCACAGACGTGTCACAGAACCACGGGTCGGCCGAGAAGTTGCCGTAGATACCGACCTGATCGGCAATACACCCCTGCCAGTCACCACCGGCATTGCCATATATGTCAGAACAGGAGAAGTAAGGATAGGTATATGTACCCAGACACGATACCGCAGGCACCCCCTCATTGAAGGCAATGAGGCACTTGTCGAAAACCGGCGATGAGTAGGAGCCTATTGTGATCGTACCTCCATAGCTATTGTTATGACCGTAAAACGTGCAATTCCTCGAGTACAGAGAGGCGTTGGCCATATACATGGCGCCGCCAATGCTGCTGGCCCAGTTGTTGGCGAAGACACAACCGGACAAGTATGATGTATCCGAACTGTACATGCTTGTGTCCAAACTGAGGAAATATACTGCTCCTCCGCTAGCATAGGCGCTGTTATCCGTCAGCACGCAGTTTGACAGAACCACCCCCGATCCGCAGTACATCGCCCCGCCGTTGTAGTCTGCAAGGTTGCTATCCAGAGTACAATCGTTAAGTGTTAATCTGTGTTTGTTGTTGATACAGGCAACCGCCCCCCCATTGTAGGCACGGTTTTGAACAAAGATGCAATTGATCACAGTGGGCGCCGCTCCGTCACAGAACAAGCCGCCACCGGAACCAGCTAGATAATGGCCGTTTCTTATTGTTAAACCGATGATTACGGTGGAGGAATCCTCGCCCTCGTGAATGTAGAAACCCCGGTGAATACCCAAGCTGTCATGGCAATCAATAATTGTCTGTTCGGGTCCTTGCTCAGAGATTACAGTAATGCGTTTGCCGCGCAACTCGATGTCCCGGTTACCGTCCCCGGTGTACGTGCCCGGCCCCACCATAACGGTATCAAAGGTTGTGCACGAATCAATTACCTCCTGGATTGTCAGTGCGTCGCCGCTGCCATCGGCTTCTACGTACCAAACTCTTGCCGGCTGACCACAACCGACATCAAACACCCCTATAAGCACTCCGCAACTGTTGAGCGGCGGTGCACATGGAGACAGGCTGGAAATGTGGAAATCACCGGCAGCCGTATCGCAGAACATAGGGTCGAGAGAGAAATTGCCGTTGTTACCCCCCTGACCGGAGATGCACCCGACCCAGTCCCCGCCGACGTTGCCGAACAGGTCGCAACAGGACAGCGTCGGATAGCAAGGCTGATGACCGTCTACATAGCACGAGACCGCCTTACCGGAACCGAAAGCTATGATACAGTTTTCCAGCACCGGAGACGATGAGTAACAGCAATGTATACCGCCATCAAAGAAAGTACAGTTAGTCAAGGATGGAGACGACGAACTACAACATATCATGGCATTACTACTCCATGAGACATTCTTGCTGAAGAGACAGTTCTCCACAGTTGGAGAGCAATAACCCCAGGAGTAAATTGCACCCCCGCTGCCCCCTGAATAGCAGTTGTTTTCGGTAAATGTACAGCCCGTTATCGTGGGGGATGATGAATCAAGTAAATAAATACCTCCCCCGCCATGCCCCGATGAGTCAGCATAGAATGTGCAGTTGGTTAGGACCGGTGATGATTCGCTGCAGTGGAGACCTCCGCCACGCCACTTGGCATGATTCGCAGCAAAAGTGCAGTTGATAAAACGTGGCGAGGACAACTGGCAGGAACCCCCCCCGCCGCTCATTGCGAAGTTCTCCCGGATGATACAGTTGGCCACGGTGGGAGAAGAAGACTCGCAGAGCATTCCTCCACCATAGGTCATGGTAATATCATCAATATAATAAAACCCACCTTTGATTGTAAACCCTTGGACTACAGTTGTAAAATCTTCGCTGTTGTGGAAGTTGAAACCCCGATGTGGGTTAAGCGAATCACCCTCAGAGTCGATTATGGTCACCTCCGGACCATTTTCCGATATCAACACGACTGCCTTGCCGCCGAAATCAATATCCCGGTTACCATCACCGGTGTAAATGCCGTCAGAAACTAGTACGGTGTCATAGTTGATCGCCGCATCTATCCCCGCCTGAATTGTAGCCTGTTCCGCCGGGACAAGGATGGTAGTAGCAGCCGAGGCAGCCGAATATCCGGCGCTCAAGAGGGCCACTATGCCTATGACTGTCGCTGATTTTATCATCGTTTTCTCCCAGATTCGTACGTTGCGAAAGAACTCTTCCGGTGCTATACTTTAATTATAACCCATTCCCTTTTACTTGTCAAACAGAGATTCGCCGCCTATGTACAATCCCTGACTTCCCGCAACAAACCCCTTTGCTCCTACTGCCCCTATTTCGTATGTTCTAATGTGACAATTCAATCTGTTAACTCAAAACTGAGGAAGTTCAACATGCGCAAGCTTGTACTGCTCGTCTGCATGGGAGGGATAGTGTCCCTCTTATCTGCCTCATCGCTGAGCGGTGGCGTTATTCCGTCATGGGAAGCCCCATCGGGGAAGCTCGGCTTTTCCCCTGTCTGCAACGAAGTATCGTTCTATAAGAATTACGATGATACCGGCGAAGACCGGGGACAAACCCTGCAGATAGTTTCAATTAACTCGTTCAAGCTCCTCACGAGCTTCAACTTTGAATTCACCGGTGACTTCAACTGGCGCTACTCGTATATCGATCCTCTCGATTATTCACAGGGAAAGAACAAGCACGACCACTACATTGAACTTTCTCTTGTGAAACCGCTGACTCCCCTGGTCAGTCTCAATGTCCAGAGGGTTTTATCAACTTTTGAGGCGGAGCCGGTTAACCAGTTCGGAGTACGACTCAGCTTCTAAAAATCGAGTTGCCCAGCAGCAGCAAGTTCATATATTGTTTAGGCGGAGGCAACTATATGACTTCAATAGATACTATCGTAAACCGTCAGCTCCTCAGATGGGAACTTGAAAGGCAGAGGGCTGACGAGAAAAAGCAGGAGAAACCGGCTCTACCACGAATTGTGACCATCAGCCGTCAGCGTGGCAGCCGTGGATCATATTTTGGAGAGCGGCTTGCCGAAAGGCTTGGATATCAAATCCTGCATCGTGAGATAATTGACGTTATTTGCCGGTCGTCCGGATACCGCAAGAGGATTGTTGAATCACTCGATCAGAAATTTCGGGGACAACTCGATCTGCTGGTTGAATCTTTCTTCACGAGGCAAGCCGTGGATCACCGGGATTACTACCGATATCTCGTCAAGACCGTTCTTTCGATGTCACAACTGGGGGGAGTCGTCCTACTTGGTCGCGGCGGTAATTTCATCCTTGGCCCCAACCGTGGTTTCCACATGCGTTTTGTTGCTCCTCGAGAACAACGGATAGAGAACCTCGTTAAATATGCCAACGCCACTAAGTCCGAAGCAGCAGAGTTGATTGAGGCTTCTGATGCCGAGCGTAAGGAATTGATTGCAAAGCTCTTCCATGCCAACAACGATGATACTCGCCACTACGATATAGTTGTTAACACCGCCTTTATCGACGTCGACGACCTGCTGGATACCACGGTGAGGCTGATAGAAGCCAAGTTTAAGAAACTGGCCGCAACAAGCGCCTCTCCATAACGAGTTAGTTGTTCGGCATTTTCGACGGATCAAGGTCAGCCACGCACTGAGCAAATATCCAGGTATACCCTTCCGGGCATCGGAACTGGCAGGTCCAATCACCCCAGTACTGGTCTTTCAGACCTTCTATTACCTCCGCGCCCGCTTCTCGACCAGTCTCAAAAAACTCATCAACATTATCCACATAGAGGTAGAACGATACCGGGCTGCCTGACAATGTTGAAGGAGCCTTTTCCCCCGCTTCCACAACTTCTGGACCAAGCATGATTGTGCAGTCCCTGTATGTTAGGTCGCCATGAATCAGGTTCCCGTCTTTGTCTGGTATTGTATGATTAATTTTAAATCCAAATACCTTCTCGTAGAACTCAAGGGATTTCTTTATGTCCCTTACAACGAGGTATGGAGTTAGCCAACTCATACCTTCAGCCTTGGGCAGTCTGTCTGTCATCTTATGCTCCTTGTTTATTTGTGAATTGCATATTCTTTAGTATTCTATGTGAACATATGCAAAATGCCCCTCAACACAATCACATATCGAATCGATTGATAACTATATTGGAAAAAGCTCCCGGGAAATCGATCAGCCTGAGCCTGGGAAGCCCACCGCTTGGGGCCTTTTGAAAAAGTCCCATCCTCGTCATTGCGAGCGACAGCGAAGCAATCTCAGCTATTGAATGACAACGAGATAGCCACGTCTCTTCGCTCCTCGCTATGACGCTTTCTATGTTTTTCAACATTCCCCTTGCGGTGGATTTATCAGTCACGACAAAGGAACTAAACAATGGGAAGAATCCCGTGAGGGTCAAACTTGTCTTTCAATTTGCGTGAGCACACAGCATCGGCAGAGGGGTTATTCTCGGCCAGACCGATCAGGAAGCTGTCCCGATCGATTGCCTTCATTTTCATAGAACTCAATCCAGCCGCGGTCGCTGTGGGCATGACCCGGAACGTCGCAGATACGATAAGCCCTAGCAAACCCCAGGAATTGAAAAATATCTTAACAATGTCATACCCCGAAACCGACTTGAAGCAGGCCGAGCCCGGTCTAATCACATCGCCTTCGGGAGTGACAATCTCCGCCTTGATGAAGTATTTTTTCAACGGCAGGTCCTGGCTGTCCAGTTCGGCGTTCAGACCGACTGCAATCGCCCCGCCCACCGAGCCGACATAGGGAAGGGAGGAATGTGGCAGGCAGAGCTTTATTCCTTCAAGCTGGAGATTGATCTGCTGAAGGGGGTACCCTGAACCGACCGTAATGAAGAAATCCTGTGGAGCAACCTCCAGGAGTGTACTCAGCCGATCGGTTCTGACAGAGAGCATGTTGACAAACGGCTCCCCCACCGGGTCGATATTATTGCCGAAACCGGTGATGAATATTTTCTGCCCGTATCGGTTGGCGAGCTTGAACAGCTTAGCTGCCTCCGCAGCCGACTCCGGATGAAAGGTGGGGACAGCCTTCTGGTAGGTGAGTCTATCGTCAGGGAATTCTGATCTGATAATTGCAATGACATCCGAAAGTTCTACCATGAGCAAAAGATAGGAATATTTTTTGGACTGTCAACGGTTGGGATGCAATGGGTGGAGCGATAGAAACCACTTGACTTCGAGAAGCTCGCCGGTTAATTGGTGAACTGGAAATGCGCCCATAGCTCAATTGGATAGAGCGTCTGGCTACGGACCAGAAGGTTGGGGGTTCGAGTCCTCCTGGGCGTATTTTTTCATTAGCAACTTATCAAGTAGGTCAAAAGCCCTGCCTTTCCTGAGCTTGTCGAAGGGTGCTTTTGACAACTTACGCATCGCGTGCAAATTACAGTCATAACGGGAGGATTTTCGGCTTCCATTGTTACGCATCCATTCCCTCATACCTCTTCACCCATCTGGCGTACAGCAGCATCCCAACCGCTGAAATCAAGCCGATCGCGGCAAACTGGTACCATAGCTTGTAAGGATGATAGACCGACCAGAGCATATTGGTAGCGTCAGCGGCGTTCATGCCGGTGACTTCCATCAGCTTGTTCATCGCCTCTGTGCGCGAGACATCGACAATGTTGAAATGGTTAGCCAGGTAATCCAGGGCCAGGTTGGCCTTATCTCCCATCCGGTCATACACCTGCCCTCCCAGCAAAGAGCCATAGCCCCATCCAACCGCCACCGGCACATTGGCATATCCCATGTAGAGACCCTTCTGACCGTCGGGAGCGATAACGCCGAGATATTCGTTCATCTTGGGCGAAGATAACATCTCACCAACGGAAAAGATCAAGATCCCCAGCAGGCAGAAATACCCCGAAGTAGTGAACCCGGCCAGCACAAGCCCTACCGAGGCAATAGTGATCCCCAGACAGATAGAGTGAACCCGCCGTATCCGAGCCACTAACCAAGAGATAAACACGACAGCGACAATGATCAGCCCTGGGTTGGCGTTGATCATCCACTCCTGCGAGAGCTGTGGACCACGCGTGGAGTTAAGCTGGAGCATGAAATCCGGCAGATGTAGGTCGGCAACTATCTTAGAGCTGTCAATCCAATCGACAATGAAATTTGGCAGCATGTCGAAAAGCTGCATGAACATCAGCCAGAAGCCCGACATGATGGCAATGAACACAACTAACCGTAGGTTCATGAAATTCCTTGCGGTGATTTTCAAGATGTGCAGTGGCCCTCCCGACTGCTCTCCTCCCGCAGGAACCTCCTTATAGGTCAACAGCATCAAAAAGTTAAACGAGACGATCACAGCGCATCCATAAAAGACCGTTGGCCATGACCAGCCGTAAAGAAAATGGGCCAGCGGCGGACCTAGAAAGCCGCCGACATTGACCAGCATGTAAAATGTCCCCCAACCAACCGACGAGTTCTTCTTCGAAAGAGACTGACACATCGTCCCCTGCACACCCGGCTTGAATATCGCTGTCCCAAAGGCCAGTACACAGCAGCCGAAAAGAAAGGGCCAAAACTCCCGCTGGGTGGCCATGAGAATATAACCTGTTGCTTTGACAGCGATCGAGAAAGCGATAGTCTTCTTGAAGCCGTAACGGTCGGCAAATCCGCCAGAGAACATCGGCGTCAACGACTGCACTACCGCCCACCAGAGAAATATGATCCCCTTATCGACCTGGGTGAAATGAAGCCCTCCCACTTCATCCGCCTGGGCGATATAAATCGGGATTACCACCCGAACGCCATAGTACGCCAGACGTTCCAACATCTCCATGATGTTGACCATCCAGTAAGGACGCGGAAGTGAGGACAGTTGCGCCAGGAGGCTTGGTTTGTGTTCGCCACCCGCCGATTCTGCCGCCTCAGGTGAAGATACCGACATATGTTTGTCCCGGTTTACAGGGTTGACGTGGGACACAATAAAGGGCCGTCCATCGAAAGGGTCAACAGGAAAGGGGGATTATCAACCGTTTCAGAGACAAGGCCACTTATTTTTGTTGAAGAGACAGAACTGCTCTCTTTTATTTGTCCCATATGCAAACTGCTCCTTTCCCAAGACTCGATATTGACACTGGCGAATTCCGCAGCAGCATCCTACCGCACTGCCGCTTGAAACCGGGTGAGGTCTGGCAGGACAAAGTCGCAGGGCATGTTGTCGGCTGTGGGGATGCTACAGATTATGGCTTTGTCCGCCGCATTATGGGCCGAGAAAAAGCAAAACTCGCTATACAAGACCCGCCCTATAACCTGGTCATGTTTGAAAAGCAGCCGGTCCAGCAGTTCATTGCCTGGTGCCGCAAGTGGATCGATAACTGCTATACCGCTCTTGCGGGCGACAGCGCTCTTTACGTCTGGTTAGGCGCCGATCAGAACGACCACTTCCAACCGCTGCCGCAGTTTATGACAATGATGACCGGCACGGGATTCAAGTCTCGTTCTCTTATCACCATGCGCAACCAGCGTGGTTACGGCACGCAGAAAAACTGGATGGCGGTCAGGCAGGAGCTGCTGTATTACACAAAAGGAGCGCCGCATTTCACCGTGCAGTACACCGCAATCCCCAAAATCCTCCGTGGTTACTACAAGCAGGTAAGGGGGGCCGTTACGGAAAACCTGCAGCGAAGCAAATCGGAGACGATACGACCCGGAAACGTGTGGGTTGATATTCAACAGGTATTCTACCGGGTGGAAGAGAATGTAAACGGCTGCTATGGCCAGAAGCCACTAAAGTCCATAGAACGGATTATCCTTGCTTCCTCAGACCAGGGTGATATTGTTACCGACTTTTTTGCTCACGCTGGAACAACCCTGATTGCCTGTGAGAGAACGGGACGACGCTGCTTTACATTTGACGTCAATCCCATCTTCGCCGAAGTGACAATCCGCCGCCTGGAGAGGTTTCGTGATACCGACCGAACAGGCTGGCAGGCTGGTAATCCCTTCGAAAGAGAACTGGCGGAGATGGCAGCCCGTGGTATTCAAACAGAAATGACAGAAACCAGAAACAGGGCAAATCTGTCTGTGGAATGATTTAGCCTGTTGGGACACCAGGAAGATATGAAAGAGATTGCAGGCAAACTCCTAAAGCTGGGCGATAACGTTAGCACTTCTCAAATAGTACCAGAACAGTATCACACCACTGCCAATCCTGCCAGGTTGGCAAAACATCTCCTGGAAGGATACGCCGACGGCTTCCCGGACAAGATAGACAAAGGCAACGTGTTCGTGGCCGGTGTTGATTTCGGCTGCGGCCCGGCGCCAGTGCCGGCGGTACTGGCGCTGAGAGCGGCGGGCATCAGTGGCGTCGTTGCGAAGAGCTTTGACCGAGCCTTTTTTCGCACGGCCATGAACCATGGCTTGCTGCCGGTTGTCGCGGACATCGTGGGTAATGTAAACGATGGGGATAACATTGAGATCGATCTTGAGCAGGGCAAAATGACTTATCCGGATGGAGAAATACGCTTTCCTCCCTATCCAGACTTCGTCCGCAGCATTATCGAAACCGGGGATCTAATCGCTGCCGTCAAGAAAGAACTTGGAAAAAAATAGCCAACAAGCATAAGCTTTTTCCCATAGGAGCCATGGTCAACGATGATGGTTCGTGAGTCAGCAAGCCTGCATACTCGCCCGAACAACGCAAACGGTCCATCGCCTTGGAAAAGGCGGTTGGCTCCTATGGTTCAAATGGGTGCTCCCGCATGAAATCGGGGCGATAGTGATGGGGACTGGACAGCTCCTGGACAAAGCCTCGATGAAAACCAAGCTTTTCAAATTCTTTGACAACCTCTTCATATTCGTCCCGCCTCAAGCACCGTCCGAGCGTGGGATGATCGGCAACCGCGGGCGTAGGATAGTACTGCGACATCAAGGAGATATACACGTCAGGTGACAGCTCTTCAGCTATGAAGCGAAGCACCGCTTTGCTGTTTTCAATCTGGCCGGGAAGAACTAGATGGCGGATAATGAGACCTGCCGTAACGAGACCCTCCTCGTCAAGTTCAATATCCGCCCCCTTCTGGTAATACATCTCTTTGATGGCTTTCTTGGCAACTTCCGGATAATTGGGCGTATCCGAATAATCGCGGGCAAGTCTTGCATCCATGTATTTCAGGTCGGGCAAATAGACATCAATGACGTTTCCCAGAGATTGAATGGTCTCGCGTTTATCATATCCATTGGTGTTGTATACGAAAACGGGATTTCTTCCCCGCACCTTGAGAGCAGCAATGATTGCCTTCATCTGAGGGAGTACATGAGAGGGTGAAACAAACCCCACCGATTTGCAGCCGGCGTCAAGATAGGCCTCAACCCGGTCAACAAGTTGTGATAGTTCCATCTTGTGTTCCGCAATGGGACCACTCGTGCGGCTGATATCGTAGTTTTGGCAGAAGATGCACTGCATATTGCAACGGGTAAAAAAGATATTGCATATGCCGCGACTACCTGAAATGACCGGCTCCTCACCCCGGTGGGCACAAATCGAACCGATAGAAAAACCGACACCCGTCTTGCAGTAACCCAGCTCGTTCGATTCTCGATTGGCATGGCATTCACGGGGACAGCAGATACAGTCCCGAAGTTCTGCGAACGTTTTGTCCATGCCTTCCTCGGAGCATAGCATAGTAGGTCGGGTTTGGAATCCGTCGAAGGCGAATGAGAAACCCGACCTATTTATGTGGCAGCCTCTGGGCATTTGCCGCCCACGAAGCCGTTACGGGTTGGCTACCCCTACAAACTCCACCTCGAAATCAAGAGTCGCATTGGGGGGAATAACGCCGCCTGCACCCCGGGAACCATAGCCAAGCTCCGGCGGGATAATAAGCTCTCGTTTGCCGCCGACTTTCATGCCGACAACTCCTTCATCCCAGCCCTTGATGACACGTCCGGCGCCAAGCTGGAACTTGAATGTTTGGTTGCGGTCGTGTGAACTGTCAAACTTCTCTCCACGCTTACCGTCTTCCCACAGCCAGCCGGTATAGTGCACTTCCACCGTCATCCCTTTAACAGCTTCCTCGCCTTGCCCGATAACGTGGTCAAGATACCTAAGGCCGATGTCGGTTGTGATCCAGCCGGATTCGCTTTGTGTCTGCTGCTCAGAAGCACCGTTTTCCACCACCCCTTTCCCCTTGTATGTCTTACCGCATCCTGTAACAAAAACAATAGCAAGAATCATTATACAAATACCAAGCATTGCATTTCTCATTGCTGTCTCTTCTCCTGATAGGCGTTCAAATGAATATTGTTTCCGTGCGTTTGGCTCCGGTCGAAACCAGGCAGATATCGACTTTCAAGTCACGGGCAATAAAGTTCAAGTAATCTCTGGCCTTCGGAGAAAGATCATCAAAAGCCGTCGTGCCGGTGGTGTCACTTTGCCAGCCGGGAAGAGTCTGGTAGATCGGTTTGACATGACTTAACCGGGCCAGGTCCAGCGGCACCTGATCAATGACCTCTCCGTCCAGTTCATACGCGGTGCAAACTTTGATCTCCTCCATGCTGTCCAGAACATCAAGCTTGGTGACAGCTATAGAATCCACGCCGTTGATGCGCACAGCATGGCGAAGGGGAACCAGGTCCAGCCAGCCGCAGCGCCGTGGCCGTCCGGTCGAGGCGCCGTATTCATCCCCCTGGGACCGAAGCTGTTCGCCGATATCATCAACCAGCTCTGTCGGAAATGGACCGGAGCCGACGCGTGTAGTGTAGGCTTTGATGACACCGATAACCTCATCAATCATTTTGAGGCTTATCCCAAGCCCGGTTAGCGCCCCTCCTACGGTGGTGTTGGAGGACGTCGCAAACGGATAGGTTCCCAAATCCACGTCAAGCATGCACCCTTGAGCACCTTCATAGAGTATCGTTTTGCCTTCCTCAAAGGCTCGGTGCAAAGCCTGGGAGACGTCAACAACAAGCGGATAGAACAGCTCAACCAGCTTGAGAAGCTCGTCATACGTGCGGTCGATATCAGCCCGTTCATCCCTTGACCCCTCGAGATATTTCGCCTTGATCGTCTTCTGGTAAGCGAGCCGCTTTTTCAGCCGCTCCGGTGCAAACAGATCGACTACACGAATGCCATGACGGGCTACTTTGTCAACATAGGCCGGTCCGATCCCTCTTTTGGTCGTTCCAATATTCGTGGTGCCGCGCCCTTTTTCCTCGACAGCGTCTATCAACTTGTGATAGGGCAGCACCAGATTGGCAGCCGGTGAAATCCACAGGCGGCCCCTATAGTCGATGCCCTTATCAGTCAAAAAGTCGATCTCCTCTTTGAAAGCGAACGGGTCCAGGACGACGCCATTGCCGATGTAGCATTCTTTGCCCGGATGCATGATGCCCGAAGGGATTAGATGCAGGATGTATTTCCTATCGTCTATCACAATGGTATGGCCCGCGTTGGCGCCACCCTGAAAGCGCGCAATGATATCGGCCTTTGCTGCTAAAAGATCAACAATCTTTCCCTTGCCTTCATCCCCCCATTGGCACCCCACGACAATTTTATTTTTTTCCATGCGTATCATGCCCTTATCATTGAGTATTCAATGGACATAGCGTTAGCCT
This sequence comes from uncultured Ignavibacteriales bacterium, assembly GCA_964416195.1. Classification (GTDB taxonomy): domain Bacteria; phylum Zixibacteria; class MSB-5A5; order GN15; family FEB-12; genus CAYQDB01. The sequence continues at coordinate 51,277 of CAYQDB010000005.1, forward strand.
TCTATTCTACCACTTTGGTGTTATCAAATTATAAGCCTTATGAGCTGTCTGTACTCCAATTCGATAGTGATTCACAACACTTACTGTTTTTGAGCAATATAGTCTATTTCTGCCCACCCATGTTTTTTCCCCTCTCTAAAGTGTTCTACCCGCCTTTTTTCCCTACGAATAAGGGTAAAATTACGAAAATATCTGTCCGGTTCCGTGTCTTCATAGAAACTGTGGAGAATTCTTTCGTTCCCATCCTCTATAATGAACTCACCGGGGCCTTGTTGCTCACCCTGTTCAAAATGCCTATCGTCAACCGAGATAAAGTTAACAAAACACAGCCCACCCTTCTTTAGTACCCGTTCTATCTCTTGCATAGAAACAGCAACATCGCTCTTCGTCATATGACAGATTGAATCGATCGAGTAGACAAAGCTCATTGACTCGTCACCAAATGGCAGGTCGCGCATATCACCTTGTAGTATATCCAACTCCATCCCATGCTCATCGCAAAACTGTTGAGCCAGCCTTAGCTGTTTGTCGGAAATCTCGACCCCATGTGTGCGGTAGCCGTACTCAAAAAAAAGAGCAAGCGGAGGTTGAGGACCGCCCGCCCCGCAGTCCAAAACCTCTTTATCCATGGGACTGGCGTTGCAGTACGACAAGAACGGGTATAGAGGCGCCGGCGCTATGATTGTACCTTTCATCCGATGCCCCCTTTTGACAGTTCGCTTTTGGTTAATAGGTGTTGTGCAATCAGGCCATGGATAGAACGCAGCAGTTCCCTCTTCCCCAGACCGGTCAGCGCCGAAAACGCGATTGCGTCCACCTCAAGTTGGGACTGAACTTCCTTCACTTTCCGATTGATTTTATCACGGCTGAGCTTGTCGGATTTGGTTACAACAACCAGCACCGGCAGGCTACGGTCGGCCAGCCAGGACACAAGCTGCATATCCTTATCGGTTAGATCGCGCCGGCAATCCTGAAGGAGAATCAAGCCGATCAAACGGGGACTACCGGTGAGGTAATCCTCAATCAACTGCTGCCAGTTCTCCTTCAGTTTCCTGGCCACCTTGGCATATCCATAACCTGGCAGATCCACAAAATAGAAGCTGTCGTTGATAAGGAAGAAGTTCACTGACCGCGTCTTGCCGGGCGTGGCTGAAACCTTGGCTATTTTCTTTCGACCAACCAGACAGTTCAATAACGTGGACTTGCCGACGTTGGAACGGCCCGCAAAGGCAATCTGCGGACGAATATCGTCTGGCAACTGATCTGCCGTAAAAAACGACCCGGCAAACTCATACGTCACGATTCTTGAAGGTATAGACTTCCCCATGTAATCGAACTTCTCGCGTGTGACCGCTGCCGGCTGGCTCATTGCCTTATTCTGGAGACGAGCGGTCTTTGAGGCCTCACCTTCGTTTTGCAGAACGGGGACCTGGTCATGGCCAGCTTGATCGCCTCCCTGATTGTATGCACGAAATGCAAACTCAGCCCATCGAGCAACTCAGGTTGGAGCTCTTCCATATCCGTACAGTTCTTTTCCGGCAAAATGATCTTGTTTATGCCGAGCCGTTTGGCTGCAAGCAATTTCTCATTCAATCCTCCGACAGGTAAAATATCTCCGGTCAGCGTTATCTCACCGGTCATGGCGGTATCTGTACGGACGGGGATTCCCGTCAGTGTCGAAAGCGTTGCAGTCAGCAGTGTAATACCCGCCGAAGGTCCATCCTTGGGAACTGCGCCTTCGGGAATATGAACATGCAAATCGAGTTCTTCAAAGAAGCTCTCACTAAAACCAAAGCTGCTGGCATGATTGCGGATATATGACAGGGCCGCCATGGCCGACTCGCGCATCACGTCTCCCAGTGAACCGGTAAGCGTCAGCTTGCCCTTACCCTTCATAGGCACGACTTCCACCGGAAGGACTTCTCCTCCTACCTCAGTCCAGGCTAGCCCCACCGCATAGCCGACAGTCGGATGGGTCTTGATATTGGTGCCGATGAACTTTGGCGCACCCAGCAACTTGTGTACTTTGCTCTTTGTAAATGTCACGCTCCTGAGCTTCTTCCCCTCAGCCAGCTGCACCGCCACCTTGCGTAGCATGCTTCCGATTTTTCGCTCCAGTTCCCGCACACCCGATTCCCTGGTGTAGCGACGAATGATGTCGTACAGAGCGTCATCCCTGAAGGTGATATTCATCTTTTCCAACCCGATCTCTTTGAGCAGCTTGGGGATAAGATAATCGCGCGCTATTGTGGCTTTTTCGAAGTCCAGGTAACCGGGCAGACGGATTATCTCCATGCGGTCGCGAAGGGCTGCCGGAACCGGCCAGATCGTATTCGCCGTTGTAATAAACAGGATATTCGATAGATCGTATTCGACCTCAAGATAATTGTCGGTGAAAGAGTAATTCTGTTCCGGGTCGAGAACCTCCAGGAGAGCCGAGGCGGGATCCCCACGGAAGTCCTTACCTGTCTTATCCACCTCGTCAAGTAGCAATACGGGATTAGACGACCCGGCCCTTTTTATCATCTGAATGATGCGACCCGGCAAGGCGCCGACATACGTGCGGCGATGCCCTCGGATTTCCGCTTCATCGTGGATACCCCCCAGTGACATCCTGACGAATTCACGTCCCAGAGCGCGCGCAACGGACCGTCCGACCGAAGTCTTCCCCACTCCGGGCGGACCAACCAGACAGAGAATCGGGCCCTTCACTTTCCCAGCCAGGCGGATCACCGCCAGGTGCTCCAGAATACGCCGTTTCGCTTTCTCCAGTCCATAATGATCGCCATCCAAAATCGCTTTGACCTTTTTGAAATCAACCCGGTCCCGGGTAGTTTGATTCCACGGGAGACACAGCAGCCATTCGAGGTAGGAACGAACAACCCCTGACTCCGCGGAGTAGGGATGCATCTTGGCGAGTTTCTTGATTTCTTCCTCCGCCTTGACTCTCACGTGCTTGGGGCAGTCTATGCTTTCAAGTTTTGTATACAGGTCATCGACTTCAGCTGTGGGCTCATCAAACTGGCCGAGCTCATCCTTGATTGCCTTGAGTTGCTGTTGGAGGTAGAACTCGCGCTGGCTGCGCGACATCGATTCCCGAACATTTCCTTCGATTGTCTGCTCAATTTTGAGTATCTCGATCTCTTCCTTGAGAATCCTCGATAACAACTCCAGTTGCTCCTTGAGCGTGAACGCTTCCAGAAGCTTCTGTTTGCTCTCCACCTTGTGCAGAAGGTGAGCAGCCATGACATCCACCTGGTGCTGATGCTTCTCAATCGACGCCAGTGACACCGCTACCTCGTCCGGCACCCGCCGATTCAAACGAACATACTCGGTAAAATGCTCGCTCACCGAGCGGAACAGGGCTTCCGTTTTACGATCAATAGGCCCAGTATCGGGAGGTACCACTTTGATGTCGGCGGCCAGGTATTTGGCGCTCGCGGTAAAGGATGCTATCTGGGCACGAACAAGACCCTCCACGAGCACTTTTAGAGTCCCGTTGGGCATCCTCGTTACTTGCAGAATGTGAGCCACAACCCCGACCCTGAATAGGTCCTTCGGGCTGGGACGGTCGATGTCGGCCGCTCGTTGAGTGAGTAGCATCGCCTGTTTGTCCTTGCCCATAGCCTGCTTGAGAGCGTTAACAGTGAACTCCCGCCCGACCAGCAGGGGATACATCATGTGCGGGAATACCACCACATCTCTCAGCGGGATCACCGGAAGATGCGACTTCACCTCGATGACTTCAGAATTATGGTCTAATTTCATTTCCAACCGTAAACCCGGGCCTCAGCCAGATTACTTCGTCCAAACATATCAGAATACGCATTTCCTCTTTATTTTCAAACACAATTTTGGTTATTCGCTCTACCGGCAGATTTCTCCATAATTCCTCACAGTCTAGTCTCCCGAATTTCTCTTGAGGAAAGTCGTTTTTATTTTATCAAAACCCGAAGACAATAGCGTCGCTCTTTGACTATCATCCGGCGCAGTTACTGTATACTAACGAATCAAGCTCTTAACGATTCGTTATAGACCTTTTCCGCGTACCGGTCGGTCATACCTGCGATATAATCGGCAATGACAACCTCCATCTTTTCTCTCTCGAGCATCTGTTGGAAACGCGGCGGCATTAGTGACGGGTCTTTGTATATCCGTTTGAAGATAGTCTCAATGATCTTGCGGGCTCGATCCGACATGGTTACCAGCCGGGGATGACGGTAGAGCTTGGTCCGCAGTAACAACTTCATATCCTGCACTATTTCCTGCATTGTCTCCGAGTAACGGCATATCTTTCCTGCGCTGCTACGTACCCCCGAGAGATCCGAGATTCTAAACCGGCTGAGTCGCTCTTGCGTTTCATTGATGACATCAATCACCATCCGATCAACCAGACGTCTCACCAGCGCATATCGCCGTTGAACGTCCGAAAGCAGCGAAAAGTTACGGTCAGCATCAAACTGACAGTATTCCCAGAACGCCCCTTCTCTCAGGTCTTCGAAGGCGATCAGACCGGAAGATAACCCGTCGTCGATGTCGTGTGAGTTATAGGCGATCTCGTCACCGATATCTACCAGGGACGCCTCGAGGGTCGGCTGTTGTAAGGGATCAAATTCCGCCAAATTCATCTTCAGGGACGTTTCATGTTTGACAATTCCCTCCCGCACTTCAAACGACAGGTTCAACCCCGGGTGCTCCGGGTAGCGCTGTTCCAGTATATCCACCACGCGCAGGGACTGGTAGTTGTGATTGAATCCGTCGTGATCCTTCAGAAGATCATTCAACACATCTTCACCTGCATGACCAAATGGCGTGTGGCCAAGATCATGCACCAGCGCCACTGCTTCGGTGAGGTCCTCATTCAGGCGCAGGTTCCTCGCCAGCGTGCGGCTTATTTGAGCTACTTCAATAGTATGGGTCAATCGGGTTCGGTAGTGGTCTCGCTCATGTGGGATAAACACCTGCGTCTTGTACTCCAGCCGTCTGAAAGCAGCAGAATGGATGACTCGGTCTCGGTCACGCTGGAAGGCAGTGCGAAGGGAATGTTCTGCCTGCGGATAAACCCTTCCTCGTGACTCTGACGACAACGCCGCATACGGCGCCAGGAACTCCCGTTCCCTGCGCTCGATCTCTATTCTGGTCAGACGCTGCGAAGCAGATGATAAAGTCACCGTCGTTCCTCCTTTTTGCTTACCGCGACACCAAAGCTAAAAGACAACGACACGCTATGTGTCAGGCCAAGAGTGGGATGATAGGAGGCGGCATAGCAGATCCGGCTGTTGTTAACCACCACTTCAGCTCCGCCCCCATACTCCAGCGGCGCCGTCGATAACCCCCAGAACAAGGCGCCATGTTCCGAGGCATCTATCTTTTGGCCCAGGCCAAACTGCGGCCGTTCGGTTTTCTCCAGCTTTACTCGACCGGTTACCAGAAACGATCCTACTTCACGAACCTCAACATACACCGAGTACTTCGGGTTGACGGCAGGGCTATTCTTATCAAGTCGCGGCGATGAGAGATTATCGACACTGACCGCACCTACTATTCTGGACGTCCTGTAAGATATGTCCCCACCGAAAGTGGCAGCGCTGAGCCGGTCGTAGCGATCTCCGAATGAGATTAGCAAGGCTGACAAAGCAGCTCCCACCGTCAGCGAGTTGAGATGCCATGCCACCCCCAGCCTGGCTGTACGCTCCGCATAGAGATCACTGTGACCGAACTGAGCCAGCCCGATCGAAGTTGTGAAACAACGATACCGGTAGGCAAAAGCAACAAAAACCTGATCCAGGTCTTTCATTGCAAACCTGCGATTCGCACTCAGTTCCAACTTCACTTCGCCGGGAGCAATGCCTCCAGTGGGAACCAACACCAGTGTGGAGGCCGACGACTGCGAAAGAATCACGGTCTGACCCAACCCTGCTCCACGTCCAGTGGCAAACTCAAAGGCAGCCGGGTTCTCAACACTAACAAGGAGAAAAAGAACAACAAATAAAATTGACTTGCCTGTCATGGTCAGCGCGCGATTACGATCGGTTTCTTGATTGATCCCCCGCCGGTTGCCTCGAGATACAAAACATATATGCCGATCGGAAGACGATGGCCGCTGTCGGAACGACCATCCCATGTGTAACTGCTTCTCAAAAGACCCTCGCTATCGACAATGGTTCGCACCGCTCTCCCCTGACGGTCATAAACCCTCATCGTGAGTTCCGCTTCAGTGGGAACCTCCTCGACAGTAATGACAGCAACGTCCTCAAAGCCATCACCATCAGGAGAAAAGACATTCGGTTCAATGGTGACCACAAGATTGGAGCCCCTCGGTTCATACAACACTGAGTTCGCTCCTCCCGGTGAACCGCCCATGTTCTCTGATCGTCCCCATTCGCCATCACGACCGGGCTCTTCACTCCGGCCCCAGGTGAAGTTATCATCGAATACTCTGGTGTAGACAAAACGATCGCTCCCGAATCCATAATTATCAATCAAACGAACAACATCGTACCCATTGTTGAATGCCGGCCAGCGATCGAGCTGCAGGCAGGTCTTGTCGAAGCCATAGTAGAATTCCAGAAAGGCTATTGTATCTTTGGCTAAAACAACATATTCGCCTGGTTCCAACAACAGGTTGGTCTCAACAATTGAGTGCAATGACAGGGAATCTCCAAGCTTCCACCCGGCAATGTCAAACGGTTCATACAGACGGTTCTTAATTTCCACCCATTCCGTCTCCAGGGGAGTACCGGGATTAGCCAGTAACTCAGAGAGGATAATTGGTGGAAAATCAGCGCCGGTGGCAACAAAATCGAAACGATTGTTCCGGCTGCGGTCATCATCGGGCAAATATGCACTTAGATCAACATAAATACCGTTGAATGAGTACTTCCGCATTGTAACAAAGGTAGCCCGAGGTTCAATCTCAGCAATGTCGATTGTATCTATCGTATCAGCAAACACTCCCAATCCTTCTCCAACGTCAAGACAAAGGAGCAATTGACTGCCGGAGATAACATTAAGGCCGCAATTGGCAACCGTGAACGTAATCGCAACTTGTCCGTTATCCGGTACGACGTCGACACTCTCCAGGGCGAGATCATTCGGCACCGGCGTATGCGAATTGATGAAACCGGGTGTGGAACCGCCCAGATCAACCGACTGCGCAATCTCCAGGGACTGCGGCGATGTCCGTTCCCACGAAAAACCGTCCTGGCCCGATTCAATCCATGTCAGTTCGGAAATAAGAATCCCCAACGGATCGTACAGTTCAACGCTACCACCTGAGTTCGTGAGGGAGAATTGAGCCACGTATGGTGTTTGTAGGCGACTTTCTTCAGGGGTATCTCCCCAAACACCGGAACTGTCACCCCACAAACCTTCAAATCCGGGTGACGAAATATCTGAAACACGTTTTCGACAGACAATATAATACTCGCCCGCATCGAGCCATACATTGTCAGGCAATTCTATCCACTTGTCACCGACTTTTAGCTGATAGCCTACTATCGACGCAGCCGCCAATGAATCATTGTAGACTTCAATCCATTCCAGCGTAACATAGCCTCCCGGCTCGTTTGCCATGACTTCGTTAACAACAACCCCTGCCTTAGGGGAAGAACAGATCAGTGCCACCAGCAAACCCAACACGCAAAGAACAGCGCAGATCTTGCAGGTCACACGGCGGCCCTCACCTCAAGCAGGATCACGGTCCGGTGCTCACCGGACGGGTTGCGATCATAGCTGTGGCTCAATTTCATCGCGGTCGTCACGTTAGAAAATATCCTCTGTTCACTTTCTATGTATGCATACCAGTAATCGATAGCGGCATCCCGCGGGTCAAATCGCGCCAGGTTAGACCAGACTTCAATCGATCTCTCTTTGCTCGGCCGATATTTCAGGTTGACAAAAACCGAGACGTAGTCCTTACGATCGCTTTCTGTACTGTAGGCAATATAGCTTCTTACCGAGAGATTCCCAGTGCGAATTCGGCCTTCCAAACGCATCCGCTGGCTCATCCTGTCCCATGCCCGCTTTTTCGTCTTGTTGAGGTAATCAAGCCGAATCTCACAACCTTGATTTACCTTCCTGACGACCCCCGACAGAAACTGTACATCGACCGTATCCCTGTTCCGACCTGCATACAGGAGAGAATTGATCATTTCGATATCCGGCGTCAGCAGAATAATACTCTTGAGCATCCCGCCTTCCTGACCCGAACGCTTTTTCGAATAAGGAAAATCTACTCTGTCCAGCGTATCCGTCTGCCGTAGATTACCGGCTTTGCTGCCACCCGTCAGGTCGATATAGTCATCGTTATATACCCATCCGGCATATCTTATTTCCGCTTCGTTGAAACGATGCCTGCCCTCGGCAACAAAACCGCCCCATGAAGGTCGTTCACCGGCCTGTGCACATGTCTCAAAACTCAGGTAGCTATCGCCGTAGCGATACTGCGAAGCTAAGCCGTACTTTATGTCTTGAAGGTGTTCACCCGTATTCCTGTTCTTCAGATGACTCACGCCGACAATCAAACCCGGCTGGAATGGTGACTTCACCAGCGAAACCATGCCTCCAGCAGAGACAAGGGTGTGATTACCATCCCTGTTTATGGACGCCAATATCTCTGCCTTCAAGGCTTCGAGCTTCACTCTAGAGTAGAGGCCGTTGCAACCTCCATAGTCAGGGAACAGAAACGATTCTTCATCGAGCCGATCTGAAAACTCAAGCAGCTTTCCGCGGTATCCGAAGATCATTCCCGCCCCCAACCGGTGCGAAAAGTTGCCAAGCGTAAGCTCTCTCAGTGGACCCCGTCGATTCCGATACCGAAGGCTGCGGCTGACAAACCGCTCTCGACCGGAGTATTCCCGGTGCAACTTGAAAGCCACTTCGAGATGATCAGTTGGATAAATACAATATGAAGCTCGGTAGCGGGATCGTCCCTCTTGCTCCAGTTCCTGATAATACTTGTATCCAAACGTACCCATCGGCCTACCGGTTTTGTCCCCTGGTCTGGAAAAGGCAGCCGCCTGCTCTTTCTCAAGCGAAGTGGTCAGCGATTTGGGAGTGATCATAAAGAACGACAGGTTGGGTACTTTGTCCAGAAGATGGGCGTTGGTCGAATCGAGGCCGTGAACAATGATCTCCTGAAGAACCAGATACTGGGAATAATCAATCTCTCCCAGGCGGAGCGCCTCGAGAAGCTCATCCTCAGAGGGATATACCGATGTCGATGGTTCCTGTGAAAATGAAAGTGACACAGATAACAGGGTGAGTACGATGATGGCAGCGAGCGCCCGCACGGTCAGCTCAGATTGTATTTCTTCAGTTTCCGGTAGAGTGTTCGTTCCCCTATACCCAGCTTGTGGGCTGCCTCCTTGCGATTACCCTTACTTTCGGCCAGCACTTGTTCAATGAGGAACCGTTCCATTTGTTCCATGGTTGTCCCTTTCTCGACGGACATTGGTGACACTTCCTCCTCCGGAACCGGCGACTCGCTGGGGAGATGGGCGGTTATCAAGTCGCGCAGCATACGTATCTCATTACCCAGCGACAGAATAGCACGGTAGATCAGCTCCTGGCCGGCTTCTTCTACGGTCCTGCCGGTCGAAACGGGCAAGTGCGTAGCGACTGCATGCTGCTCTTCGATGAACTGCTCAATATCCTCAACCTCAACCAATCCCGTTGGTTTGAGCGCCGCCATCCGATCGGCGAAGTTCTTCAACTGGCGAACATTGCCCGGCCAGTCGTATTTCGTCAAGAGCTCCAAGGCAGAATCGGAATAATCCAGGTCTGGCTTGTCGGCCCAGAAATGTTGCAGCAGTGACTGGATATCGGACTTCCTCTCCCACAACGGAGGTAGAATGATCTTTACAACCCCAATTCGGAAATAGAGGTCTTCACGAAAAAGCCGATCGGCAATTGCTTCGGTAAGGTCGCGGTTGGTAGCAGACACAACGCGCACATCGGCCTTTCTTGGTTCCGACGAACCGACCGGATAGTATGTACCATCCTCAAGAACTCGCAGCAGCTTCACCTGCATATCCGGTTTGGTCTCACCAATCTCATCAAGAAATATCGTGCCGCCTTCAGCCTTGTGAAACAATCCCTCTCTCCTGGCAACTGAACCGGTAAAGGCGCCTTTCTCATGTCCAAAAAGTTCCGACTCCAGCACTCCCTCGGCCAGCGCCCCGCAGTTTATAGCCACAAAGGGCTGTTCGCGCCGAGCGGAATTGTCGTGAAGAGCACGAGCCACCAACTCCTTACCTGACCCCGATGGTCCCACGATCAATACGGAAATGTCGGTTTGAGCAATGCGCTCAATTGTCTCACTGACCACCTTCATCTTGGTCGAGCGACCGACCAGTTGCAAATGGTCCAGCAGGTCTTTGCTGTTTAGGATGTGCTTGATTTTTTTGGCTACGCCCTCCTCACCAAGGTCCCGGGAGATAGCACCGTCGATATACTCATCCTCCGGTTCTGGGTGGAAGCCATCGCTCACAATAACCCAAATCTCCGTGAGACCATTATACCGGCGTATCCTTGTTGCCACGGCGCGCTTCAGGTCTGTGCGGCTTTCATCGACAAGGATAAGGTCGATCCGATTCTCCTTGACGAGATGGTAGAGTTGCGACAACTCTGTAACCACATGACCGATCTTCTGCCAGTCAATGACGTCGTTTTCAGCTTGCTCCGAGTTGAGCAGTATTACCGTTCTATTCACCATACCTCAAACCCACCGGGGATGTGCTATTTTCCTTACTCTCCTATGCGCGGCGGACATCTATTTTGAGAGAGCCGAATAAGGGAAAGAAAGTGACCTCGTCATTCCCGCGAAAGGGCTTGTTGATAAACCCCGTTTCAGGGCAAAAAGGTACCAAGGTTCGTCATCGCGAGGAGTCCGCCTTGGCGGACGACGTGGCGATCTCATTGTTGCCCATAGGGATCACCGACGTGTGAGATTGCCACGCTTCGCTCGCAATGACAACATGCGTGCTTTTTCAATGCTCCCGAAAACGGGAATCCATTATCCTTTTCACTGGACACCTACTTTTTCCTCTTCTTTCTCCTTTTTGCTCTACCCTTCGTATTCTGCTCGCGCACGACAAACAGATCGATTTCGTTGCTGAGCACATCTACCCTGAGCACACCGACACGCACCCTGTCACCCAACCGAAAACTGCGCAGGTTGCGGCGGCCAATGATCCGGTACCGTTTTTCGTCAAACCGGTAGTAGTCATCGTCAATCGTCGAGAGTCGCACCAAACCTTCTACCCCCATATTGTCAAGCCGGACATAGAAGCCGTATCCCGTGACACCGGAAATAACGCCGTCAAATTGATCGCCTACGTGACGGGCCATATATGCTACCTGCTTGACCTTTATCGCCTGTCGCTCCGCCGCCTCCGCCGTCCGCTCCGTCTCCGAGCAATGCTGGCCGACATGATCAATGACAGAGACAACTCGCCGGGCAAACGCCGGGGGATATTTTCCGTTTTCCAGCTTGCGCAGCAGCCGGTGCACAAGCAGATCCGGGTAGCGGCGGATGGGCGAGGTGAAATGCGTATAATGAGTAAAAGCCAGACCGAAATGGCCGATGTTGCGACGCTGGTAGATCGCTTTCTTCATCGAACGCAGCATCAGCTCATTGATGAAATCCACTTCGGGGCTGTCTTTCACCTGATCCAGAAAACGGGCAAAGGGAAGCGGCTTGATGTCTGGTGAGACCGGAAAGCGATACCCCAACCGGGCCATCATGGCCGAAAAAGCCTCCAACTTTTCCAGGTCCGGCCTATCGTGGACACGGTATAGGAATGGCTGTGCTTTTCGGAAGACCTCGAGGGCCACAGCACGATTGGCGGCCAGCATAAACTCTTCGACTAGGCGGTGCGCCTCCAAGCGGACCCGGTTGCCCAGTTCCAGCACCTCTCCCTTCTTATTCAAAATGATTTTTGCTTCCGGTAGGTCAAAATCGAGCGACCCCTGGGCAAATCGCCGCTTGCTGAGAATTGAGGCCAGCTTGCGGGCAACCGTCAGATTGTCGGCAATGCGTGCTATCCGAGGTGTAGCCACACCACTATCAAAGAAGGCCTGCACCTCCTCGTAAGTCAGTTTTGCTCTCGATTTGATGACCGTATCCGCCAACCGCCACGACAACATCTTTCCTCTCTTGTCAAAATCAACAAAGACTGAATAGGCCAGCCGCTTGCGATTGGGCTTAAGAGAGCAAATGTCGTTTGAAAGTGCCTCAGGCAACATCGGGATGACCATCCCAGGAAGATAGACCGAGTTGCCGCGCTCGAAACCTTCCCTGTCAAGGGCAGTGTCTCCTTTTACGAAGTGCGAAACATCGGCAATGTGCACCCCCAAGCGATACCCTCCCGGAGTCTTCTCCACGGAAACGGCGTCGTCGTGATCTTTGGCATCCTCGGGGTCAATGGTGTAGATGCACTCTTTGGTCAGGTCCAATCTACGATCCATTTCATCCGGTGTCATCCCGGCACGAACCTTCTGTACTTCATGCAACACTTCCCGAGGAAACTCCTCAGGCAATCCGAAGCTCTTAACAACTGTCCGCATATCCACACCGGGATCACCGGGGAATCCCAACCTCTCGACTACCTTCCCCACCGGATTTTGATACGGGTCATCCCAGGTGGTTAGAACCACCACCACCTTCTCCCCTCCGCTTGCACCCGACGTCTCTCCCGACGGAATGTAGAGGTCACGATGCAGGCGAGGACTGTCCGGTCTGACAAAAGTAAAATGGCGGCTCTTGTGAAACACACCCACTATGCTCCTGTTGGCACGCTCAACAATCTTTATCACGGTGCCAGTCCTTCTTCCCCTGTTATAGCCAGTCAGTCGAACCATGACCTTATCACCATCCAGCGCCGTGAGGAGATTGGCGCTCGGAATCATTATGTCCTCGACGCCACCATTGTGTGACACAAAACCAATCCCCCCGCGTGTGATCGAAATCTCCCCCACCACAATGTCCATTTGCGAGGCCAGCCCAATCCGATTCCGTTTCAGTCTCACCAACTCGCCGGACATTAATAATCCCTTCACGATATTGCGAAATTGCCGGTATTCAGACTGTGGAATATCCAGAGCCCTGGCCAGCTCCTTGATTTTCATCGGGTGGTGTGATTTCAACCGAATAAAACTGACTATCTGCTGCGGATCAAGCGTCATAGAAGTGCATACTAGAGGCATCTTATCCAAATGTCAAGCAATAATGGCAGAATTGCGCCACTTTGGCAGAGCTGGGGTGGTCTTTTTCCTTATGTCGCTTATTATCGGACCAAGACGGCTCTGTATGATAACGAGAAGATGCTTCTTAACTTGTTCTACTGTTCCCTCTGTCTCCAGCAACCAGTTTTAATGCTTAAAATGCCGGATACCGGTAAAGACCATGGCAGCGCCCGCTTTGTCAGCAGCTTCAATAGCCTGCTCATCCCCCTTGGAACCACCTGGCTGGATGACGGCCGTCACGCCAGCGTCGGTAGCAACCTCTACCGCATCAGGCATCGGGAAAAAGGCATCGGAGGCCATCACCGCTCCCTTGGTGCGTTCGCCGGCTCGTTTGACCGCCATAAAGCTGGAATCCACACGCGAGGTTTGCCCCATGCCGATCCCGACTGTCGCACTACCCTTGGCCAACACAATTGCGTTCGACTTAGTGTGCTTCACAATTTTCCAGGCAAACATCAGCGTCTTGAGCTCCTCAGGAGTCGGCTCACGCTTCGTGACCACTTTCAGAGATGATTCCAACGTGGCCATGTCATCGGCGGTCTGCACCAGCATTCCTCCCCGGATAAAGCGATAGACCATCTGGTTCTTCATCCTGCCTTTGGTAATACCCGGAAAGACCAAAAGACGCCGATTCTTCTTCCTCTTGAGGAGCTTTAATGCTTCGTCGGTAAATCTCGGCGCCAAGATGCATTCTACGAAGGGGGTATCATGCAGGACCCTGGCACACGCCATATCGACTTCCTTGTTTACCCCGACAATTGAACCGTAGGCGGAAAGCGGATCGCTTTCGTACGCATGTTGGTAGGCTTCGGCGATGTTTTCCCCAGTTGCAGCGCCGCATGGATTGGCATGTTTCAACACGCAGGCAAATGGCTCCTGGAAATCCAACAGCATGTCGAGGCAGGCCTCGAGATCACCATAATTATTGTACGACAGCTCCTTGCCGGAGAGTACCTCGGCATCCAGCAGGGTCGGCGCCTTGAAATCATCTCTGGCGTAAAGCGACGCCTTCTGATGAGGGTTCTCCCCGTAGCGGAGCCGGGAACGAAACGAGAAGTTCAAACTGAGACGATCGGGGAACATCTCTCCTTCCTCATTCTTGCCGGTTGTGAAGTACCCGGCGATGGCGCTGTCGTACTTCGCGGTCAGCGCGAAGGCTCTGGAGGCACACTCCTTACGGAAAGCCAGTTTGGTTGTACCCTCGTTAGACTTCATTTGATCAATGAGCTTTCCGTAGTCGGACGGATCGGTTATAACCGTCACACTCTCGAAGTTCTTGGCTGCTCCCCTGATCATAGAAGGACCACCGATATCGATATTCTCAATAATCTCGGCTTCATCGGCGTCGACTTTGGACAGCGTCTCCTGAAAGGGGTAGAGGTTAACAACCACAAGCTCAATGAGACGATACTCCAGCTCCCTGAGCTGCTCGAGGTCTTCAGGATTGTCCCGCCGGCACAGGATACCACCATGGATCTTGGGATGTAGGGTCTTGACTCTGCCGCCCAGAATCTCCGGTGCTCCTGTGAAGGTTGACACCGACACAGCTTGAACACCGGCTTCTCTCAGCTTCTTTAACGTTCCACCGGTGGATATTATCTCCACTCCCATCTCCTGCAATTGCAGACCGAGGTTCTTGATGCCTGTCTTGTCCGAGACTGAGAGCAACGCCCTTTTTATCTTGATCTGATCTGTCATGGTCCTACCTGCCTGTTAATAGCCTTTGTGCTTCGCGGTACCTGTCAGCCGAGGCCCGTACCACCTCATCAGGCAACTTCGGTCCCGGCACTCTCTTGTCCCAGTCAAGGGCGTTGAGATAGTCCCGGATCGGTTGCTTGTCAAACGACGGCTGGCTCCTTCCAACCTGGTACTGATCGACCGGCCAGAAACGGCTGGAATCCGGTGACAGCACCTCATCTATGAGTATGAACTTCCCATCTTTGAACCCAAACTCAAACTTGGTATCAGCTATGATAACCTCTTTCGTTAACGCATAGTCAGCCGCTTTTGTGTAGATGGCCAGTGATTTCTCTCTACACAGCGATGCGGTTTCTTCACCGATAAGAGCCACGAGCCGCTCGAAGCTGATGTTTTCATCGTGGCCCTGCTCATTTTTCGTGGAGGGTGTAAACAGTGGTTCAGGGAGCTTCTCAGATTCCTGTAAACCTGCTGGAAACTCAAAACCATGCACTACATTCGATCCGTTCTTTCGCGCTGCCATAAGTTCTTTCCACATGGAGCCGGAGATATAACCGCGAACGATGCACTCACAATCAACTCGCTCAGCCTTAGTTACGATCATGGAACGTCCTTCAAGTTCGGCCCGATACTCCTGGAGCGGTCGGGGATACTCGTCGATATTGGCCGTGAGAAAATGGTTGTCAACGACATCCTTGAGAAAATCAAACCAGAACAGCGACATCGCCGTCAGCACCTTCCCTTTGCCGGGAATGCCATTCGGCAGCACGACATCAAAGGCGGAAATCCGGTCGCTGGCGACAAACAACAGGGAATCTCCGAGATCGTATACATCGCGTACCTTGCCGCGCACCATGAGCGGATACTCTGTGATCCCGGTTTCTAACAGGACCTCAACCATCGCTCACCTCGTATTCTCCACGGATCAGCTTGTTCAGCGCTCTCGGATAGAATTTATGCTCCTGTTCCAGCACTCGCACAGCTAAACTATCTGGAGTGTCGTCCGGCAAAACGGGTACGTATACCTGGTCCAGGATTTTGCCGTGGTCATATATCTCGTCAACCAGATGGACCGTTACTCCGGATTCCTTATCCCCTGAAGCCAGCACCGCTTCGTGAACGTGATGCCCGTACATTCCCTTACCGCCGTACTTAGGCAGGAGAGCCGGGTGAATGTTGACAATACGATGGCGGTATGCTGATATGACATTGAGGGGAAGCAGCTTCAGGAAACCCGCCAGGGCAATATAGTCAATCTCTCTTTCCCGCAGTTTTAACAACAAATCCTCAGCCGCAGCCTCTGGTGAAGGGTAGTTCTTGCTCTTGAAAACAAAGGTTTCTATACCTTCGTTCTTCGCCCTGACCAAACCGTACGCCTTCCCCATATTGGAAACAACCCAAACAACTTTCCCGGAGAGGATGCCATCCTTGGAACCGTCGATCAGGGCCTGGAGGTTGCTCCCACCGCCTGAAATAAACACCGCAATCCGCGCCTTTTGTCTCTCCATGGGCATCTATCCATCCAGTCTTTGCTTGAGAAGCTCGTTGACCACACCCAGGTTGGCCCGGCCTCTGGTTGCTCTCATCACCTGCCCTACAAAATAATTGAACACCGCCTCTTTGCCACCTCTGTACTTGGCTACGTTGTCCGGGTTATCGCTTTCTTATTTAAGACTGGGAGTGCCCCGGGGAGTCCGAGGCACACCGAGCAAGTGAACGTGTTGGGCGGTTTGCCATAGCTCGACTTGCGGCCGCAAAATATCTTGCTGTCGGTCGACAGTTGAGCGTGAACTTCCAGCCCAATAACTGCCTCAAAGCCACCATGGACAGCCAAAAGTGATACCTTCCTTCTACTTCCCTCTCAAAAGACACACCGCATAGATAGAGCGCAAAATATAACCCCGAAACCTCCACTGTCAAACCTAATTGGAGGGCATATCCAATAGGATTCCAACCTGTTTACTGGTGTCACCTAAGTATCACCGGACTACCCGGTCGCGTAAGCGTGTTCCATATAATGAGTTAAGGCTACCGCCGAGAGGCGAGCCTCCCTTACCCCTGCGGCGATTTCAGCGGCGCTGAGTTGCTTGTAGTTGGACATGTGGGAGAATATAGGAGTTCGTTTAAGAGCCGCAAGAGCAGAAGTGAGAGTTCTTGAATGCTGTTGACACGCTATGTTGTGTTCTTGCATATTGATCTGTGAGTATAGAGTGCCGGCACAATCTCAGAGGACAAGACGTCAATGGAAGGCCCGAAGGATCAGTTTGTAGTCCGGGTAATTGACTCGGTAGTCGCAGGACCTAGCGAAGCCGATGGCCTAGATTCCCACGTAGGCAGATTACAATCGTTAATCATTTTGACAAGGGATGAGAAGACGCGTGGAGACTTTACAATACATATTGATCCTGGCGATGGGAAATCACCTTATTCAGTCAAAGGTAATGAGGCAGAGTTAGCGGTCGATTTCTATCATGATTCGCACATTATCCTTCCTTCAACCTATTACCTAGCGTATTTCTTAGCAATTGCGCTGCTTGAACACCTGATACAGACTCGTCTTGACATGACTCTCAAGGTATTCCCCAGAGAGCTTTATCATGCTGCCAATGAGTACATCTGGCGCGGTTCCATTCCTGTTTCTTCCATAGCAACAATCGACCGTCTGCGCGGGGAGAGCCCAAGAACCGGTCAACTCGTTAACGCAATTGAACAGGTACTACAAGGGACCGAACGCCTGTATCAAAAGCTGACTACCAAAGCAAGGATGGTCGCTGATCAATTGGAGCGCTGGGGTCTTCCGACCGATGACGTATACAGACAGATTGTCTCGGTCTTCATGCACAGTGATCAGGAGCGTGTCGCCGATGTTGCCGATGACATCGGCTCAGGACACCCTGCCGCGGTTGTCCTACTCGCCGACCTAGTCGCCGACTGCAAGCACGTGGATGCCATCAACCTACTCGAGACACTACTCAAGGACAAGAAACTCGACGAGGGCGACAGAGACTTCATAGAGACAGCTCTAAAGCGGCAACAAAGCAAGCAACCGATTCAGGAACCGGCATCAATCAAAAGTGACTCTGTAATCATAACACCCGAGCCTGCTAGTGTTACCTTGGGAACAGGGGATATCACGGTTTCCACTTCGCCTTCTATCATCGGCAACCGCCCCGCCCCGGCAACTGCGGAATCGAAGAAACCGGTGGATGCTCTCAACTACAAAACCTACGCCGACGCCTTCGGTGATCTGATAACCAATCCCAAAACTGGGACACCATTGACGATCAGCATCTGCGCTCCCTGGGGACGCGGCAAGACAGTACTCTTGAACTACATCCAGGACCGGATCAAGAAAAACGCGGGAGAAAAAGCAAGCTGCCAGTGTATTGAGTTCAACGCCTGGGAATACACGAAAGCCGAGCAACTCTGGGCAGCATTCTATTCGACAATTCTCGATGCAGTGGAAGGTTCACTGGGGTGGTGGCGCAGGGTCGGATTCAGGCTCCATTTCCTTTGGCGCGCACACGGCAAGTCGCTGTCCTCGTTGGCTATCCTCATTCTGGCAGTTGCGGTCGCATTCATGTTGTCGGCAGAATACGTCGAGTATTGGGGTACGACGGCTGCCGTGTTTTCCGTCATCATGGGACTGTGGAAAGTGCTGCGGCGCGTCTCGAAGAACGTTCTCTCACAACCGAACTGGCTGGTGCCCAAAGCGACCATCAGTATCCGGCGTGAGATTTTCCGTCGAATCGATATTGTGCGCAACTGGCTCATCAAGAACCATCACAAACGGGTGGTTGTTTTCATTGACGACATTGACCGTTGCAGCCCGGACAAAATCATGCAGATGCTGGAGTCCATCAAGCTGCTATTGGACACGAAGAACTTCGTCTTTGTACTGGGCATGGATGCAAAAGTTGTGCGCCTTGCGATTGGTCAGCACTACAAGTTCATGGCCGAAACTCCCGCTAAACGAGAAGAAATGGGGCGCTCCTACCTCGAGAAGATCGTGCAGATACCGTTCGCTCTTCCACAGGCCTCGCCGGATGACCTGGTAAATATGAAAAACGAGTTATTCAAAGGATTGCTGGAAAAAGAAGACAAAGTTGGAAAAGCGAAGGGCACAGCCCCCAATGGAAAAATAATACAGCTGCCAGAAGGATCCCTTGAGGACAGCGAAAAGACGAGTGATATTGGCACACCGCCTCTACCCGGGCCAAAGGTTGACCCCGAACTTGAGATGGAGTTGTTAAAAGAGGAAAACGAGACATTAGAAAAGATTCTGTTAGAAGGGCTTGAGCTTTCGCCACGTCTTTTGACGCGTCTCAAGAATATTTACCTTATCGCCCGGCATCTCTACCTTGCCGACAACGACACCGAAAAACCCATTCCGCCAGCCTTTATGCGTTGGATTGCTTGCTCAGTGCGATTCCCCTTCGCCAGCAAAGCCGTCGCTGAGGCGTGTGAGAAAAATGGTTGGGATGAGGATTGGTCGCAGCTCTTCGATGGTCTTAGTTCCAGGAACAAAGAGAAACCTGACGAGTACAACTTCGATCCCGTGGAATTCGAAGAACTACAGACTCGGCTGTCTGGTCACATCACCCACCCCAGGGAGATCAAAAAGTTCATCAAACACGCCAATTGCTTCAACCTTGTGCTGGATTGAGATTCCTGACCTGCTAACATGATAGCGAGGAACGCGCCAGTAAGAGTGTCGCCAGACTTGATAATCATTGACCGTTTCGCTATCTTGGGCCAGATTTTACAGACCCATTTATCTGGAGTATCAAAATGACGACTGCCACAAAGATACCGTCCGCCCCGACATGGGACATCGAATCAATCTTCCCTGGTGGAAGTGAATCGAAGGAGTTTGAAGATTTTCGCGCCAAGGTGAGAAGAGGTCTCGACGATGCCGCTTCCATGTTGAGCAACCTTCCCGAAGGCATTGATGAAAAGTCGCTGAAGACATGGGTCGACTTCGTCTTGAAGCTTCAATCCCTGTATGAAGATATTGAATTGGTACTGTCCTTTTCCAACTGCCTGATCTCCCAGAATGTGGATGACGCCAAAGCACACGTCATCATGGGTGAAGGCGACACCTACATCGCTGAGTGGCAGAAACTGCGCACAGGGCTTGAGGCCCGTTCCCTGAAAGTGACGGACAAGCAGTGGGATATGCTGGTTTCGGCGCCTGAGATAAAAGAGATCGCTTTCTACCTGAATGAACTACGCACACTAGCCAGGAGAAAGATGCCCGTAGAGCTTGAATCGCTGGCGCTGGAGCTGGCAGTTAATGGCTACCAGGCCTGGAACCGTCTCTACGATAAGATGGCGGGCGATTTGAAAGTTGATTTCGAGGAAGACGACCAGACAAAGACGATCTCGCTGGGGCAGTTGGCAACCAAAATGTCCAACCCGGACAGGGAAATTCGCAGCCAGGCCTTCCGGAAGCTCACCGAGGCCTGGGAATCACGCGCCGAACTGGCGGCTATGGCGTTGAATGCTCAAGCCGGTTTCCGCTTGACGCTTTACGATCGGCGCGGCTGGAAATCACCGCTGTACGAGCCATTGACGATGGCCCGGACGCAGGAAGCCACTTTAGAAACGATGTGGCAAGTCATTGAGCGGGAAACACACCGTTTGAAACCTTATATTGACGCCAAGAAGAAATTGCTCGGTATCGACAAGTTCAGTTGGTTCGACCAGTTCGCTCCATGTGGCAAGATGGACCGACTGTACCCCTTCGACGAGGCCGGACAATTCATTACGGATAACATCAGGCCATTTTCTACTCATTTCGGGGATTTTGTGAAAATGGCTCTGGACAAGCGGTGGGTCGAAGCGGAGGATCGTCCCGGCAAAGCTGGCGGTGGTTATTGCACCGGCACAGGACCACTACGGCAGAGCCGCATCTTCATGACTTATGCCAGTACATTTGAGAATCTGCTCACCCTCGCCCACGAGCTGGGACATGCTTATCACAGTTGGGTATTAAAAGGTAAACCTTTTTTTGCTACCGAGTACCCCATGAACCTTGCCGAGACCGCCTCGATATTTTCCGAGACACTTGTTATCGACGCCGCTCTCGAACAGGCCACCGACCCACAGGAAAAACTGATGCTGCTGGACCAGAAGCTGCAGGCAGCTTACACCATGTTTACTGACATCTACTGCCGGTTCCTGTTTGACAAAGCTTTCTATGCGGAACGCGCCAACGGTATCGTTCAGAAAGACCGACTCAATGAGATCATGGTCGAAGCGCAGAAGAAAGCCTTCGCGGGTCTAATTGATGAATCCGGCTACCACCCTCTGTTCTGGTGCTCCAAGCTGCATTTCTTTTTCACTGACGTTCCTTTCTACAATTTCCCATACACCTTTGGTTACCTCTTTTCTGGTGGCGTTTATGACCGTGCCAAGAAAGAGGGCGCCGCCTTCGCTGACAAGTACCGCGCTCTGTTGGCCGACACCGGCAGCATGACCACCGAGGAGGTTGCACGGAAACATCTTGGAGTTGACCTGACCCAGGAGGATTTCTGGATCGACGCCGTAAACCGACAACTTGACTATGTCGATGCTTTTGTGAAGCTGGCTGCGAAAGAAGGAAAGTAGGCAGTGGCTCTTGGAGTCTGACATGCTATACAGCATTAACATCATGCCACTATCACAACCGGTTAGGCAGAACATCTAATGAGAGGACCATCATTGAGTCACCGTCACTCATCAAAGCTGTTTGTCCTCTCGTTTGTAGTCATCATCTTGTCTCTTACCTCAGGTCTTTCCTGCTCCGATGACAAGTGTACCGGGTATTCGCAAGAACCTTCATACAATAGAACCTATATCAGAGACTATGCCTACCTGGAGAAGCGGATCTTTGACCTCGGCTATCCTGCTGATTTTCAACCAGGAGATTCGGTGGTAACACTGCTCGTCTATGAACAGGTAAACACCAGGCAAGAACCAGAGGGGCTACCGGCCTACCTTGCGGTCGACCCGAATGACACCAGTATGTTCCTGCCTGAGAATATCGATCTCAGATCGATGGGTGGAGTGAAGGAAGTCGCTCCGGAGTCGTGTACCTACTTCAATGAATGCGGGCGGAACCGCCACTATGTCGTCTTTGAGCCGCGTCGCCCTCTCCACAAGGCCCTTGGGATATATATGGAGGTTGATCGGGCGAATGGTAGTACCGATACTATTGGTCACATCGACGACACACTTCTGCTAAAACTGCTTTACCATGATGCACCGCAGCCTCAATATCAGACATGGAACCTGATGTGGCGCAATTGCTATAGCATACCCGGTGAGATCAACTGGGATGATATTGATATCAAGGTTTTCTACGGACTCCCAGGATTGGAAGGAAGTATCCACACCTGTGAGTGCCAGATATCCAACGGGAAAGCAGAACGCTTCATTGAAGTTCTGGGGTTGGATCAGTACAATACCGACGACCAAAAGTTCCCGGACGGCAGGTTTGACAACCGGTGTGAGGTATTCATACCGGAGTGGGGGTTGCTGATACTTCCCCATCAGAAACCGTTTGCGTCCGATACAACCTTTATGGACGCCAATGGAGTCTCGACATCCGAGTTGCTTTATAAAGTGCCCCAGATCTATGAATACAACTCACAAATGGAAAGGGTCATGAACAGCCAGTACTATATCGAGATTTCAACCAGGGTTGGGGCTAGCCAACCAAGCGCAGCCGTTTTACCGTGCAACTGCGTGGATTAAGAGCTCCCAGACATCAGAAGCCCGTCGGTTCTGCAACAACTCTATTTCTTAATAAAAAACACATAACACGGCTTGGCTGCGCATATGATCAACAAAGCCACAAACCACCAGATGCTGATATTCATAATCTGGGGTATGAGTTTGGCGAGAATCAGGGCCACGAATATCCCTATACCCTGGGCCAGCTTGACATCAACGATGCTGAACTTCTTCACCCTCTCATTGGCGTATTCCATGATTCCCATTCGAATGATACCTCCTACCAAGAATGCAGACTGGTATATGTTAGACCAAAGACAGCATTGAACGCCTTTTACAGGTCACTCAGCTTCTCCAGCTTCTCAAGAAACTCCTCCGCCTCACGCCTGGACAAACCCCGTTTGACTAATTCTTCCTTCGTAAGTGACAGGTCAGATAGACTTTCCTTCAGCACCTTCAGCTCAGGTCCTGAAAATGAGAGAGCGTTCAAGGAGTAATCCATAAATGCCTCGTACGCTATCGGGCAGACGACTTTGACCATATCCGCCATGATATTGGCGTACTGGCGAATCTCCTGCTGAGCGTGGGGGTCCATGCGCAGGCGCAGAAAATGGAAGAGGTTGTGCAGGTCGATTTTCCAGTACCACTCAGTATACAGCGACAGGGGAAGGCCGATCCTGGCCAGCTCGCGCGCCAGACCTTCATCGATCAAGCGCTGGTACTCTTCATAGGAGGCAGCGTGCGTCTTTTTCAGAAAATCGATGAAGCGTCGCTTCAGTTCGTCCGGCACCTCTTCTTCGGCACGGCCCTGTTTGTTGACAGTGGACTGGAAGCGGATGTCCTTGGCTTCGGGAATGTAAAACTCCTCTTTCATCACCGAGTAGCGGCCTGAATACTCGTTGACGCTGGCTGTGCGGTGGCGGATCCACTGCCGGGCGACAAAGACGGGCAGCTTGACGTGAAACTTGAACTCCACCATCTCAAACGGCGACGTATGCCCTTGGCGCATGAGGTAGCGGATCAGCGCCCGGTCTTCGGAGACTTGTTTTGTCCCCTCACCATAGCTTACCCTTGCCGCCTGTACTATAGCGGCATCACTGCCCATATAGTCCACCAGCCGGACAAAGCCATGGTCTAAGACCTTGAATTCTTTGTCCAAGAGCGTATCCACTTTTTCGTTTCGTGCGTGCGGCAAAATGTTCTTCTCGTTATATACTAGTCAATATAGAATACTGAACATGTAAGTACAATTTGTATTTTCTGCTTGGAGCGTCAGAAATCAGGGGTCCAAAGAACAGTTCCTTGAGTTGGCTTGACGTTTATTGTTGCTACGAGAGCATAAATCCTCATATTATTGCATTAATGTATGAGTTATTGATTCAAATTGTTCGATTACTTACCCGATTCACATGGGGATTCTTTAAGTATCCCGTTGCAATGAGCTACGTGTCTCAATTCGAGACTAAAAAAGGCTACGCTTTTGTAGTGGATGCATACAGCAAAACCAATCGAGTAGTGTCAATTCCCAAATCCAGATTCAAAATAACTGTAATGCTAGACAAAGAATTAGCTCACAAAGCGGAGAAGGGAAAACTCATCTACGGTGAGTCAGTCAATGTCTTTGACTCTGAAATAGTTTTGAAGGCTCACCTTGAGGGAAGATCATTCGGGAATGTGCGAACATCTGTGGAGTTGCACAGCCGACCACAGCGGTTGTTTCTACTCGTACGCGTAAAGGGACCCGGTAGCCAGAATCCTTCTTCGCGGCTTCAATTGGCTCGTGTGTATCGCACGGTAAAGGTTAAAATAGTGAAAAAACTGTTTCCGTTTACTTATATTGAAATACCTATTCGCTACATTGCTATCATTGCAGGCAACGAAAAAACACGCATCATGGATTCATAATGTCCGCTCGTTGATGCACAAGGTACTCTACCTAACAGTTTATAGTTTGAAACTCATACGGTTTCGACAGAGAATATGTGTCGAAAGCACAAGACTTTCGATCTACTTATTCTACCAAACACACCCCTTAATCCCCTCTCGAGAGGGGAGTTAATTCTTGGTATCTTTCGTTTTATCCGTTGCGTCAGGTCTTGTTCGCCTCAGGCGAATGTGACCTGACGCCCTCAACAGGTTACTGTCGGGTCACGCTCTTGGCAAGCTCAAAATCTGAGCTGACAGAATATATTTGCTATCAAACACACCCCTGAATCCCCTCTCCAGAGGGGACTTGTTGCGTATTCATTGAAAAGGTCGGTCGCTCAATTATTCCCCTCTTGAGAGGGGTGCCCGGAGGGCGGGGTGTGTCATTATTGAGAGGGGTGCCCGGAGGGCGAGGTGTGTTCTTTTATCCATTGTTTAATAGTTGTTAAGACCCCTTCCATATTCTGCTTGACGTCATGGTCATAGAATCTCAAAAACCTCACTCCGAGTGATTCCAGTCGATTTTGCCTTTTCTGATCTTCCCGTTCTTTGTAATCGTGGCTATCACCATCAATTTCGATAGCCAGCATCAATTCGCAGCAGAAGAAATCAACGATGTATTGATCAAGAGGCTTTTGGCGATGGAAATCATACCCCTGGATTTGTCTTCCTTTGAGATGCTTCCACAAAAGTACTTCGGAAAGGGTACTATTATTGCGTAATTCTCGTGCAAGTTGTTTCAACTTAGGATCGTATGGAATGATCTTGCGTTTCAAACACACCCCTTAATCCCCTCTCAAGAGGGGACTAGTAAAGGTAGAGCAAAACCCTTTAGCGGTCTTGCCTATCGTGGCTGAAGCGCTCTGGCTTCTGCCCTGCAATTCAATGCGTTTACCCCTCCACCTTAACCGCCGTGCCGCTGGCGGTGACCATGAGCATGCCGCCCCTGGCGCCGGGGCTGACCGTCTCGTAATCGAGATCGACCGCGATCACGGCGTTGGCGCCCATCTCCTGCGCCTGCTGGCACATTTCATTAATAGCGGTGTCTTTGGCTGCTCGCAGCTCCTTTTCGTACGCAGCAGAGCGGCCGCCGACAATGTCGGTAATGCTGGCGAAAAGGTCTTTTAAGATATTGGCGCCCATAATCGCCTCACCGCTGACCAGACCGTAGTAGTTGCTAATACGCTTGCCTTCGATGTTGGGGGTGGTTGTAACGAGCATCGTTTTCTCCTTTTAATTGTCGGGTTTACAAGGAACCCGACCTACTTGAGTTGTAGAACAAGTCTCGAAGAGACCTGCCAATTATCGGCTATACCAATTACTTGAAATAACCAAAGATATTCAAGCGAATAAATCGGAGTTGCTGTAGTGCCGGTTGCGTTTCCAAAAGATTTTGTATATTTTTACCAATGAATTAAAAAACTTGCAACCTAAAAAGTCGGCTGACGAAAAAGGCTTTGTCGACGACTAAGCAGGCATTGCCCTGATGAAGGCCGCCAATTGCCAAGGAGTGAAAAGATGACACCACAAAACGCCTATGACGAACTGGTAAAGCGATGCAAGGAAATCTCCCTGCTGGGATCGAGTGCATCGGTTCTGTACTGGGACCAGCATACATATATGCCGCCCGCCGGTACGCCCTTCCGAGCCGAGCAGATGGGTCTGCTTGCCCGCATGATCCATGAGATGTTCACCGACCCTAAAATCAATGACCTGATTTCTCAGGTAGAACAATCAGATCTAATCAAAGATGAGGATTCGCCGGAGGCGGCCAATATCCGCGAACTGCGCTATCAGTATGATAAGCAGACCAAACTTCCCAAGGAATTAGTGGAGGAAATCACCAAGACCACCAGCCTGGCCCAGCAGGAATGGGCAACCGCCCGGAAGAACTCCGACTTCAAGCATTTTCTTCCCTGGCTGGAGAAAATCCTCAAGCTTAGCCGCCAGAAGGCTGACGCCTACGGTTACGAAGGGGAGCCATACAATGCCCTTCTCGATGATTACGAGCCGGGAGCTACAGTTGACGACATTGTCGAGGTTTTCAAGAATTTGAGAGATGAGCTGGTTACTCTACTGGGCAAAATCAAGGATGCCCCCAAAAAGCCGGACGTTTCGATTGTCGAGCGTGAATATGATGTCGATAAGCAGCGGATTTTCGGCGAGTCGGTGGCGGCTGCGATAGGCTACGACTTCAACGCCGGCCGTCTTGATATTACCACCCACCCGTTCTGCACAGGCATCGGCCCCGGCGACACCCGCATTCTCACCCGCTACAACCCTAACCGCCTCAATGACGCCCTGTTCGGCACCATGCACGAGGCTGGCCACGGCATGTACGAGATGGGGCTTGATAAACAGAAGCATTTCGGCACGCCGATGGGAGAATCGGTTTCTTTAGGGATTCATGAATCACAGTCACGGATGTGGGAAAATCAAGTCGGTCGCTCCAAGGCCTTCTGGAAGTACTTCTTCCCACAGGCTCAGCGGTTGTTCCGCAAATCCCTTGAGGGGGTAACCCTGGACGATTTCTACGGCGCCATCAACGATGTCCGGTCATCGTATATCCGCGTTGAGGCTGATGAGGCTACATACAACCTGCATATCCTCCTTCGTTTTGAGCTGGAGCGCGCTTTGCTCACCGGCGATCTCAAACCTGCCGATGCAGCAGGTGAATGGAATACGCGGTTCAAGAAGTATTTCGGTATCGAAGTTGATAAGGACTCCAATGGCTGCCTCCAGGACGTTCACTGGTCATCCGGACTGATGGGCTATTTCCCCACCTACACCCTGGGGAACCTCTTCTCCGCCCAGTTCTTTGCCAAAGCCAATGAAGACATACCGGACCTGGAGAAGCAGTTTGAACAGGGCATCTTCTCCAACCTGCGGGAGTGGCTGCGTACGAATATCCACCAGCACGGCCAGCGCTACCGCGCCAACAAGCTGTGCGAGAAAGTGACCGGCAAACCCATGGATTACCGGCCATTGATCGACTACATGAACACCAAGTATGGCGAGATATACGGTTTTTAAGCAAATGTAGAGCAGGAGTTATAGACACCCGCTCTACCACAATGTCATATGATTAAAAGCCTGTGGTCCCTGTCAAATAACCGCAGGCTTTTCTACGCTCGCCTTGTAAGAATATGCCGGGCGATAGAGCTTCTTTACCGCCATGCGATGGCGCAAAATAATTTGTTTGATTATCCGCTCAAGCCAATAGTAATTGTAGTGGAATAAATTGCAGGAGAGCGGGCCTGGACTGTGTGAGTCCTGACCTGTCCAAGATGAGGTTGTCATTACCGTATGAAGATAATTATTGTCGGCGGCGGAGTGGTTGGGTATAGCCTGGCTGAGCACCTGTTAAAAGATAAGCACCATCTGTCCCTGATTGAAACCAATCCGGACCTCTGCCGGACAATCTCGGAAAAGCTCGACTTGCAAATACTCAACGGCTCGGGTTCATCTCCGGCCTTGTTGAAAGAAGCCGGACTGGCGGGCGCCGACATGGTCCTTGCTGTCACGCCAAGTGATGAAGTCAACCTTGTGGTGTGCACAATTGCCGCCCAGTACGATGTGCCACGGCGCATCGCCCGGCTGCGAAGCAACGAATTCGCTGAAACCAGCAAGCTGGTCGATCTGGAGAAACTCGGTATCACTTCCGTGATCCATCCGGAGAAGGCGCTGGTTGACCATATTCTGCAGTTTGTCCGGACTCCCCACGCTATGGAGTCGGCTGACTTCGAGGGCGGTAGAATCCTGATGAGAGGGTACCGGGTTACTGAAAAAACCCCGCTAGCTCATAAGACACCACAGGAGATTCGCCGGGCAATTGCTCCCAATGTCGTCCTGTTCTCCGCTCTCGTGCGCGAAGGAGTGGGCGTGATCCCCGGCGGCGACACTGAAATTGAACCGGGTGACATTCTCTATACACTCTTTCCCCGTGAGTCCCTGGACCGCTTTTTAGACCTCGTGGGTGTTGAGAGGAAGAGCAGCCGGAAAATAATCATGACGGGTGACTCGTACTCGACTCTGGAGTTGGCGCGCGCCCTCAACCAAACGGAGAACCAGGTTACCTACGTCGATCCCAACCTCGATCATGCCAAGACAGCAGCCGGTATGTTTGACAGAATCGAGGTCCTGCACGGCGACTGTACTGATCCCGATCTCCTCAGTGAACTCAACGTGGATAAGGCTTCGTTTTTCATCGCTGTGTCGGAAGGAGCCGACTACAACATGCTTTCTGCTCTGCTGGCAAAGTCGGGGGGAGCACATGAGATAATAGCCACTACAACGGAATCCCTTCACGACAAGCTGTTCAACTCGATTGGGATTGACCATGTGATCAATCCCCGTCTCACTACCGCGCGTGAAATCCTGGAGATGATTAGCCGCGGACATATCGGGGCGGTGGTTAAGCTCTCCGATGTCGATATTGAGGCGATTCGCTTCACCGTCGATCCCAACAGCCCCATTGCCGAATCCAAGGTGAAGAAACTTGCCCATAAGCTTAAGCGCGGCTCTATCATTGGTGTCATTGTAAGGGAGAACAAAATGATTCTACCTGACGGCGAGACGGTCATCGAAGCTGATGACCATGTCATCATGATAACTCATCACAGGAACCTGCCGACTATCTCCAAGCTTTTTAAGCCGCGCGGAGCTTTCAAGCAAAGGTAGCTTATGCACAAAACCGCCGTCGGGTACGCTATCGGCAAGTTGATACAGGTGATGGGCGCCGCTCTGCTGGTGCCATTAGGGATAGCTATCTATGACAACCGGCACCTGAAGCTGTTTGAATTGCTCTCAAAGGCCGACATTTTCGGCTTTATCCTGGCTATCGGTTTTTCTTTTGTGGCCGGCTCAACGCTGGTCTTTCTCTGTCGCAGTGGACGGGACCTGCAGGGTGTGCGAGAGGGATATGCAATTGTGACAATCGGCTGGCTCACCCTGGCCTTTCTGGCCTCTGTTCCACTGTTTTTCTACTTTGTGGCCGAACGCGGTGGTGGCTTTCCTGAGCTGGTTCTCTCATTTACAGACGCCTATTTCGAGGTAATGTCCGGGTTCACCACCACCGGCGCTTCAATCCTGAGCAATGTCGAGTCGATGCCCCGCTCGCTGTTGTTCCTGCGGGCTCTAACTCACTGGCTTGGGGGGATGGGGATTATTACGCTGGCCATTGCCATTTTCCCTGCTATGGGCGTCTCCGGTTATCAGATGTTCCGCGGCGAGGTGCCGGGCCCGACCAAAGACAGGCTTCGTCCCAGGTTAGCACAGACTGCCTCTGTTCTCTGGGGCGTTTACCTGCTTCTGAGTGTCGCCGAGACGCTGCTTCTGTTACTGGGTGGCATGAGTCTCTTCGACGCCGCCTGCCATACCTTCGCCACCATGGCAACAGGGGGCTTTTCCACCAAGAACGCCTCGATTGGCGCCTACAACTCCGACTTCATACAGTGGGTTATTATCATCTTTATGTTCTTTGCCGGGACAAACTTCCTCCTGCACTTTCGTGTTCTGCGAGGGGATTTCAAATCCCTTGCAAGGAACAAGGAGTTTGCTTTTTACGCGTCAGTTATCGTTGCTGCTGTAATCATTTTCACCTGTGTACTTTATATCCACGGTCCGGCTCCCGAGGAATCGGCCTCCGCCCATTTCCGGACCAGTGAAATGACTGCCGGCGAGTTCCATACCCACTATGTCGAGCAAAGTAGTAAGCTTGGCACCTTGTATGACACCTTCAGGGTAGCTTCGTTTCAGACCGTATCCATTATAACGACGACCGGTTTTGTCACTGCCGATTTTGACCTCTGGCCGGATTTTTTGCGGTTTCTTCTGATTCTCTTGATGTTTTTCGGAGGCTGTGCCGGCTCTACCGGTGGCGGCATGAAAATGATTCGCATCAAAATTGTCATCCGGGTAGCTTTGAACGAACTGCGCAAATTGACCCAGCCGCGTCTGGTGGCGCCGGTAAAGATAGGCGATCAGACTATAGATGAACCGCATATAATTAACGTGGTCTCGTTCTTTGTTCTTTTTGTCGGACTGTTTGTCATCACAGCGGGATTGATGACGCTCTTTGTACCCGACTTGACTACCGCCATTGCCTGTTCGGCAGCCACTATCGGGAATATCGGACCGGGGCTAGCTGGGATCGGCGCTGTCGAGAACTACGGGTGGATTCCCATCCCGGGCAAATGGATTCTGATCTTCTCAATGCTTCTGGGCCGGCTCGAGATATTCACCGTGTTAATTGTTCTCCGCCCGGCGGTCTGGCGGAAGTAGGCTGGAGGCAGCCTCCTATAACCGCTATAGTATGGGGTCACCTGCTGACAAAGGGTAATTGGCCGGATGCGCATTTTTCTACCTCTCATGTTCGCTGTCGTGGTCATTCTGCTCTTTGGCCTGACTGAGATAGCCCTACTGCGATTTCTGAATCGAACTTGGTGGAATAACAAATACATCAGAACCGCCGCCTGGAGCCTGCCGCTGTTCGGCACGGCGATGGTGCTACTGTGGGGGCTCGGCGAATACTACACACGGAACTGGCTGGCCTACCCGTCAGCAACCCTGACCGCAATGACCTTTATCCTTGAGGTATGCCTGATGCTGTCTCTGCCGCTGTCGGGGATTTTTCATTTCGTCTACCGAGGTATAGATTGGTTTGCTGCAAGGCGAAAAACAAAAAAACCCCAACTCCCCGACCAGAACCGACGGGTCTTCTTGAAAGCCGCGGCAGCAGGTCTGCCAATTGTTACCGTGACCATGGGAGTCTCGGGTCTGACCCGCGCTTTTGCCGGTGTCAATGTCTACACCAAAACAATCGTCGTTGACGATCTTCCTCCCGACCTGGAAGGACTGAAAATCCTCCACCTCTCGGATATGCACCTGAGACACTACGTAACCCTTGACGACCTGGCCGAAGTCATTTGCGACGCCAGCCGATTCGCACCCGATCTGGTTCTTGTTACGGGCGATATAGCAGACGATCTGCGCCTTCTCCCCGGCGCTCTATCTACGATAGAGAACCTGAATCCCCCTCTGGGCATTTTCGCCAGCCTGGGCAATCATGAGTATTTTCACGGGATAAGCAGTGTTAGACGGATTTTTGACAGATCCCCCATTCCCCTGCTGGTCAATCAGGGAGTCAGAGTAGCTATCGGGCCGTGCCTTCTGTTTATCGGCGGTATTGATGACCCGCGGTTTCTATGGGGAGAAGATAACACTTTCTTCAGACAAACAGTGGATCGAACATTGTCGGACTTCCGTGGCGAGGACTTCCTGATACTTATGAGCCATCGCCCTAATGTCTTCGATTACGCCTCTGAGGCAGGTATAGATTTAACTCTCGCCGGCCATACTCACGGAGGACAAATCGGTTTCGCCAACCATTCCCTTCTTGATGTACTTTGGCCCCACCAGTACATCTGGGGGCACTATCGGCGCGGACAGAGCCACTTGTACACCTCTTCCGGAGTGGGACACTGGTTCCCTTTTCGACTTGGCTGTCCCCCCGAAGCACCGATCATACAACTGCGCGGGAGGTAAGGATGATCCCATAACAGCTATTGCCTGCAAGTGGTGGCCCCTAGTGAAGGGATATTTTTTCGTCGAATCTGAATATTTTTTTCTTGCAAAAGAATCAAAAAAAAGACTATATTTTGTATGAGGGGATGGTGCTTGAAACCATCCGTTAACATGGTATTTGTTGTCCCGATTAATAGAGAGTAAGGGAAATTAATAATACACAAACCCTAATGCCAAAGGAGCAACAAATGGCAGTAGTAAGGAAGAAGAAAGTAGCGCCGAAGAGAAAGCCGGCCAAGAAAACCACAGTGAGAAAGAAAGTAACTGCCAGGAAGAAAACCGCAACTAGGAAGACAGTTGCGAAAAGAACAACCGCAAGGAAGAAGACCACCGCCAAGAGAGCCTCTGCCAAAAGAAAACCGATCAGGAAGGCTACCACGCGGAAGACTACGGCCAGGAAGACTACAGCTCGGAAGAAGACTGTTCGTAAAGCAACCACTCGGAAGCCCGCCGCCAGGAAGACAGCCGCCAAGAGAAAAACAAAGTCCAAGCGCAAACCGAATCCTGCTTTCATGCGTCCCATGATGCTGTCTGATGCGCTGGGCGCTGTCGTCGGAATGAAGCCTATCCCTCGTACAGAAGTGACCAAGAAACTCTGGCTGTATATCAAGAAAAATAGACTTCAGGATACGGTCAATCGCCGGATGATCAACGCTGACGAGAAGATGAAAAAGCTCTTCGGCGGCAAGGCAAAGGTATCGATGTTTGAAATGACCAAGCTGGTGTCAAAACACATGAAATAGCGACCGACACAGGTTATTCTATGTCAACAGGCCGGTTGTTCACCGGCCTGTTTTTTATGTTCTGATGACTCCAGATGACATGAGTCCTTATTAGTTGAATAGTTCCATATCTACTTTGCGTATTGGCGGAGCCAGTCCCCGCAGATAGCTTAAATGGGATTAAGGGGTGACACAAATAAGAAGACTTGTATTAGTACAACCAAAAAACGATATAAAAGGGCAGGGCATCTTGCCGGCGAAATCCTTGTTCACGAACCACACCAGATCACAGAGAAGTACCCTCTCAGATTCATGAATTTCCAAGAAACAGGACATCGCGCGATGTCTTAGTTCCGCAAGATATGAAACGGGGCACAAGAAGGATTGCCGGTGGGATATAGCCGGCTGTGTTCGGCAGGCGCTGTCTTCTGCACGTATAATACAGTTGGATTATTGGGATTTTCTGTTAAATTATATGACTATGGAATCGCTTATGGTTATTGGTAGTATTGCCCGGCCCCACCCGCCATCTGCGTGCAAAGCAAAAACCAAATCACGCAGAGCAACACCGCCCTATTTCAGTGTTTGAGAGTGAGTTTTGATATGTCTGTTATTTGTCCTTTCAGAGGTTTGAGGCCCATACCCCGGCATATCGCGCAGGTCGCCTCACCGCCCTATGATGTGTTGAGCAGTGACGAAGCCCGCGAGCTCGTCAAAGGGAACCCGGATTCGTTTTTGAGAGTCAACAAACCTGAAGTCGACTTCGATACCGGCACTCCAATCCACAGCGAGCAGGTCTATCGTCGCGGTAAGGAGAATCTTGAAAGGCTAATAAATGACGGGCTCATGTGCCGCGACAGCAAACCCTGTTTCTATCTCTACCGGCTGACAATGAACGAGCATAGCCAGACCGGGCTGGTAACCCTGACCTCGGTTGAGGAATACAACAACGGCCAGATAAAAAAACATGAGTACACCCGCCCGGAAAAAGTCGATGACCGCGCGAATCACATTATGTACACTCGGGCACAGGTGGGGCCGGTTTTTTCCATTTTTCGCAACCGGAAAGAGATCAGGGCAATCTTTGAAAAGACCACTCAGGAGCCGCCCAAATATGATTTTGTAAGCGAAGATGGCGTGCGTCATCAGATGTGGGTAGTTGGGGATGCTGAGCAGATTGACAACCTGGTCAGCGCTTTTGCCGACTTGCATGGACTGTATATCGCCGATGGCCACCACCGCTCGGCTGCCGCCGCTGAGGTAGCGCGCCGCCTAAAAAAAGAGAATTCAAATCATACCGGGCAGGAGCATTACAACTTCTTCCTGAACGTGCTATTCCCCGACGATGAGCTTCATATCCTGCCCTACAACCGGGTGGTCAAGGATTTGAAAGGCATGGCTGTAACCCAGTTACTGGAAAAGGCAAGTGCGAATTTTACTGTAGCGCCACACGCCGGCCCAGTGGTACCAAACAAGAACTACCAATTTGGCCTGTATTGCCATAAGCAATGGTTTGTACTCGAGACCAAAGAAGGAAGCTTCAACGCTCAGCATCCGTCAGAGTCGATTGACTCGGCGGTGCTTTCCAGCAATTTCCTCAAGCCGATCCTTGGTATCGAAAACATTCGCACTGATCAGCGGATTGATTTCGTCGGCGGTATTCGCGGTGTAGAGGAACTGGTGCGGCTGGTCGATTCCGATCAGTACGCCGTTGCCTTCTCGCTGTATCCCGCCTCGGTGGAGCAATTGTTGGAAGTCGCTGACGCCGGCCAAGTGATGCCTCCCAAGTCAACCTGGTTTGAGCCCAAACTGCGAAGTGGAATAGTTGTCAACTTACTTGATGAATAGGGCCAGATAGGTCAGGACCATTACGGTCCTGACAAGCATAGTCTGTGAAGTAAGATAGATGTGAACTTACATTAAAACGACAGAAGAAAGGTTATCACTATGCTCATACTGATCTCTGACGCTTTTGATCCCAGCCTACCCGGGATCCTCTCCAAATACGGGGAAGTGACCGACGACAAAAGCCGTCTCTCTGAAGCTGAGATAGTTCTGGTACGTAGCAAGACCAAAGTTACCCGGGACTACATTGACAGCGCTCCCAAGCTGAAAATGGTCTTGCGGGGCGGCGTGGGGCTCGACAACATCGACCAGGGCTACGCTAAGGAAAAGGGTATTATCGTTAACAACACAGCCGAAGCCTCCACGAAAGCGGTGGCAGAGCTGGCTTTCGCGTTAATGATTGCCCTAGCCAATGAGATACCCCGGGCCGACCAGTCAATGCACGAGGGGAAATGGATCAAAAAAGAACTGAAACGTGTGGAGCTTGGTGGTAAGACACTTGGCATTCTCGGCCTCGGGCGCATAGGGCTATCGCTGGCGGCGCGGGCGCACGCTTTCCAGATGAGAGTGCTCGGCTGGCATCCGGATGTAAATTTCACAGACTTCGCCGATATTAGGCCAACAATGAAAGAAGTTCTCAATAAGTCGGATTTTGTCTCCCTGCACATGCCTCTCTTGGAAGACACTCGGGGAATCATAAACAAGCAGACTCTGACCGAGTTCAAGGATGGCGCTTATCTCGTCAACACTGGCCGGGGGAAACTTTGTGTCGAAGAAGATATTGTCGAGGCGCTTAAAAGTGGCAAACTGGCCGGTTTCGCCACCGATGTCTGGTACTCCGATCCGCCAGCCGACTCGCCCCTTTTCAACGCGCCGAACTGTATTTTCACCCCACATGTTGGCGCCTCCACAACAGAGAACATGCTTAGAATAGGAATGATAATAGACCGCCTCATTGGAGAATATGTATCAAGCAAGTAACAGGGGATTGAGCATAAACGAAACGATATCCTTACACTTGTGAAATAACTGAGGTAGAACAATGGCTAACAGAGTTTATAACTTTAATCCCGGCCCGGCTACGCTCCCACTGGAAGTTCTGCAGCAGGCGCAACAGGAGCTGCTTGATTATGCCGATACCGGGATGTCAGTGATGGAAATATCCCACCGTTCGCCGGAATTTGACGACATCAACAACAAAGCTATGGCGATGGTACATGAAATCTTGGGGCTTGGGGATAACTACAAAGTTCTGTTCATCGGCGGTGGGGCGTCGACCCAGTTCGCCCTGATTCCCTTGAACTTCCTGCCATCGGGCAAGACAGCAGCCTATGTCGACACCGGCTCCTGGTCGACCAAAGCGATCAAGGAAGCTCAGATCATTGGGAGAATGCATCTTGCCTTTTCATCCAAAGATCAGGACTACAAACGCGTTCCCAAACCTACTGAAATAGACCTTCCCGCGGATGCCGCCTATCTCCATGTTACCTCCAACAACACGATCAAAGGCACCCAATTACATCAGTTTCCCGACACGGGAGACATCCCCCTGATATGCGACATGTCCTCCGATATCGCCTCCCGCCGTCTTGATTTCAGCAAGTTTTCCCTCATCTACGCCGGTGCACAGAAGAATCTCGGTCCTGCTGGCGTCACGATGGTAATCATCCGCGACGACCTGCTGGCTAAGTGCCCGGACAACCTACCCACCATGTTCTGTTACAAGACCCACGCCGAGAAGAATTCGCTGTACAATACACCTCCGGCCTTTCCCGTCTACATGGTCAAGCTAGTGCTGGAGTGGATAAAGAAACAAGGCGGCCTTCAAGCAATTGAAAAGACCAATATCGCCAAGAAGGATCGCATCTATCAGATAATAGATGGCAACCCGGACTTCTTCCGAGGAACGGTCGAACCCGACAGCCGAAGCTGGATGAATGTTACTATGCGCCTTCCTTCGGAAGACCTGGAGAAGAAGTTTGTCTCCGAGGCCAAAGCAGCCGGGTTTATCGGTCTGAAGGGACACCGCAGTGTCGGTGGGATACGGGTGTCTCTGTACAATGCCATGCCTCTCGAAGGGGTTGAGAAACTGGCGGCGTTCATGGAGGCGTTCAAGAGGGCGAACTAACGACGTTACTTCAACCCCCGCACCCAGCGAGAGGCAAGGCGGTCGTTCTTGGCAGCATCATAACCAATGATACCCACCAGTTTGCCTCGTACTAAACCGGCAACAATTCTGCCGCGATGTGGATCAGTAAATGCCAGCGAATACCCCTCATAGGGAAACGACTTTGGCGAAGAGGATAGATCGCCGATCGACTCGCCGTATTCCCTCAGCTTCAGGAACTTCCAACCGCTTTCATCCATCGTCAAAAAGAAGATCACCGTGTCACCGCCAGTGAGATAATCCGTGCTGTAAACTTCATCGAGCCCGGGAAGATCAAGGAAATCATAGGAGTAGTACCGGTTGGATAGGCGAATCTTCTGGGCAGTTGGGAAGAGCATGAAGAACGGTGGAGGGGTAGGCGGCACTGGTATCCGGCTGTCTATCTCCTGCCCAACAAGTGTCTGTGCAGTAAAATGAGAGCTGTCTTCCTTCTCCACTGCCAACCTGACTACGAACTCTCCACAAGTAAAGTACCTCACCTTCCCCCATGAAAAGGATTCGGTTCCAAATCCGCCGGCGCCGGCTCCCACCGGTCGCAGGCTGGCATAGAAGCCGTAACCATCTTCCAGCGACGCAAACTGGGCAACCTCGGTAGAGACTGTCACTCCGTTTACTTCATACTCCGCCGAGGCCATAGCAACCAGGTTGTAAGCCAGATATGCCTGCGCCTCTGGGCCGAGGACCGAATCTACATCGGCTCGCATGATTTTCTTTACGGTACCAAGTCGTTTGATCCCAGCCGCCTCCGGTTCGCCTGAAAGCAGGTTCTCAACATAAACGGGGATCGCTTCGGTCGACGAATCGGTCTCTCCCTTCGGAGCCGACGCCTCTTTTTGTTGCTTACTGCACGAAAGGCAAACCAGGCTGAGGCAGATAATGCCCGCCACAATTGTGAACGCTCTCTTCATAGCATGTACAACACCAGACTTGAGGTTATAAGCCATAATATCACCGTAGTCATTATGGGCACATCGGTAATCAGGATGCGCGTAGGCGAGCCGCCCTTTTCCTCCTTGTGAATTAGGTAAAGGTAGCGGAAGAGTCCGTAGACTACAAAAGGTATCGTAGCAAAGAGGTTCTGTGTGCCCAGTTTTACTGATACCTCGGTGGAGAAAGAGTAGAGCATATACATTACCAACACCGAGGGCGTCACCACGGCAATCAACTGATCCAGCAGATAGGGAGAGTACCTCCCCAGAATCTTGCGGTGGGCAGTAGCGCCTTCCTCAAGGACAACCAGCTCATGACGTCTCTTGCCAAACGCAAGGAACAAGGCCAGCAAGAGGGTATTTATAAGCATCCACTTTGAGGCTGGGACCTCGATTGCAAAGGCGCCGGCGTACGCGCGTACAACGAAACCGAAGGCTACTGCCATGGCGTCTACGATAACTATGTTTTTCAACCAGACCGTGTACAGCACATTCAGACCCAGGAATACAACCGCCGTTACAAAGAATGCCATATTCATCAGCCAGGCCCCGACAAGCCCAACGCCACACAGGATCAAAATCATAACGGTAGCGGTGCCGACAGATACCTCGCCAGAAGCGATCGGGCGACGCTTCTTCAGCGGATGCTCACGGTCTTTCTCGCGGTCAACCAGATCGTTGAAGGTATAAACTGCCGAAGACAGCAGACAGTATATCGCTATCGCCAGAAGGGTCAGCTCTACTTTCTTTGGGTGTGTCATCTCTCCGGCAAATATCAACGCCAGAAGGATTATGCCGTTCTTGAGCCATTGGGCGGGGCGGGCCAGTTTGACCAGGAGAAAAAGCATGACCAATGATAAGAAAGGAAGCCGTTGCCTTCAAGGTCTAATTGTTGAAGGAAAAAGCGCGCTCCAAGCCAGGATAAAAGGCATTTAAGAAATCACTCGCTTTGGCAGTTGCTTGTTCAACGGTCCCCCCTTTGATAGGAACAGTCAGGCGAACAAAGGCAGCGTCGGTCGGTCGTAACAGGAGAGAGTTCTTCATCAGGTCCCACTTGAGCCTGAACTCGTCACGGATCGCCCCGCTTCTCGTTTCAAACCAGTAAAACATTAACTGCTTCTTCTGCCGATCCGTAATGAGGACGCGATTGATTTCTTTTGTGACGCCGCCCGGAAAATGGAGACTAAACGGCTCCTGCCTTTCGATCTTCCAGCCCCCGCCGGGAAGGCAGTGCTTGGGCGAATGAATCTGGCTGCCGTATTTCTGCGAGGAAAAGTAGGCGACAAATAACCAGAAAGGCGTCCCGTCGGAGGCGCGATAGAACCGAAGAGTAGTCGTGTCCGCCTTGAGGACATCGTAGCTGGCTTCCGAGAATCTCCGTTCCTCGCCAAAGTAGCCTCCAGCATTATAGGGAATACTGCTGAATGACGGCAGCCTGTCGGGCATTTGACGGTTGAAGCGCAAGTAGTTGCCGAACAGTCCGCTGATAACAATCAGGACGGTAGATAGCACCACAGCCGACTTCATTTGAACAATTTCCTTAAAATGAGTCCGACAACCAACAGCAGGACAAAAGCTACCACGAATATGCTCAGGCCCAGGATCGAATGTAGTGGCTCCCCGGTAACTTTGTCCGTAACGGTGTACACCAGCAGCGAAGTAAGAAACACCCTAAATATATTGCTGATTACGGCAATTGGTATAGTCGAAAGGAAAAGGGTAAGTTGCCCTCCAAACCGTTTCTGGGTAACGCGGGCATAGAAAGCGCCCAGAGCCAGCAGAGAAACCAGCGACCGTATTCCCGAACAGGCCTCGGCCACCTCGAGCGAATGCCCCGATATGTGAATGATGTTTCCCTGTCTGATTGCCCCTGTTCCGATGAGGTTAAGGAGACCAACAGTTATTTTAGTAGCGAAGGTCTGCATTGGAAAAGTGAGCGCATAGTAGATGACATAAGGGATGGGAATCATAAAGATCAAGAAGAAGAATTCAAACCAGCTCAGTTTAATGACTTCCCGTCCAAACAGGTACCAGGTCAACCCAAACAGAACCAGCACGAACGAGAACCGGAGGCTGAAATACTCCGCCGCCCCATTGGCGATGATAAACAATCCTAATCCGACCAAAACCAGGGTCAAGCCCCGTTTGTCAAGACCACGTGGAACAGACGCCAGCTTGTCCCGCTTCTTCCACAGCAGGACGCCGGAGACAACCGGGACCAGAAATCCGTGGGAGTAGTTGGGGTCGGTGCACCAGTCGATGAGCAAATCATAGAGCGCCGGAAGGTAAACCAGCAATAGGGCCACAAAGGGGACGATCCGAAGGAGGTTTTTACCCTTCAATTTGAATATCTCTGTTTCTGCCTTTTCTTTCACAACAGCTTCTAACATAATCGTGTCCTGTTTAGCAAAGCAACCTACAAACACCTAATCGACATCAATTGCCCGCTATTGAGTCGGACTATCGGAGCCCATTCTCGGAATCTTACAGGATGAGGATGGGAAATAGTTTTCCACTCAACGGTTTTTTGCGTATAATCATCGTGTGATACGAAAAAGACGCCAAAAAGAAGAGCATGCCCACTACTACTTCCTTGTAAACAACAGAGCAACCAATTACAACCGCAAGCTGGTTGAAAAACTGGCCTCCCAGATTAGAAGAAAGGGGCGACACTATACTATCTATGAGTCGGATTCGGCAGCTAACCTGCTCCAGAGAGCCAGCCTGGCCTGCGGCCTGAGGCGGTCGGCGCGCCCGGCACCGCCGCACATACAGCGCCGGGGAAGGGTCACCTCCCTGGTGGCCTGTGGCGGCGATGGCACCTTCAATCTGATTGCCGGAGTGGCACTTGCGGCCGACCTGCCGATCGGTACGTTGCCAATGGGACGGCATAACAACATCGCCCGGGGGCTATGCGATTCAGTTGAGATCGATGAAGCCATGCGGAAGATTCTCAAGAGGGACTACCGCAAGATTGATACCGCCACTGTCTCAGGACGGCTCTTTATAGGATCGCTTGGCTTAGGCTTGATACCCGAAATGGCTCGTCTGCTTGAAGAAAGGAAGACGCCCTGGCTTGCCTTTCGCTGGTCACAGTTGGGAGCGAAGGCAACTTCGGCCGTGCAAGTCAAGAAAATGACTATCACTGTTGACTCCTTCCGTTTTGAGGCCCGCCCAACGATCTTCAACGTCAACCTGCTGCCGTACTCTGTGGGCCTTTCTCTGAGCCCGGCTTCGATCCCTGACGATGGTCGGGCTGAAACAATCTTCAACATGGGAGATGACAGCAAAGACTTGTCATCCTTTGTCCGATTGATCTACAGAAAGAAGTATGCTTACGGCCACGATGTCAGGCTCTTACGAGGCAAAACGATCACTGTCCAGCCTGTTAAAGGGCAGACCGTTTATCTTGATGGGGAGCTTATCCCTCCGCCTTCGGGCGTCCTTGAGATTCAGGTAGGTGAAAAGCAGCTCAAGGTATATTGCTGACATAGCCATGAACAAGATACTTCTGATACTTGGAGTGCTCTTGCTGGCGAAATCGGCACAAGCCGACTCGACATATGTAGATACATCAGCCTCGGTTGCTGACACATCGGTTCAGATCGATACCGTTCTCTACCTGCCGGGGCGGGTGCTGATACCATACGAGCCGGTGACAAACCCCGAAAACCTTGAAAAGCACCTGTCCCAGAATCCGACCGCGGCTTTGTTCAAGTCGATGCTTATACCCGGGCTGGGACAGATAGGGAATCGGAAGTATTTCAAGGCCGCCATATTCATGGGACTGGACGCATGGTTTATCGGTGCCATTATCCACTACGGTCGCCAGGCATCCGATTTCCGCAGGCAGTACGAAGAGAGCACAGATATCCCTACCCCTACGCGCAATGACTACTATGATCTTTACCAGGACCGTAAGGACGAGCGCAACAAGTTCACCTGGTATGCAGTGATTGTAAGCTTCATCTCTATGTTTGATGCCTATGTTGACGCCCATCTCTCCGGTTTCCCGAAGAAAGCAGAGGGGGACCTCATCAGTTTCAATATCCGCCGCCATCCCCAGGGCGAGGTCATGGCTTGTGTCTCGGTATCCTTTTAATCGGTAAGAATGAAATCTTTGATGTCAAGTCCGTAACAACTCGGGTCAATCATACGGGCAATCTTGCGGTGCGCATGCTCCGGAATCGAAAGGTCTGCCCACTCCGGGGTCGGAAGCAGCCCTTGCCTGTTGCCGACGATTTTCACATAGGGACGAGCTTTATCGGTCTCATTATTGGTAAGTACCAAAGCGATTTCATCGGTCGTCAAAAGCACCAACGTCCCGGCCGGATAGATGCCAATAATGTTACTGAATATTTTCAGCAGAAACGGATCGAATTTTGTATTCATCTGGTAATACATCTTCTTGAGCACTTTATCCGGTGGGATCGGGTGCCTCATATAGACCCTTCCCGATGTCAAGGCGTCAAAGGAATCAACGATGGATACAATTCTGGAGAACAAGTTTGGTGGACGCTTGGCATGGTGAAGCCTCGGGTAACCGGTAAAATCCGCGTTTATGTGGTGCTCGAAGGCTGCCCGGGCAGCGCGGGCCGTGTGAGCTTCGAGCTTCATATTTCTTAAGATGGTCTTTGCACCCAGTTGCGGATGTTGCTGCATCTGGATCCAATCGTTTTCATCATAGGCCTCCGGCTTTTTGATCAGGTCGGCGGGCAGTTTGATCTTGCCGATATCATGAAACAACGCGGAAAAGCCCAATTGCGAAAGTCTCGCCCGATCCAAGTCAAGCCTAATGCCCACCGTTAGCGCATAGACACAGACATTGGTCGAATGGATGTAAGTGTAGTCGTCGAAGTCCTTGATAGCCGTCAGTTCGAGCAATGACTGCTCATCCTGTGCAATGTGGTCGATCAGCGAACGGATTACCCGCTTTGTCTTGGAGGTATTGATATCTCTGCCCTGTACCATGTTGGCTATGTTTTCCTCCACAGTAGACATGGCCTGGAAGAACGCGGAGCGAGCCCTGGCACGGAACTGCCGCCTAATTTCCTCCGTCACAAGAGGTTTTTCGGGCTTAAGTTGCTCCGCCGAAAGGAATTGTATCGACGGCTGTCGATAAGTTTTGAGAGCTTCCGACAGATTCTCCAGGTTGTCGGCTGTGGGTTTCAGACCGGCCAGGAAGCTAAACAGGCGTTCAACCTCAGCCTCTGACACACCGGGGAGGAAGCTCACTCCCGCCAGGCCGATAGCTTCCCACTCTCCAACAATTGCAGCGGCACCTGGCAAACGGTGGTCGTCGAAGTGTGTCAACTTATGATTGACGAAGTATCTCCCGGAGATGATCTTGATCGTGACCTCGCTTGATTCGACAAACAGGGCCAGTAGCAATTCACGGAAGTTAGCGCACTGACGCTTAAAGGAGGGGTTGTTCTTGTCGATAATCCGAGCATTTTTGCAGAGCACGAAGAATAGGTTTACAAGCTTTTCTTCCGTCTCTCCGGCGACTGCAAGGGGCTCCGATCTATCTGTGACAGTAGCCATCACTCTCCCCCGAACACGATTTCACGGCGCCGGCGAAGCGCAGCCGTCGCCTGTCTGCGTATGTCCGGACGCCAGCTCGCTGCAAGTTTGATGAGGAGTTTTTCGGCCTTCTCACTGCGATTGTGACTAAGGGCACCGAAGGCCGCTCGTCGGTAAAAGGATCGGGTTTTGCTGTGCAGGGGATCATATTGAAGAATAAGCCGGGATAGATAGCTTACCGCCGTTTCACCACCCAGCACCGAGAAAGCCCTCAGCAGCGCCGTCTGGTCTCTATGCTCAAATGAGGTAAACTGTTCGTCATTGATGATTGCCGTAATGGTCTCAAAAGCAGGCCGGCCACGTCTGGTGAGAATAGCATCGATAGCCTCCTTGCGTATTTCCGGATCGGTATCCATCACCGCCTCTCTGAGTATTTCCAGCGCCTTGCTGTTGTCACACTCTTTCAGTGCCGTTACAACCTCCATGCGGACTCGGCGTTCGTCATGTTTGATGGCCTTCCTCAGGTACTCCAGAGACCTGTCGTCGCCGATACGAGCGAGGATAGATGCGGAATTGCGTGCCACGTACCACCGCTTGTCATAAATACCCTTGGCTACAATGTCAGGATGATGTCGCCCCTTTGTGACCAAATAGTCGCAGAGGGTTTCGCGGTGAAGACGGTGATCCAATTCACCGAGCAGGTCCGCCATGCCGCTGAGAGCTTCCCATCCAAAATTATCCAGGTACTGTTTCAGTTCGACAACACCAATGTCGGGATGATCATTGATGGTTGCAGCGAGAGCCTTCAGCCGATCGCGGCTGCCGGCAGTGATGTAGGCCTCTTTTAGCCTCTCGGCCCAAAGGGGTTTGTCATTACGGACCATCTCCTGCAATTGCGTCAGAAACTGGAGCAGGTGGCTGGCCTCAATCAGCCTTCCATGATTTAAGAACTCCGCCATCGTTTTC
Source organism: uncultured Ignavibacteriales bacterium (assembly GCA_964416195.1). Lineage (GTDB taxonomy): Bacteria > Zixibacteria > MSB-5A5 > GN15 > FEB-12 > CAYQDB01. Next base: position 95,604 of record CAYQDB010000005.1, read on the forward strand.
TCGCAAACAGTAACCGTTTCATAGAAACCATCCATGTCGGCTTCCTGTAACAGCATCTCCTTGAGGATATCGGTGGTCGATTCATAAGTGCCAAAAGTAGCGTCGTCGCCGATGAGTTCGCCGATACTTGCCTCTTCCTCATCTGAAAGCTTGAATTCTGCATTCAGAATCAACGTGGTATCAGGTAGGGCTGGCCGCTCCAAACCAAGATCGTCAAAACCCATGGCCTTGGCCGCCTCTGCTGTGTGTAGGGCGGCGCTATCAACTCCCTCTCCATCGAAAACATTGCCCAAAGAATCGCCCGCACCTGTATCAAAAAAGGCGACGCGTTCCTGTTGCCCCCCTGAGGCCCTTCCATTGCTATCTATGCCCTCTCCGGGGCTGTCATCCTGGTTAACTTCGTTGGCTTCATCTCCAAGCGTAAAAATTGACAGGTAGGCTTGCGATCCTTCCGTACTGAACTGAGGGTTGCCGGCTTTTTCCGAACTGTGCGCGTCAACGTACTCCTGAACATTGAAACTACTGTCATACTCTGAGAGAGCAATGTCTTCAAGAGTTGTAAAACTGAACCCCTTTATCTCCAGCTCCCAGATACGAGCGGCAAGGTCCTGTGACTGCTGCGGCGAGTTCATGTACTCTTTAATTGCTTTCAACAGCTTGTATACGTCATCAACGCAGAGTTCCTCCCCAAAAGTCAAATCGGTGATGCCGGCCCCAAAGAAGATACTTGCCAGGCTCTCCTCTTTCGACCGATCCTGATAAACAACCTGGTCTTCGATTGACAATGTATCTTTCTGCACACTGACGACGATTCGACCATACTCCTCGACCAGGCTGACCAGCTTATCGGCAAAAGACTGCCTCATACACTGGGGCAGAGGGTTGTCTACCGGATACATCGCGACAACCTTGATGACCTTGAGAAGGTCCTTGAGGATAAGGCTGATGTCCCTTATGCGGTTGTCTTGAGTGTTGGTTTCTATCAAGGTGACGATTTTCTCCTGTCCCTTATTATTATCGGCAACAGGCAGTTACGCTTTATCCAAACGGGAGATGGATCAGGGATGGGGCACTAAAGTTGTCGCGTACTCCAATGGTCTTATTCGTAGCAGCTCTGGCTGTCAGTACAGTGGTGCAGGAGTCTCCAACTCCTGCCCATTTTCGGCAGATATCGGAGAGACCTGTCTACTGATGTCGTACAACTTCAATGATTGGCAAACTTCTCGTACAGCTTATTTCCGGCTGTGAACGGGTTGGAACGTCCGGCGTAAATCTCATCAATAACCCTGTTGAACTCCACTCTTTTCGTCAGGCGGTCGAGAAACTCCCGTTGAAAGCGGTGACGCAGGGTATTCAGGAGTACCTTCTTGACCTGATCCCGTCGATGGCGCTCGAACTTACCGGCTGCTTTAACGAAGTCAACATGTTCGTTGATCTTCGCATACAGTTGGTCAATGTTTTTCCTGTTAATGGCCTCAGTCCCCAGCACTGGAATCGACCAGGGAACATCGCTCCTCTTGCGGTTATCCATGGCCTGCTCCAGATCGAATATGGCCCGTTCCACCCCCGGTCGGTCAGCCTTATTGACGCAGAAAATATCGGCAATCTCCATCAAACCGGCTTTCATTGTTTGTACGGCATCGCCTGATTCCGGCACCACTACCACGATCACCGTGTCGCAGGTATCAACAATATCCAGCTCCATCTGCCCCACGCCAACCGTTTCAATCAGGGTGACGTCAAAGCCGAAAGCGTCAAACACCACAGCGGCGTTGCCGGTGGCTGAGGCGAGACCGCCGGTGGCTCCCCGAGTAGCCATCGACCTGAAATAGACCCTCCCGTCAGTTGGGAATTCGCTCATGCGGACACGATCGCCGAGGAGGGCGCCTCCGGTAAAAGGAGAGGTTGGATCGACCGCTATAATACCTACTTTTTTGCCGCCGGCGAGAAATTCGTGAGTAAGAGCATTGACAAGCGTCGATTTACCGGCCCCCGGCGGCCCGGTGATACCTACCCGAAGGGAGCGTCCGACTTTCTTGTAAAGCTTTCCCAGAAGCTCCTGATATCCGGCTTCCTGGTCCTCGACAAGTGAGATGATCTTGGACAGCGCCCGAATATCCCCACGTTTCAGCCTTTCAAGAATTTCCATATCCTGCGCCGCTTACACGACCGATGCCGTGCCGGCTGTCAGGCGGATGTCTTTAAGCCGGATCTGTTTCCGGGTGATGTTGTTGTAGGTGTTGTATTCAACCGCATAAACCACGTCCACCAGGCAGCCCTTAGAAGAAATCAATCGGGCCATGTCCCCGAAACCAAAACCGATGACGTCAAATGTCGCCTCTCCTTTGCGCACTCGCATCTTCAGGTGATTGTGGCCAACTGTATACGGCTGCCCTACAACTTCACAGTTGCGGGTCAAAAAGACGGGACGCATGTTCTGAGGGCCAAACGGAGAAAAGGATTCCAGAGCTTGCATGAAGGCGTCATCGATCTCGGTCAACTCGATTTCGAGGTCGATGTGCAGCTTGGGGGTTATATCTTCTTCGGTCAGCAGCCTGTTGGAGACTTCAATGAACTTCTCCCGAAAGGCAGGTATGTTGCTTTTTTCGATGGAAAGCCCGGCGGCATACTTGTGACCGCCATAGCGAATCAGCAGGTGCTCGCATTCCTTGAGCGCTTCGCACAAGTGGAATCCCGGGATTGACCGCGCTGATCCTTTTCCCTCATCGTTATCGATGGAAATCATCACTGTCGGCACGTTGTACCGTTCTACCAGACGGCTGGCTACAATGCCGATTACCCCCGGGTGCCAGCCGTCCGCGGCAAGAACAATCGCTCGGTCCTTCTCCAGATCCGTGATCTGCTCCATCTGTTCCAGGGCTTCACGAAGGGTGGTTTCATCGATTTCTTTGCGCCGCCTGTTTTCATTGTCAAGCTTGCGAGCGATTTGAGCAGCGACTTGCTCGTCACGAGTGGCCAACAGACGAATCGCCTGACGGGCATCGCCAAGCCGCCCCAAGGCATTTATCCTCGGAGCCAAAATGAAAACCACCTGACCGGTACTGATATCTTTTCCCATGAGACCGGATACAAAGGTGAGCGACTTCAGGCCCGGTTTAGTAGTCCGGGCGATTTGCTTGATACCAAATTTGGTCAGAACACGATTTTCGCCGACAAGCGGCACAATGTCGGCAGCCGTACCCAGAGCAACCAGGTCGAGATGCTCTTCCAGTTCATGTTCATCCTGGCCCAGCGATCTATACAGAGCCTGGACAAATTTGAAGGCAACACCAACACCTGAGAGCTCGCTGGGGTAACTACAGCCGTGTTGCTTGGGGTTGATGATGGCGTATGCCTTGGGTACCGCAATACCCGGTTCATGGTGGTCGGTGATAACAACATCAATTCCCTGTGAGGCAGCATAGGCAATTTCCTCAACGGCGGTAATGCCTGTGTCGACGGTTACAATGAGAGTAGCTCCCAGCGATTTTGCCTCGTCAATGCCATCTTTGGACAGTCCGTAACCCTCAACCAGACGGTTCGGTAAATAGAAGTCGACCTGTGCCCCCAGCTTGTTCAGAACCATGTAGAGCAGAGAAGTTGCAGTAATACCATCGACATCGTAATCACCATAGATCACGATCCGTTCATTATCGAAAAAGGCACGCGAAATCCGCTCAATACCTTCTTTCATACCCATCATATCGAAAGGGTCTTTTAGATCGGAGAGCTGTGGGTTTAGAAAACTGAGGATCTTTTCCGGCGTGTCCAGGCCTCGGTTGATCAGTACCTTAACGATATTCGGTGTCAGGTTAGTATCGGCTGTCAGTCGGGCAATCTGACTCGCGTCCGTCTCTGACACCACCACCCACTTGACAGATGTTGACCTTAGAGCTATACTCATGGAAGCCTCCATTCAACTGAAGGCTTGGAAAGCAGGAGATAAGCCGAGTTCTGTGACCCGCCATAGGCGGGTAACAGTCATTTATCTTGATAGCCGGTTACCCGTCTATTCCATGCGGCCCACCCGGGAATGATAGCGGAGCGAATCAACTCCTCTTCCCCTATTTGGCCTTGCTCCAGGCGGGGTTTACCCGCCGACGGCATTACTGTCGCCAGCCGTGGTCTCTTACACCACGATTTCACCCTTACCCGCCAATGGCGGGCGGTATCGTTTCTGTGGCACTTTCCGTCGGATCACTCCGCCCCGGTGTTACCGGGCGCCTCGATTCTGTTGAGCTCGGACTTTCCTCACCCGCCTTCGGCGGGCGCGACTGTTCCTCCTACTTTCACAAACCTTCGATATTAATACCAAAAACTACTAATATTCTTACCCTAAAACCCCAACCGTCAGGACATACGCCGATAATTGGGCGCCTCCTTTGTGATCGGCACTGAATGTGGGTGGGACTCTGCCACCCCGGCGGAGGTTATTCTCATCAGCTGAGAATTCTCTTTCAACTCGACCAAATTAACAACCCCACACAACCCCATCCCGGAACGCAGACCGCCGACAAGCTGATATACGGTATCTGCCAACAGTCCTTTGTAGGGAACACGTCCTTCAATACCCTCCGGAACAAGCTTGGAGAGTTCCTCCTGGTGCTCCTGGAAATACCGGTCCTTGCTGCCTTCCTTCATAGCATTGATCGAGCCCATTCCGCGGTAGACTTTGAACGACCGTCCCTCAAAAAGTATCGTCTCCCCCGGGGATTCCTCGACTCCAGCGAACAGCGATCCAATCATAACCGCTTGAGCCCCACACGCCAGGGCCTTGGCAATGTCGCCTGAGAACCGAACGCCGCCGTCAGCAACGATCGGGATACCCTTCCTTTCAGCCGCCTCTGCCACATTCATAATGGCTGTTACCTGTGGCACACCTGCGCCGGTGACAACCCTCGTCGTGCAGATAGAGCCCGGTCCTACTCCGACTTTGACGCAATCTGCCCCCGCATCGATGAGGGCCGTTGTGCCTTCTGCAGTTGCCACATTCCCGGCCATGATAGGAACATCGCTAAACTTCTTCTTCAAGAACATAACTGCGCCGATGACGCCTTCACTGTGTCCATGTGAACTGTCGACAACCAGGAGATCGACCCCGGCCGCGACCAAGCCTTCACCCCGTTGTTCAAGGTCTGCCCCCACTCCTACAGCAGCCGCAACGCGCAGCCGTCCCCGGCTATCCTTGCAAGCACTGGGGTACTGGATTCTCTTCACGATGTCTTTAACCGTGATCATCCCCTTTAGCATGTAGTTGTTATCAACGATCAACAGCTTTTCGATGCGATGCTTATGTAGTATCTCCTTAGCCGTGTCAAGGTTAGTGCCCTCCTTGACAGTCACGAGGTTTTCGGTGGTCATCACTTCGGAAATGGGCCGCGCATGATCCTTGTGGAAACGCAGGTCGCGGTTGGTCAGAATACCGACCAGCTTCCCCCCCTGAGTAATTGGGATACCGGAGATCGAGAACTTGGCCATCACCAACAGAGCATCGCCGATTGTCTTATCAGGCGGTAGCGTGATGGGATCAACGATCATACCCGACTCTGATCTCTTGACTTTGTCCACTTCGCTTACCTGCGCTTGAGGGGACATGTTCTTGTGGATGACCCCAATCCCGCCGAGCCGCGCCAAGGCGATGGCCAGATGCGATTTCGTTACAGTATCCATGGCCGAGGAGACAATTGGGATGTTGAGCTCGATACTTGGAGCGATGACAGTCGACACATCAACATCGCGTGGCAACACCTGCGAGTGAGCTGGAACTAGCAGGACGTCATCGAACGTCAGGGCTATTTTTTCCAGAATTGTGGCCATATATGCTATCCTCGTCTAAGCGGACACCGCTTGCAATCTGTCTCTCTCAATCTGAATGACTGTTGTCCCAGTACAACAGGCGCCCACAGGCGTCACAGGTATATATCTTATTACCCCGCCTTATTTCCTGAACCCTCTGGGGCGTGAGCGCGTTATGGCAGGCGCTGCAGGAACGTTTTCTCACAGCCACCACTACGTCGCTCCCCTTGCCTCTGCGAACCCTTTCATAAATTGCTAACGTAGAACGCGGAACGGTCGAGGTAATGGCGTTGCGCTCGGTCTCTTTGTTGGAGACCTTGTCTCCAATAGAGTCAATTTTCTCCTGGAGAATCCTGAGCTGCTTCGCGTCTTTCTCGTTAATCCGTACCTGTTGTTCTTCGTATTCAGGTATCTGTTCCTCCAGTTGTGAAACCAGCTCCATCGTATGCAGAAGATCTGTCTCTTTATCGGAGATCACCGTTTTCACGGCATCGATCTCGGCAACCAGAGCGTCGTATTCCTTGTTGGTCTTAATCGTCATCATCTGTTTCTGGAATTTTTCGAGCTCAGCTTCCTTGGTGGCTACCTCCAGTTCAAGGTTCTTCCGCTTTAGCTCGGCCTCCTCAAACGCCGCGCGGGCGCTCTCGAGCTTTTCTTTCGCCTCTTTGATCTCCCGGTTTAGGTTCTCCATCATGTCCGGCAGGTAGTCTTTGGAACGCTCCAGCTCGCCAAGATCGTAATCGATTACCTGGAGCTTCAGAAGCTGCTCGAGATCGCTTTGCATCGAGGCCTCCTTCTGCTGTGGATTAATAATCATTGGCCCTCCAAACAAAAACGCATTCTCCGGAAATCCCGGATGAATGCGTTGCAAGGTCGGCTTCTGCGAAACCGCTTTTCCCTGTTGGCCCTTTAGGTAAGACGGCACGCCAGGGAATGTACTGGTTCTTACGGTAACTCATTATTCATTTCATATAGCATGGGCAATACTGGATTCGAACCAGTGACCTCTCGGATGTGAACCGAACGCTCTAACCAACTGAGCTAATTGCCCGTCATCAAGTCCCTTATCAATATGGGCCCTGCAGGACTCGAACCTGCGACCCGCTGATTATGAGTCAGCTGCTCTAACCAACTGAGCTAAGGGCCCTGTTGGAGCAACATAGTCTTTCAATTTAATCCAAATTAACAAATACGTCAAGAAAATAATGCGAGGCATTTTGGCAACGCGGAAAGACACTACACTAGTTTTCTCTTGACTTCAGAGCAGGTGAATATTAAACTGGATTGCAACAATCGAGTGGCTTGAAACTATGGTTTAAACTTAAAAAGAGGCAAAGAATGTACAGGAAAGCATTCATATTTATTAGCGACTTTTTTGGCTGTTTTGAGCTTTCTTTGTGAATTTTCCTCTGCTCAACATTTTGCAAAGATGAGCGACCAACAGCGGATCGAACTGGCGTTGGATATGATCCGCAAGGGGGTGCAGGCGGAAGATACAGCCAAAGTGTTTATGGCTTTTGCTCCGGAGATTTTGGTCAAGGGGAAAAACGTTGAGCAGAAAGCAAATCTGACCAGAAGGCTTCAAGCTTTATTCGATAATTCTTCGGCCAGGAAAATGTCGCTGGATAGACCCTTTCTTGCCCGTGAGGATAATCCGCTTCGCTTTTCCAATTTCTGGGATTTTGACATCCTTGATCCTCGTATAACTATCAAAGGAGATTCAGCCATTGTTGAGTGTGAGCTGGTTCTCTGGGGAGCGCTGAGAGATGTGAGAAGTCAGGGAGCCGGCAGAAAGGTGAGCGAGAGGTTTATTTTCATATCGCCACCTAAGGTTCAACCGGCAACAGTGCCTGAGGGCAGCCAGCGGTTTCCGGCGCCGCCACCCGGAAAAAACCTTACCAGCGGCAAAAGGGGGTGGCAGCTCGTGGGCTTTGAAAACCTGGTGGCGTTTTTGGAAAACCAGGTGAAGGCGGATTCTACACTAAAGAAAAAGGCACAGGGGGAGAAAAGATGAGCAAGGGATGGATATACAAACTCAAGCTGTTGCTGCTCTCGACTGCAGCTATAACTACGATTGTCCACACCATCACACATCCGACTCGTAATCTGCTGCTTCTTCCTATAGCGGCTATGGCCACAATGGAAATTTCATGTAAAAAAGACACACTTAATCCCTCAGATTATACCGAGCAGCCGACGGATAACTGCCCCTGGTGGGATACCGATTGTGACGGTATCAGCAACGCCGTGGAGACAAACGACGCCAACTCTTATCTATACCTGAACCCGGATTTGCACGATTATAACCCCAGTTTAGCCCGGGGTTGGCCCTGTTCGACCCAGTGCGTGGGGACCGACTGTGGCTGGATCGAGAAAGCCTTGAATATGGTGAACTATGGAACCGGCTACTACCATTACAACCCTGAAAAGAGAGACGTAGACCATGATGACTGGGGAGTACTGCACTTGATCAACATGATCGAAGGAGCGGGTAGGGATTGGTATGACTATTATGGGGCAACAAAACCGCGAATAGGTGTAGGCGATTTGAGCTGGGGAGATGCATATTACGAGTCATTCGGCGGTTACTGGTCAGACCACGTATGCCATCAGAATGGCCTCGAGGTGGATATGAGATATGTGAGGAATGATACGTTCGAAGTGGCGCTAAATATCGCTTCAACCGATAGCATATATTTTGACGAAGAGAAAACCGGGAAACTGATCGATTTTCTTATTGCACATGCCAATGTTCACTATATCTACATTGACACCCTGCACACTTCGATTCGACGTACCGGCATAACGTTTCATTTAGGTGGTCACAGTGATCACTTTCATGTAAAGATAGTTGATCCCGATGGGACGAGTAACTAAGAAAAGGAGATAGCATTATGAGAATCAAGGAATTTAACTCTTCAGTGGTTTTTGGTTCCTGCTTATGTGTGATGCTACTGACATTCCTCGTTGCTAGTATCAGCGGGGATAATGAAAGTTCATTACAACTCTACTCAATTGATAAGCATGGTATCCATAAGCTGAATGTCCGTACTGGTGCAAAGAGCGTCACTTATAACACGGCCGGGATGTATATGGTGTCCTTTTCCCTTTCAACATCAGATACAGTAATTGCCGTTTTAATTACAAAGAGAGGGATAACTCCTCCCGGAGAGCACGATTATTCTGTCCTGCCCAAGAATTCATTGGTGTTCATTGATCAGGATGGCAATGAGATCGCGACATTGGATGAGGACGTGCGGAAATTCTCATTTAGCCCGGATGGTGAGAAGGTCGCCTACATTACAGGGACCTACTATGAAGGAGGGGTGGGCTTTAAGAATACAGGAGCAGGGATTTTTAACCTAACGCACAGAAGCAAAATTCAGATACAAAAAGACTTTCCTCATAAGACATTAAGGGGGAGGGAAAGTTGGGGATATGAGATCAATTGGGCCCGGCATGACAGCAATGTCTACATTCAAGATTTCGGCTACCTGGATGGGATATACAGATATAACACCAAAATCGGCAAATCTGAGAAGGTTGATTACAAAGGGATAGATTTCTCGCCGGATGGGAAATATTACAAAGAAATAGTAGTGGGGGAAGGTGAAGCAGGGATTAATGTGTATAAAACTGCCACGAATGAAGATATCACCTCTCAGCTCATCTCAAGATTTGGGCCGGAGTGGTCTCTGGTTTCCCTAAGCTGGGTTTTCGATAAGGGGCATTGCCTGCATGTGGTTAACCATAGTCTTGAGCGTGTTAAAATAGGTAAATTCAACTCGGGTAAGGACAAATGGGGAAATCCGGTGAAGCACAATGTCCTGTATGACGTTGAGGAAGATCGGGTTGTCAAAGAAGTGACCATGCCGATCAGCAGCTGGATGGCCGGTCCTGACAAGCTGGTGTTCGAGAAGGACGGCAAGTTCACGGTGTGGATGTATGAGGATGTATATGGGGAATAGTGCTATGAAAAGGAAAATTTATGATTTATTGGTCGTTGCATTGGTGACGTTTTGTTGTCACGCCACCATCAAAGCACAATCCCAAAGCGAATACGTCCTCATTAAGCGGAAGGTTTTCGGCAACCCTGTGATCTGGAAATTAACCAAGAGCGTAACGAATGAACACTGGGATATCGACCTATTCGGTTACCCGCGAGCGAGTGCCCAGAGCTATATCATGGACACCTGGGGTGAACTGTATACCGGTGTGTCATTCAAACTTGACCATGATTGGTGCCGGATAGTATACACTGAAGTCTACAGTAACTGGATCAGAGCCTATAGTTCCTATGGCTCCTCAGGCTGTCAGCTTTGGGCACCGAAAAGCATTGCGTCGCTGGCGCCGTTCAATGATGTATCCTGGAGTTGGTACCATTACATCTACGTTGCTGACACCGAGAACGATCGGATTGTCAGGCTTCTCTACGATTGGCGTCCAGGGTATCAATATATGATCTGTAATACTCCGATAACTGGAAACGGTTTGGATCGGCCGTGCGATCTTGATCTCAACGACGCTGGTACCTTTTGGACCGAAGTTGACGATAACTACCTCTGGGTCGTGAACTCTCCAAACGGGATAGGTCCAAGTGAGATTAAAAGATTTACCACCGATGGCGTGTTACGAAGTACCTTTGGGAACTACGGGTGCGATGGTCAGGTGGGTGACTTCTGTCGCTTGACGGCTATCGTCTCCGCACGCAGCTATTTCTTATCGGAGCCGTATGATATGTATGCTAATACGGATCACTTTTATGTTGCGGATGCGGGAAATAACAGAATTGTTATGTTGTATAAAGAACCTAGCTCCGAGACCGTGTACTGGGTAGCGGAGACAAGTACGAGTTCTTCCATTGTTGACTTGGAAACGGATGTCTTCGGCCATCTCTGGGCGGTGGATCAAGAGGCCGGAACGATTACAAAATACAGATTTGATCTTTTCCCTCTGTGCACTTTTGGCAGTTCGGGAATAGGTGAGAATCAATTCTTGCAGCCAATCAGTATGACCAACAATGGCGGTTATTATGGCTTTGGCAACATGTCGGTGGCGGAAGCCTGGACTGATTCCAGCGGCGGTCAGTATTTTGCTATAGGTACGGACATACTAGATTTTGAGGTGAGTACATCCCAGTCAGAGCACTGGCATTACATTAACTACGTGTTGGTGGATCCGTCTGATGTCAGCATCAAGATATACAATCAGCAGGCGGAATTGGTTAAAACCCTATTCGATGGAGAACAGTTCTCAGGACCGGCTTCTTTCGTATGGGATGGCTTGGATGATTCCGAACAACCGGCAGCTACCGGAGAATATCGGGTGGTGGTGGTGGATACGTGTACATACTGGAATGTAGAGACCCAAACGCCAGTTAACGTTGTGACCAAGGAGGGATGGATCCATCACGTTTACAACCCCACCTGCTGCAACGGTGACGGGATTCGCGGCAATGCCGACGGTGTTACTGGCATTGGTGGGGAGGTTGACGTGGCCGACCTGACCTACCTGGTTAAATACTTGTTCCAGGGTGGTCCTCCACCTCCATGTGAAGAGGAAGGTAACGCTGACGGGATTATCGGCCCAGGAGGACCAATAGACACTGCCGATCTGACCTATCTGGTTGCCTACTTGTTCAAGAGTGGCCCAGCACCACCACCGTGTGACTAGTACGGAACGAAAGATACTGATTGAGTAAGCCGGCGCCGTCGTGGTGTCGGCTACTCTTTTGGTGTCAGGTGTTCAAGGCGACTGACACGCTACCACTAATCCGATTGACAAATCCCGTTTGCACCGTACCTTATAGAGCGTGATATCCGGCCTAACTCATAACACCAAAATCGAGAAGCGCTTTGTTCTGCTTGCGTATTATGCAGTCCTGGGTCTTTTTCTGTTGGCGTCGTTTTTTCCTCAACATCGCATCTAGGGTATCAACTGGTGGGCGTATTTCCCAGATTATGTCCCATTTGTTCTCTTTGCCATAGGCGCTATTGTTCCTGGAGTCATGCTGTTTTTCTACAAACGCAGTGGATCAGATGTAGGCAAGGAGCAGACGACAGCTGGCAATAGCAGCATGTATTTCATCGTTGTATTCGGTTTGACTGTGCTGTACGGGCTGGTGTTTTATTTCTTACGGGCGAGGACGCATTTCCTTGGGGACGGATATCAAATCCTATCGATACTGGGATCTGATACTCCTTTCATCAAGCCAACGGAGCATGGTGAAGCATTGGTTCATCTCTGGGTAAGATCACTCATTGGTGCCGAGGGGGAAACAAGCGCGCTGTTGAGTTATCAGGCAGTATCGATTTCAGCCGGGTTGTTATTTCTGATTGCTGTGGGGCTGGCCAGCAGGTGGTTATTTGACCGAACGATCAACAGAGTTTTATTCTGGCTGGGGTTGGCGTCAAGCGGGTATATGCTGTTGTTCTTCGGGTATGTCGAGAACTACTCGCTGTTTGTCTTGTCGGTGGGCGTGTATTCACTGCTGGGATTGTTGGTAATCAAGGGGAAAATCAAGAGGTGGGTAATCCTGCCAATTGTTGCGCTATCGATATTCTTTCATACCATGGGCGTGACTCTGATACCGAGCGCCATCTACCTGTTATTGACCAATACCAAGCTCGGCAATAGAATCGCCAGAGTAAACCCAAAGAACAAATCGTTGCTGGCGCTTGTCGTGGGACTGATCTTGCTTGCCGTTTTCTACCATTTCTATACAACCGATTACTTCTTCCGTTTCGCCTTTGTCCCACTGTTTGAAAACAGGTTTACGGCAGAAGAGTATACTCTTTTTTCCGTGAAGCATCTACTGGACTATACCAACTTGTTGATTCTTCTGCTTCCGGGTCTGCCGCTGATCGTGGTAGGGCTGTTCTCTATGCCTGTGCGAAAGATAACCAGACAGAGGGAGTACCGTTACCTGTTCATTTTGCTGGTTTCAACACTTGGAGCAGCGTTCATCTTAGACCCCAAACTCAGTATGCCGCGTGATTGGGATTTGTTTTCTTTTATCGGTGTGCCATTGGCTCTTTTTGGATACTATCTGTTATTGGATCACCGTAAATCTATCAAGTTTAACGTTAATGTTTGCATACTGACAATTGTGCTGGGCTTTCTATCCCTGTTCCCCAGAGCCACGAGTCAGGTGGTTCCCGAGGTCTCAGTAGCACATTGTAGAAGCTACTTTACATTGGATAAGGTAAAAAACAGAAATGCCAGGCGCATCCTTATTAGCTTTTACGAAAAGGCTGGTGACAAAGAGATGGCACAGTTAGAAACTCAATGTGCTTCTGCGGCTTTTCCCGAAAGACGATTGGTAGATAGCGCCGTCGTGCTCATAAACAAAGGCTACACATTGGAAGCAGTTACATATCTTCATCGAGTCCTTCAAGTAAACCCTTTATATGCCGATGCCTGGTTAAATCTTGGTAAATGCTACGGCCTCTTAAAGCACCATGATGAAGCCATTGAGTTCATTGAAATAGCTAATGGTTTGAATCCCTACAACGCAGTATTCTCGAATTATCTGGGTTCCGCATACTTCTTTGGCGGTGATTACAAGAGAGCTGAAAAGGCTCTGAAACAATCGGTGTCGCTGGGTCCTTCATACTTCGAACCACTCTTCCGACTAATTCAGTTATACTCCATACAGGAGAACTGGCGGGGATATTATGAGTACTTCCCGAGGTTCTCATCATTACTTGATGCCTCTCCGGAGGCCTTGCAGGCACTGGGGAACTTCCACCTCAACAGAAGAGATTACAGAAAGGCTGCTGAAGTCTATTGGCTCGTCTCAAAAAGGGGACTCGACACCGTGTATATTGACCTGCTTATTGAGAAGCATCCCCAACTAAAACAGTACTTTCTTCAACAGACTGTATCACCTAACTCTTCTGACAGTCAACCGTGACTGAATATCTCCCCGCCAATCCGATTGACAATTTCAGATAACACCGTACATTGTTGCCCAGAATGACCAACCCGACTGATCATACGAAGACTGAAAAACTCCTGCTCGAAGCCGGCCGGAGGTTTAACTCTACCCTCGATTACGAAGAGTTGATCGAGCAGGTTTTGAAACTCGTCATGGCGGCGGTCGAGGCCGAGGCTGCTCTGGTATTTCGGGTCGACCACAACCGCACTGACATGAAAATCCGCTTCATGAGATGCACCGATGTCAAGATGACCATCTTCTACCGCGAACTGGGGCAGGGAGTGGTTGGATGGGTGGCCAGGTACAAAGAGCCGGTCATCATCAACGATGCCACTAATGATTCGCGGGTCGATCCTGAAATTAAGAAAAACGGAAGCATCAAGATTAGGTCAGTCCTGACTGTGCCGCTCATCGGCAAAGGTCAGATGATCGGCGTAATAGAGGCTATCAATAAAATCGATGGTAAGTTCACGGCAGCCGATCTTGACATTCTGATTGGTCTGGCCAACCAGATAGCAGTAGCAATAGACAACGCCCACCTGTATCGCGCCGTCAAGCGGGAGGCTCTCGAGCGGACTCTTCTGTATGAAATCGGGAAGAAGCTCTCCAGCTCTCTCAAACTCGACGAAGTGCTTCGCGAAATGCTCAGTTCGTTAAAACAGGTGGTTGATTACAGCGCCGGCGGGGTCTTTCTGATTGATCCGGACAAGGAAGAAATCGGGTCTATATATACAGTCGGCTACGATCCTGACAGCGAATCAGATGTGCATCTTAAGATCGGACAGGGGGTAATCGGCTATGTCGCCAAGTCCGGCGAGTCGGTAATAGTGCCCGATGTCTCTGTCGATGATCGCTATGTCAACGCCAGACCAGCGACGAAAAGCGAAATCGTGGTTCCTATGGTGCTTGACGAGAAGGTCATCGGGGTAGTCAACCTTGAATCTGATGAACGCAACGCATATGATTCTCACTACGGTGCTCTGATGGAGGCCTTCGCCTCGCAGGCAGCAGTGTCGATCGAACGCGCCCGCCTGCATGAGAGACTTCTTTCCAGCCAGAAACTGGAACAACAACTCAATATCGCCCGTGAAATCCAGCGTAGTTTCCTTCCCACCTCGGACCCGAATATACCGGGCTATGACATTGCCGGCAGGAATATCTCCTCTGAGCAGGTGGGCGGGGACTACTACGATTTCTTCCGCATCGTGCAAAATCATACTGGAATCGCCATTGCCGATGTCTCCGGCAAGGGCATCCCAGCAGCCCTTATCATGGCCTCGTTTCGAGCGTCGATAATAGCTGAAATCCGCAACAATTACTCCATCAGGACTATCTGCGGCAAGGTCAACAACTTGTTGTGCGAATCGCTCCAGCCGGGTAGTTTTGTGACCGCCGTCTATGGGGTGCTCGACTCGAAGAATCATATCCTGACTTTTACCAACTGCGGTCACGACTTCCCCATCCTACTGCGGAAAAGCGGCGAAATTGAGTATCTGAAAGAGGGAGGTCAGATTCTTGGTATTACCCGGGATGTCTCCTACGAGGAACGACCGGTCTTCTTGAATCCCGACGAAATCGTAGTTTTCTATACCGACGGTGTCACAGAGGTGTTTGATTCCGAAGAGAGACAGTTCGGTGTCGAGCGGCTGATAAGCACTATAAAGGATAACAAGGAAAAGAGCTGCCGTGAGATTCAAGATGCGGTCTATGACGCAGTCAAGCGCTTCGCCTCACCGGAACATATTTTCGACGATTTTACTATGGTCGTGCTGAAGCGGCTGTAAAGTGATGCAACAAGTCGTAGGTCAGGGCTCTTGGTATTCTGGGACCTCTTTCTCATGTTCATAAGATAAGAAGCTACGAAATTCCCTCTGCGACGAAAAAACAGCCGCCGCCAGGACAATAACTACGCCGCAGAAAGCGAAGATAAGAGGGATATTGTGATTGGTCCAATCGGCAACAACCCCAGCCAACCCCAAACCGATCGGCATCAGCCCCATGGAGAGCGTACCAAGCAAACCGAATACTCTCCCGCGAATCTCCGAAGGAGTTGTGATCTGCAATATCGTCATCAAGTTGATACTGAAAAATCCTACCATAATGCCTACAGCAACCATCATGGCCACGGCCGCTGTCGCTGATGTCAAAAGACTCAGCCCCCCCATGCCTCCCCCTAGCGCAATCAGGGCGGCAATCATCCAGTAGCACCGCGCCTTTCCGGAGAGTTTGACCGCGCCTGCTATAGAATAGCCAATGAGACTACCAAGACCCCACGCTGCCAGCATGTAACCGAACCAGTCAGGAGTCGCTGCCAGAAAATCCTCGACATAAAAGGGCAACAGCACCGCGAAGGGTGAAAAAAAGAGATTTACAAAGGCCGCCATCAGGAACAGATTTCGCATCCCAACCCTTTTCCAGACATAGCGAAGTCCCTCTATTATATCACTCTTGAAGCTGCGCATTAGTTCTCTCCAATCGCCGGACTTTTGGGGGACATTCTGCGGAATGGTGATAAACGCCTCGCTCACCGCCGAGAAGAGGTACGATAAACCATCAATAAGAAAAAGTACAGGCGCACCCAGCAAACGATACAGAACACCGGCACTTCCCTGCCCCAAAAAGGTCGAAAGCTGGAGCGATACCTTGTTCATCGAATTAGCGGCAGCGACTTTTTCAGCAGGCACCAAGTCAGGGATAGAGGCCGATATCGCCGGGCGGAAAAACGAAATGACGATTGACGTAAAAACCGAGACGCCAAACAACCAGACCAGCGCGGTGTCAACTGCTTCCGGGGCGAAAAACAGCAGACCCGCCAATGAAAGAACCGCAAGTCCGTTGAGTACATCGCACAGCACAATAATGCGCTTGCGCGAGTGGCGATCGGCGAAGGTTCCGGCGACCGGTCCCAGAATGACTTCCGGTAGGTTGGAGACCATCATGATCAGGCCCATAAGGCTTGCCGAGCCGGTTTCATGCTTGATCCAGAACATCATGGCTATCGCAAAAGCCTGGCTGCCCATCTGGCTGACAAACTGCCCCTGCCAGAGCAACAGGAAATGACGGTTGAGAAGCTTGGTCGGTTGGGTCATATCTCGTTTTTCGCAAAATGGCCCTTGTAGATTTCAATTAAGCACTTAAGTCCTGCTTGCGCAAGCCGTAGACGAAGCGACGGCGCCACTTTTATGTTGATATTGCAGTACAAGCGGCGTATTTATAGAGGTCATGCGAATACTTGGTATCGATCCCGGGCTCAACATCACCGGCTATGGCATCCTAGAAAGAAATCAGCAACAGGTAATAGTTATCGAAGCCGGCGTAGTGCGTACAAACGGGGAAAACTCCATGGCTGACAGGCTGCTCCAGATCGCCAAGGAAATCGAGGGGGTCATATCCCAATTTCAGCCTGATGCCATCGCCGTGGAGGAACTGTATTCTCATTACGGTCACCCAAGAACCGCTATCATAATGGGACACGCTCGGGGCGTGGTGTTTCTCAAAGCTGCGGAAGCAGGAGTGCCCGTTTTCCCCTATGCATCTACCCGGATCAAGAAGTCGCTGACCGGTAACGGTCGGGCCTCAAAACGACAGATGCAATTGATGATAAAATCAACTCTCGGTCTTGCCGATGCTCCTGAGCCACCGGATACCGCCGATGCCTTAGCAGTGGCTTTATGTCACTGTCGCGCCATAGCGCACAACCAGGCGGTGCTGATATGATTAGTCGCATCAGAGGTAAACTCAGCCTTGTGACTGATCATTATGCGCTCGTGGAAAACGCGGGGTTATTCTACGAGGTGATGGTTCCCTCTGCGCTGGCGGAGCGACTGAAGGAGAACGGCAGTGTCGGTGAGGAGATAACCTTCGAGACGATTTACTTCATCGAGGCCGGTGACAAAAGATCGAATTATTACCCAAAATTACTTGGTTTTACCGATCCCATCGACCGCGAGTTCTTCTCGCTTTTCACACAGGTGCCAGGATTAGGGGTGAAAAAGGCGCTGAAATCGCTGGTTATGCCTATCAGAGACATTGCGACGGCAATTGAAACCAAAGATGTCGGCAAATTAAGTCAGCTTCCGGGAATCGGCGGGAGACTGGCAGACAAAATCGTTGCCGAGCTTCATGGCAAAACTGCCAAGTTTGCTCTTTCCAGGAGCGCCGAGCCGCTGGCCGTCAAACAGCGCCCGGCTATACCGTTTGTGTCGGAGGCAGTCGAAGTCCTTCTGCAATTGCAGTACAATCGCCGGGAAGCCGAACGGATGATCCAAAAGGCGTTGGACGCTGAACCAAAGATTTCTTCTGTGGAACAGTTGATAGCTGTTATATTTAAGAATGAGCGAAGAACATAGGGTAGAGAATACACCGGTGGAGACAATGTCACTGTACCAAGGTTGTTATCACCCTTCAATTCAGTCCAAGGAGACAGCCAATTTTATCTGTCGGGGCAGTATACGTCATAAGCTTACGAGCCGGCCAACACTGCTGTCAGCTGCCACCTGTCATGGTAAACCTAATCGAACCATGAGCGACATATCCACCCTTGTTCAGCTTTCTCAGGGGCTTGACGGGATGAAAGGGGTAACTTACCTGCTATGACACGCGAGAGGATAGTTACGGGTATACCGTTGGGAACTGAAGAGGATTCACTGTATCTGTCTCTGCGTCCGAAACGGCTGAGTGACTACATTGGGCAGAAGCAGTTACGCGAGAAGCTCCAGGTTACGTTGAATGCCGCTATCGGACGCGGGGAGGCAGTAGAACATGTCCTCTTCTATGGCCCACCCGGACTCGGAAAGACCACTCTGGCGCATATCATTGCTGACGAAGTAAACTCAAAGATCGTCGCTACCGCGGGACCGGCTCTTCAGCGCACCGGCGATATGATGGGTATCCTGACCAACCTAAATGAACGCGATATTCTTTTTATTGACGAAATACACCGCCTGTCACCGATTATCGAGGAGTTCATCTACCCGGCCATGGAGGATTTCAAGGTCGACTTCGTTGTGGACAAAGGGGCATTCGCAAAAGTAATAAACGTACCGTTGAAACACTTCACGCTTATCGGCGCCACCACGCGGGCGGGGCTCCTCTCCGCTCCTCTAAGGGACCGGTTCGGCCTGTATTACCACATCGACTTCTATCCCCCCGAAGAGCTGCAGGAGATCGTACGCCGCTCGGCCAAGCTGTTGGAAACGAAGTTGGAACAAGCGGCGGCCGAAACGATCGCTCAGCGCTCGCGGGGAACGCCGCGCATCGCCAACCGTCTGCTCAGGCGGGTGCGCGACTATGCGGATGTCAAGGCGGATGGTATCATTACAAAAGAGATCGCCGAAAGGGCACTCGATGCTGAAGGGATTGATTCGCTTGGTCTTGACAATCTTGACCGTAAACTGTTAAAAGTGATTATCGAGTATTACCAAGGGGGTCCGGTCGGCATAGAAGCCCTGGGCGCGACGCTTAATGAAGAAGTAGACACACTGGTCGACATGGTAGAGCCATACTTGTTAAAGATCGGTTTTGTTCAGCGCACAAAGCGAGGCAGGGTAGCCTCCGCAGAGGCGGCTCGGCATATCGGGATGAAACCGCCGAGCGGCTCAGTGCAGGAGAGGCTGTTATAGCATGCTTGATGATGAGTTGGAACTGCTGATGCAATCGCTTGGATCCATGGTACTGGAAACCCAGGCCGACCCAAGGGGCGCTGTGGCGATGCTGGTTTCGGAGACAGTCAAGTTTCGCGACAAGCTGAAAGAGGAAACCGGCCAGATCATAACTGTGGGCGATACCCGCGCCGCTCTTGATGCTCTGGAAAACTATCTGAACGGCAATCCCCTCCCCAATGAACTGACCACCGAACAAAAGGCGCTGGCGCAAATCTGGATTGACAGGTTAACGGTGTTCAATTCATAGCACCGTTATCCACCGTCTGCCTGATGACATGATGCTCCAGACGAGGACGTCCGCCGCACACAAATAACGAAGCTAATCTTTATTGATATTTATAATGGATGTTTCCCTTTTTAATTATGATCTCCCGCCTGAGTTGATCGCTCAGTTTCCCGCCCGCAGACGCGACACCTCCCGCCTGATGGTCCTCGACCGCACCACCAGCGAGACTAGCATCTACCCTTTCAAGCAGATTTTATACTATCTAAAGAAGGGTGATGCTTTGGTAGTGAACACAACTAAAGTGTTCAAGGCCCGCCTGTTTGGCCACCGCGCAACTGGAGCCAAAGTCGAGATTTTCCTCATCCGACCAGCCACTAGTACTGCGGGTAGAGCCAAAAAAAAGGACTATGCCCCCTGGGAGGCTTTTGTGAGTCCGTCGCGACGCGTCAAGGAAGGCGAGCAAATAGAGTTTGATTCATTGAATGTCCTTCTGCAAAAGGACCTGGGTGGCGGTAAGTGGGAAGTGGTTTTCAGTTCGAAGTCGCAATGCAACAGAATAATCAGTAGGTACGGACATGTTCCCCTGCCGCATTATATCAGGCGCGACGATCAACCGCGCGATATTCGCCGCTACCAGACCATCTTTGCCGATAAAAACAAGGTCGGCGCAGTAGCCGCTCCCACTGCCGGGTTTCATTTCACCCGCTCCCTTCTGAAAGAGTTACAGAATCAGGGCGTTAAGGTAATAGAAACCTGTCTCCATGTAGGCCCGGGAACGTTCAAACCGGTTAAAGTTGACGATATCGACAACCACATCGTCGATCCGGAGTTAGCCGAGCTCAGCGCCAATGCCGCTCTATCACTGAACGAAATTAGAGCAAAAGGTGGAAACGTTGTTGCCGTTGGCAGCACCACCGTGAGGACATTGGAATCAACCAAGATCGTAAACAACGAAATCAAACCTTTTTCAGGAATGGTTGATCTGTATATCAAGCCCGGCTTCAAATTCCGGATAGTCGATCACCTGGTAACCAACTTCCATCTACCGAAATCATCACTGCTTATCCTTGTCAGTGCCTTTGCCGGTCGTGAGCACATTTTGCAGGCTTACCAAGAAGCCATAGCAAATCGCTTTCACTTCTACAGCTATGGCGACGCCATGCTTATCTTATAATTCCCTTTCTCCCAATCAAAGGCCGCTTTATATTGGTAAACAATGAAAGTACACGCGATAATCGTAGCGGCGGGCAGTTCGGAGAGGTTTGGCAGCGGTGTACCCAAGCAATTCAAGGAAGTATGCGGGCGGCCTCTGTTGGCCTGGGCAATTAGCCGCTTTGAAGCTGCTGGGATAATTGACCAGGTTGTCGTCGTTGTCGCTGAGGAGTACCTTTTATATACCAGCGAACATGTCATCGATCCGTATGATTTTTCAAAGGTAGCCAAGATAGTTGTCGGCGGCCAGACCCGTCGCGAGTCGGTGTTGAAGGGCCTTGAGTCCCTGCCCCTTTCTGTAGAGTATGTAGCAATCCACGATGGGGCGCGGCCACTCGTAGTGCCTACCGATATAGACCGCGCCGTCGAGGTGGCGGTTGCCGAACGGGCAGCCATAGTAGCAGTTCGCGCCACGGACACCGTGAAACGTTCCAGGGAGGGGTATGTTCTCAGTACCCTGGAGCGCGACTCGCTTTACTTGGCGCAGACTCCGCAGGTGTTTCAGTATGATTTGATCATGGCTGCTCACAAAGAGGCTGCCAATGTCAACTATGCGGATCGGTTCACCGATGATGCCGCTATGGTTGAGGCTCACGGTTTCAAAGTGAAGATCGTGGAAGCGACCAGTCCGAAT
>CAYQDB010000005.1:117173-169581 GCA_964416195.1 uncultured Ignavibacteriales bacterium
GGACAGCAATTCCCGCCTTCCGATGTTAAATACAGGAATGCAGACTCCGCTGAACTTCTGGGGACGGTTGTGGGGTTAGCGAGAAAATCAGGTTTCGCCGACATAATCAATATCGATGCCACCATCATGGCCGAACGGCCGCGGTTCAGTCCCTATAGAGCGGCCATGCGGGAAAGAATTGCGGAGATTGTGGGAGTGGAACCTTCACGGATCAGCATAAAAGCGACCACCACGGAAGGGCTCGGCTTTGTCGGTCGTGAAGAAGGGATAGCAGCCTCGGTAGTCTGTCTGGTTGCCGCTGATGGGTGAAAGTCCCCGCTACATAACGGAATTTCTTGACTCAATCTTTTGCTATGGTCCTTTCTGGGTATATCTTATCATTCTCGCAGCCTGCTTTGTCGAGAACCTCTTCCCCCCCTTCCCCGGCGACAGCTTTATGGTGGCTGCCGGAGGGTTAGTTGCAGTGCAGAGACTTGACTTTTACCCGAGTTTCATACTCGTTATTACCGGTGGTGTTTCATCGGTGATGGTCATGTACTATCTCGGTAGACGTTATGGCCGCGACTACTTTTTCAGGAAGAACTTTCGCTACTTCTCAACAAATGACATCCTAAAGGTTGAGCATTACCTGCGGAGATGGGGGGCGCTGATTCTCATCTTCTCGCGGTTTGTGGTCGGGTTTCGTTCGGCAATAGCTCTCGGGGCCGGGATCGGACGCTACCGCGTAGCAAAAATGTTCCTTTATTCATTGGTTTCATACATTATATTTGCGGGATTGCTGATGTATATGGGAATGGCACTGGTTAAAAACTTTGATAGGATAGAGTATTATTTCAGTACCTACAACAGAATCGTGTGGCCGCTGTTGATAGTGCTGGTAGCTGGATACATTGTTCATAGGTTCCGGCGTTTGAGTAAAAAGGCGTAGATGAAAGTATTACTACTTGCCGGCGGCACTTCCAACGAGCGTGAGGTTTCACTCACGTCCGGGGAAGCTGTGTTTCAGGCTCTGCAACGCCTTGGACACGAAGTGCAGGCCCTCGACCCAGCAAACGGCAAATCACTCCTGGACAGTGATGACAGGTTTATCCCTTCGAGAGCTTCGGATTCAAAAGAGGATATCGCCGTTACAAAAATGAGTGTGCCTGCCCTGGCTACCGCGCTTGACTCCCCTGGCTTTCGAGATATTGACGTGGTGTTTATCGCCCTGCATGGGGGCGCAGGGGAAAACGGCGCAATTCAGTGCCTGCTGGAACTGGCGGGTAAGGCATACACCGGCTCGAACATGACTGCTTCCGCGATTGCCATGGATAAAGCGATAGCGAAGCGACTCTTTGTTTCCGCAAAGATTCCCACACCGAAATGGGAACTTTACCGGCTAACATCAAGTGACATAGATAACCGAATAGTGGAAACGATTCTTAACCGGTTTTATTTTCCGATTATCGTCAAGCCTAACGATGGTGGCTCGACTATCGGTCTGTCGAAAGTGGAAGATGAGGCTGGCCTTAATCAGGCATTTCATACCGCAATTAAAGAATCTCTTAATGTGCTCGTCGAGGAGTACATCCCCGGCCGGGAACTGACGGTGGCGGTGCTCAACGGTCAAGCGCTGCCGGTAGTGGAGATAAAAGCTGCCAGTGGCCTCTACGACTACGAAGCTAAATATACTAAAGGGAAGTCAGACTACATCGTGCCGGCTGATGTCAAACCTGAGATAAGCAAAAACCTTCAGAAAGCAGCCGTAAAGGCATGCGACATTATCGGTGTTTCCGGCCTGGCGCGGATTGATTTCATCCTGGCCGACAGCGATGAGTTTTATTGCCTTGAAGTCAACACCGTGCCCGGCATGACCGCCCTGTCGCTGGCCCCCATGGCAGCTCAGGCGGTGGGTATCGAATTCGATGAGCTTATTTCACGTGTCGTTAAATCAGCAGTGAATAGATAAGTAGGTCGGGTTCCGAATCATCTAAGGCGGAGAGAAACACAACATTGTTATCTGGATAAGAAATGGACAAACTGCACCCCAGAGCTGTCATCTTTGATCTTGGTTCCACCCTGATTGAGTATGAGGTCATGCCGTGGAGCGAAATGAATCTCTACTGTGCCACCAGCGCTCGGAAGTACCTGTTGAAAGAAGGGTATGACCTGCCCGACAAGGAGGAGTTTCACAAGACCTACGAGACAATCAAAGACAAGTATCGTGTAATGGCTGCTGAGACCCTCGTCGAGTGGACAGTCATGCAGGCAGCCGCTGAGATGCTCGAGGAGTGGAATATCAAAGTAAATGACGGCCTACTGGACAGCTTTTTTGAGGCTTATTACAAGCCTATCGGTCGGAAGATCTTTGCCTACGAGGATACGCTGGCAACCCTTGAGAAAGTGACGCAACAATATCCGGTCGTAGGCTTGGTGTCCAACACTATCTTTCCAGAGCATACGCATCGGAAGGAATTGAAGCGGTTCGGCATCGAACCATATCTGGACTTCGCCGTTTTCAGTTCCACATTCGGCCTGCGTAAACCTCATCCAGAGATATTCTACAAAGCTGCCAACCTTGCCGGGTACGCCCCGGCAGAGTGCGTTTACATTGGCGACAGATATGCCGAGGATGTGCAGGGCCCTGCGGGGATAGGCATGCTCTCTATCCTCAAGTTATGGAACGGACGAGAGTATCCCAACGACATGCCCGAAACCACCCGCACTATTACGAAACTGTCTGAGCTGGGCGCACACGTCAAGTTGGATGATTAAACAGCAAAGAGACAACGGCAAGCGAAAAATGGAAGGCCAAACGCTGAAATCGAATAGGCTTATTGCGAGAACAGCAAGGTCCTGGCCGATGCTCACGATCGCCGTCCTGGCTTTTATTGTAATTCTCAGGCTTGTATTCTCCTACCTCATAGATCTCATCCCGGAAGAAGCCTATTATTGGAACTATGCCCAGCATCTGGACATCGGTTATCTCGATCATCCGCCCATGGTCGCCTGGTTGATATGGCTTTCTACCTCAGTGCTGGGAAATACCGAATTTGCAGTCCGTTTGCCGGCGTGTCTCTGCTGGTTGATTGTAGCTTTCTTCATGTTCCGTTTGACAATGAATCTATTTGACAAAGCTACCGGGTACCGAAGTATTCTCCTGATTGCAGTGCTGCCCATTTATTTTTCAATTGGCTTCCTCATGACGCCGGATGCCCCTCTATATGCTGCCTGGGCGGGATGTCTTTATTTTCTTGAGCGTGCCTTTATTGCAAACAACCGCCATGCCTGGTGGGGAGTGGGCATTTGTCTGGGACTGGGAATGCTTTCCAAGTACACGATCGGCCTTTTAGGGCTGGCCACTGTTGT
Source organism: uncultured Ignavibacteriales bacterium (assembly GCA_964416195.1). Lineage (GTDB taxonomy): Bacteria > Zixibacteria > MSB-5A5 > GN15 > FEB-12 > CAYQDB01. The sequence goes on from CAYQDB010000005.1 coordinate 120,522, forward strand.
GTTCCTGCTTGTTGACCGACCGTCTCGCCGCTGGTTTTTCCGTCCCGAACCCTACCTCACTGTGTTGTTGGCGTTAGTGCTTTTCAGTCCGGTGTTGTTTTGGAATTTCAAGCATGACTGGGCATCTTTCGTTTTCCAGGGGCCCCGCCGCTGGTCAGGTACTGTGAATTTCTCCCTGCACCTTCTCGTTGGCGGTGCCCTTGTTCTCCTGACCCCAACAGGCTTCATTGAAGCCGTGAGGTCATTATTTTCGTGTAAGCAACCCGCGTCACCTGGCTGCGTCCAATCCGGCTCTTTCACAAGAAAGCTCCGCTTCATGCTCGTTTTCGCAGCGGTACCCTTATTGGTGTTTGTGATTAACAGCTTGCGCAGTCAGCCCAAGCTAAACTGGACCGGACCGATCTGGCTGGCAATCCTGCCTGTAGTTGCATGGAATATGTCAGGGCATCGGGGCGAATTGGTAGGTTGGTGGACGCGACTGGTTAGGTGGTCGTGGTTGCCGACTGTCGTTACTCTGCTGGCGTTGTATGCTGGCGGCTTAAGTTACATTTACCTGGGGATGCCCGGCCTTCCAGCTCAATCGGGAATACCATTGCCTATCGCATGGGAAGAACTTAGTCAAAAAGTGGATGAGATTGAGGATAGGGTAGAATCAGAAACGGGCAGAGAGCCCCTTATCATAGGCATGGACAAGTATTGGATTTCAAGTGAATTGAGCTTCTACGACGAGCCGGACAATGACTTAATTCCGGAAGTAGGCGGGCAACACCTTTTTGGTAGCGAGAGCCTCATGTGGGATTCCTGGGTGTCAAAACAGGCGACATTAGGTAGAAATGTCCTGGTAGTCAGTTTCAACAAGCAGTTCTTGCAGAAGTCATGGTTAACGAGGCATTTCCTCCAAGTCAGCAAGATATCAACTGAGACTATAGAAAAGAGCCCCCGTATAGTCGGGCATTTCTACTGGTGTGTCGGATACGGCTACAGGAAGTGAGGTTTGTTGAAGCTACTCCAGGCAATGTTATAGATACTCTTTTACTTTCCAGGGATCTAATTCTGACAGCCTGTTGAACCTCATCTCTTCAGTTTCCCTTCGCCAAATCCCGGTGTATGATAGCCTGAAATAACCATATACACCACTGTAGAAAGGCAAAACGCCGAATAATCAATTCGCGGGCGGCAGATTTCTCCATCTGCCCTGTCTTCGATTGAATTGGCATACCTTGTAAATCCACCGCTTGTCAAAGGCCCGTGCCGGCTTGGTCCAAGAAATCACCCTCTCGCTTCCTCTCCTAAGCTTAACAGGCAGGGGTATTTCAACGACCGTTTGCCGCCGATACGACAAAAACCTGTTGACAGACGGGATGATTCCGATATAATGATATGATATCTCGGCCTTTGGTCCTCCCGCCAGATGGTCTCCGGGAGCGACAACAACAGAAACCGAGCCATCGCTGCATATGTTTGTGTAGTAGTTATGCAAGGATCGGTCGTCAATAAGAGAGTTTTGATGCTCAATCAGAACTACGAGCCGCTCACAGTTTGTTCGGCTCGACGGGCTATTGTGCTCATGTTTCAGGGCAAGGCAGAGATAATCGAAAAGGCCGACAGTCTGATGATCCGGACCGTGTCACGAAGCTACTCGCTTCCCTCAGTAGTCCGACTGTGGCAGTACCGGAAAGTCCCTCACAAGCGAATCATGCTGACGCGCAAAAACATTCTCACCCGCGACAACCATCGTTGCCAATACTGCGGTAGTCCCAGGGGTTCTATGACTGTCGACCACGTTATTCCGAGGCGGTTGGGTGGTCGAGAGACATGGGACAACCTGGTTTGTGCCTGCTCTAAGTGTAACAACAAGAAAGGCGACCGCACCCCTGAAGAAGTGGACATGAAACTGCTGAGAAGGCCGACTCGGCCGACCTATATCACATTCATCCAGCGTAACTACACCATTACTCAGCAGTGGCGACCCTATCTCTTCCTCGACTCCAGTATCGGCGGGGCTACCACCTAAGGCGCTGGACGTCACGTCATCATTATTCGAAGAAATTCAGCAGTCTAAGAGCTTCATTTGCCTTGCCAAAGGACAAGTGTCCAATAGTGACACCTACTGTGAATGCATTGCCCGATAAATCTGTTCCTGCTCCCGTGTTATAATTGACCAGATTGAACTTACCGCACAGGCTGACATACCAAGTTCTGTACTTATTCAGATACAGCCTGCCGCCAAATCCTGCGTTGAAATTGTAAGAGGATAGCACCTTTTTTCTCTCGTCATCGTCACGGTCATCTACCGTGTGTATTAAATCGAGGCCGCCACCTGCAAGCATATTAACGTGAATCGGACCGAATCTGGCAACTTCATAGGCGCAGTCAAGGCCTATGTAGAATGAGGTGAAGTTGTCGGTCGAATCCAGAAAACCATCCTGCTCCACAGTATATACTGTATCCGCATGTTGAAACCGAGTAGTGAAAGAGAGATCATATTGCAGTTTTGACTTCTTTCGCCCAAACGAGAATCCGACTTCCGGATGACGCCCCAGCACATTAAGGTTACCGACCGGATACCAGCAGCCAACGGAAACGGCGTAGTGTGTTTGCCAGCCCCGATCGTTCTTCAGATATTCAACAGTTCTGAAGTAATATTGTTGAAGTTTTGTCCCTTCATACATCGGTGTCTTGAGCTTTTCGAAAAAGACATTGAACTCGCGGCAAAAGAACAGCCCAAGCAGAAACGCCACGGACGTTGTGTCAGAGTTCGCCAATCCGTCCCGAGCCAGCTTCTCTGTGAATTCATCAAACTTCCTGCGGACCTCCGGATCGAAGCCACCTCCAAAAAACGATCTCTGAGGGTAGCCATACTGATTGATGGATTCCATAATCCGACGGTAGGAAATCAATTCATCAATGATCTCCTCGTCATACATATCATCGGTGAACTCTCCATCCTTTATCGCAAGTAGGAGCCTGGTGTACAAAATCCTGCTGTTTTCACCGCAACGATCTTCCCAAAAATCGAGTATCAGCTTGAGTGAATCGATTTTTCCTTCTCTGTAATAGCGAGGTATCAGGATCGTGCTGTTGAGAGCGTAATCAGCACATTTGTAAATACTTTCTTTTGTAAGTAGTTTGTGGAGCTCTTCATTGTCTTGGGCAAACGAGTAAGAAGAGAGCAACAAAATGGAAATGAATGCTATCGCTATGAGCTTTCGCATAAGTCCTGATTCCTCGTCAATATGAATAGTGTGTTGTATCAGTGAATGCAAGGAGTACAAGGATTCTCACCGGTAATAGATATCCCCACCTACCGGCACACGCCTGACCACCAGGACATTACCCGGTTGATAACTGGCCGACCTCCCGAGCAAACCCTACCCCATAGGCTGGTCTATATCTAAGGACAATCCAGGGGGCCGATAGGTGTCCCGGTAGTAGTCGTTGACATAACCAGGTACCGGTCTTAGCTCATCCAGCCAGTAGGCGTCATCATCCCGGTGGCAGACAAAAAAGCGCTGTTCGTCTCTCAGATGCTTGGCACGATGGTACTTGAGATAGATATGTCGATGGTCAACACCGACAATTTCTATCTTACCGGACCCATGCGACATAACATACTTAACCCGCTTGGCCAATCCCGAGCATTTCTTCTTGGCCTGTTCAACCTTGCGGTAGGCCTCGACAATCGGTACCCGATATGGGTAGTTGCCTGCCGTTGGACGTCCCTGGAAGACATAGTACTGCTGCACGCCCATGTATGACAACTCGTTCCAGAGCGTCGCCATTGTCTCCGTGTCATCTGAAATACCGCGACTAAGAGGATTCTGGTTGACGCAGATGACACCAGCCCTAATCAACCGACTGATGGCCTCGCGCGCCTCAGGTGTGAGTTCCCGGGGGTGGTCAAAATGGCACATCAGGTATATGCGGCGGTCGGGAAGGGAGTACTTGCTGAACATTTCCATGAGGGCGTCATCATTAATGAAACGGTAAGGGTTATAAGCCGGCATCTTGGACCCAATGCGGATTATCCTCACGTGCTCTATCTTATGCAGGGCACTGATAATTTTCTCCAGCTTGGCCGTGTCCAGAATCATCGGTTCCCCGCCCGTGAGGAGAACATTGTCCGCTTCCGGGTGCTGGTGGATATACTCAATACTGGGTCTTATATCATAAGTCACCTCATCACTGCTGTTCATAAAGAGGCGTTTCCGGAAACAGTAACGACAGAAACCTGCGCAAACCTCGTTCACTAATAACAGCACAGTCGTGGCATACTTGTGTTGAACACCCTTGTGAACAGTGACCTTGTGTTCACTTGAAGCATCCAAATCACCCCATGCAAGCAACTCATCTTCGTGGGGTATGATGAGCCTCCTGATCGGATCATCCGGGTTGTTCCAGTCGATCAGGTCGAGGTAATAATCCGTAGCCCGGAAGGCATATATCTGAGTGACTTCACTGAGCTTGGCCCTTTCGGCGTCCGTCAACTGAGGTATCTTGTCAAGGCTGCGGATATACCTTACTCTCGGCCGTTCTTGGCCGAATCCATGTTTGTATTTTGATCTCATAAGAGCTCCCTCCTTCCAAGGCTGAGGGGTTATCTCCACTGAAACCACACCGCGCCACGGCTTTATTACTCGTTGTTGCTCGAGGTCACAAACCCTTTGGGCCGATTGGTCAACCCATATTGATTATCAACTCAGACTTAGCTGAGTGCCAAGGGCGGGAGTGGTTCTCGAACCACACTAAGAAACCTAGCTTTTTAATATACTACATTAACCTTATATGTCAATATTTGCCGTATAATTTTTCCCGATTACCTAACCAGATCACCGGATATTACCTCTGCTGGCTCATTTGTATAATCTATTAGCTACCAATGCGTTATGGTTATTTTCAGCCTGCGCGTCGATATTATTTTCATTATGGGATAATTATGAAGAATAAGTCGTCTACTACCAATGGGTTGCAGCTCACCGCCAACGAAGCGCTGACAGGCATAGGAGTAAGAGCGAGCCTAAACCGATGTGTCTGGTACCTACAATAAAGTATAAAATAATATTTGACAGTATCTGAGTACATCATATTATCCTAATATAAGGAAAGGAGATACTCCATGGAATACTCCGAAGGAATTATCAAGAACACGGAGTTTTTTACCACTTCCGAGCTGGCTGATAAGCTCAAGATGAATGTTCAAGTTATTACCCGGAAAGTGCAGGCCGGCGAAATCAGCGCCTACAAGATCGGCAAAGACTGGCGGATACCTGAGCAATCGGTCTATGAATGGTTGGAAGAACATTCGAACAAAAAGTCGAAGGCTTCCACAAAGCAGAAAGTAGTAGCCAACTTCGTCAAAGATGACCATATCGAAAAACTGCCCGCACAGCGAAGGAAACGCAAGTTCCTGCTTGAGTATATCCTGGCGCAATTCGAACCGAACCGTCTCTACAGCGAGGACGAGGTCAACAAAGTCATCGCCCGCTACCATGATGATTTCTGCACTGTGCGGAGGGAATTTGTGGCTGAAAAAATGATGGACCGCGTCAACGGCAAGTACCGTCGCCGCACCGGCTACCGGCTGTCCGGCTGATGCCATTTAAGCAGAGCACATAGGACAGGTCCGGTACGGACCTGCCACTCCCGATCATATATTCTGTAGGCAGGTCTCTTCTAGACCTTACATACATTTTTGCCACCCCCAATTATAAAACTGATATATCTATAGCATATATTGCCAGGTCTTTAGAGGCCCTCCCTACAGTTCTGTTTTCTCAGAAAAGACTTGACAAAGAGAGGAGCTTTATCGTCATTACTGGAGAGCACAACACACAGGTAATATCAGAAACTTTTGTAGAATACAGAGGGTGCAACTAAGTCAGTATGCATTTATTTTAATACCTTAGGGAGGTATTATGAAGCAATTCAAATCACTATTCATTCTTCTTTTAGGCACGATCCTATTGCTGACAGGCAGTTGTTGCGAGGACTGCCCGGTCTGTCCGGAAAACCCACCGGAGGCGCAGCAACATTACAAAATGTACGTTGGAGCTCGAGATGTAGAAGCTCAGAAGGGCCTTTTACTGGTTATGGATATCCCTGCCGATACTGTCATCGACTCTGTGACAGTTACTATGGAGAAACAACAACCTCCGGCAGAGGCTGCTAGCACTTTTTGGATGCTTTTTGCACTAACGCCTGATAACAGTCGCCTTCTGATACAGGGAGGCAGCAATACGACAGTAGTCTTCAAGACGAATGACTTAAGCTACGATACCACTCTTGACTACTGCGGTGACTATCATTTTGACCGCATCAGGAGCATAGGGCTGGTGAATACAATAAACGGCCTTTTCAAATTTAACCCCGATGATTTTCAGCTGACAGACAGCCTGTCAAGGCAGTTTGCCTTCTGTCAACTCGACACGGCAAATGCAGTCATCTACCTCATTGGCCTCTGGGGAGAAGATGTGTCGACCGTATACAGGGTCGACTATCTTACAATGACGCTGATCGATTCCCTTCTCATCCGCGATTCGCTGGGCAGCCTCATCATGATCTACGAAATGCTACCAATTGCCGACTATGACAGGCTCTATTTTTTCGGAAAGATCGTAGGTATGAGCTTCTCGTTTATCTATGACTTACAGAACAAGAGAATTATATCAAGTGTGCCACATAGCACCGCGTTTGGAAACTTTCTCGGGACTGCAGATGGACAAACGGTGTACATGAGTGACCCGGGAAATCTCTTTTTCGATATATATGGCAGCAACAATATCTGGCTGTACAGTGTACCGGATGATTCGGTCGTCGGTTTCTATTCCACTTTGGTCAGTGACGCTCTTGGAACGCGACATTTGGACATTCAGGACATGATTTTAACCCCCGACGGGCGGTATCTATATGGAGGGTGTGGTTTTGAGCCCGGCCTGATCAAGTATGATCTCTCTACGGGTCTGGGCATAAGTCTCTTATCTAAACTCTATCCACCGTTGCTCCCCAGCGCGATAGAAATAGGGGAAAAGATAAAGTGACGCTTCCGGTGAAAAGCTGGATGACTCAAGTGTCATTGTTGGTCAAGCACTGGCACGGTCCCTATCGAACGCTGGAGGGAGGTGATCAATGGCACGTTCGTTTGTTACCTTGTCTATTGTAGACTCGAGAAAAAAGGAAGTAGGAGGGAAACCATGCGTAAGAAACTCTTTTTAGCGGCGTTACTGGTCATCGCTTACACTGGCTTGGCGGCCGGCTCGACGTATTACTACGGCGACGACGGTCCAATTGTCTTGATGGAAAGTGACTCCCTGGTTACGATCAAGCTGAATCCGGAATATCAGTTCGACGATTGGTCACTGCTCGCTGCAGACTTTGAGGATCTTGAAGATACGATTAAACCCGTAGCGGGCTGGTTAGGCTATGATGTTTACTTTCTTAAAGATAACGTGATTTTTGATTCTCTGCTTGACACCCTAAACAGTCACTATATGGTATACGAGGCTCTTGCTGTCTACAATACTCTTGGAGGCGTTGCGTTGACAAATAATCAACTGGTGACCAAGTTTCCCGATTCTGTATGGCAGTCAACCAGAGACAGCTTGATTGACTTTTACCATCTGGAGGTGATTTCCATTAGCCCCGCCGGCATAACCGTCCTGCGGACAACTCTAAACTTCGAGTTCAGCGCCATTGAAACGGCCAACCTGCTGTATGAATCGGGCTTGACCCTGTACGCCCACCCGGACCTGGTTGTGCCCGGGTTTCTGGACTTCATGCCGAATGACCCGTATTTTCAGTACCAGTATTATCTGGACAATACTGAACACCCGATAATTGATATTGACGCCCCGACAGCATGGGAAATTACAAAAGGGGATAGTCAGGTAATCGTTGCTGTCATAGATGACGGTATCCAGGACATCCACTAGGACCTGGATAGTTCCAAGTTCTTTATGGGATATGACTTCATAGGTCGCTACATAAAATTCGCTCCAACTCCTGATAGTAACCCCATTCCTGATCCATCATCACTGCAGGCTCACGGCATGTGTGTTGCTGGCATAATATCGGGCGACATAGACAATAGCCTCGGTATTGCCGGCATTGCTGCCGATTGCAGGCTAATGCGCTTGAAATTCTCAGATGACTGGGGTTATTTGCCAGACCCCATGCCGATTTTCCCAGAGTTGCCACCCAATATGCCGTCTACCTGCGCTCTGGCCATTGAATATGCATATCTCAACGGCGCTGATGTCATTAATGGCTCGTGGGGATGGGAGTATCCCTACACATGGCCCTGTGTGACTGATGCGATTGAGAACGCTCACGACAGTGGTGTAGTGATGGTGTTCTCAACCGGAAACTCAGGCAGGAACCATATCAAATACCCGGCGAGTTTGGACGAGACAATAGCTGTAGGCGCCATCAAGCGAGATGGCCACCGGTGGGGGGGATATGGCAATTACGGATGGGGTATAGACGTCATGGCTCCTTCGGGAGGGTGCGATGTGGAGACCGGAGATGTTTATACACTCGATATCGTCGGTGATGGTGGTTACAACCCGTTTTACGCGAGCTGCCCAAACGCCACTGACGACTATGTCTGTTACTTCGGGGGAACTTCCGCTGCAGCACCGCAAGTGGCTGCTATTGCCGCTTTGACAATAAGCTGTCTAGATTACTTGTATGATTCGATGTACATCTGGGTTCCCGAGTATCGAGCCTTCCTTTTGAAAGAGATAATTCGTAATTCCGCTGTAGACCAGGTTGGCGACCCCGACTATCCTGACTACGATACACCTGGTTACGACATCTACTACGGGTATGGGCTTACGAGTGCCTTAAGAGCGTTACTGGCTATCACACGTGGTGACCCTGATAATTCCGGGGAGATTAACATAGGCAATTTGACATATTTGGCAAAATTTCTGTTCCGTGGAGTCCCAGCACCGGTTCCGGATACGCTGATGGGGGATTGCGATTGCACCGGTGATGTTAGTGTAGCTGATATGACGTACCTAGTTGCCTTCATGTTTCAAGGTGGCCCACCACCTATAACTCCATGCTACGAATATTAGCATCTTATAACGCACAAACATATTTTTTATAAACCTCGATGGTCAGTCCAACAACATAACTGACTAAGTACTGGCAGCCTTCTTCTTGTCCCCTCGCAACAGTGAGTGTATAAGTATCGGCGGCGTCACGAGAGTAGTTATGATTACCATGATGACTACCGCGGAATACGTGCCGGAGGAAATGACCGGCTGTCCCTCAAGCATCAGCTTGGCGCCTATACCGGCAAAAATCAAACCCACCTCCCCACGGGGAATCATACCCAACCCGATGGCAATCCGATTGGTGGTCTTGTCAAAGATGGCCAGAGAACAAGCTTGCTTGCCTATGATGGCCGCCAGAGTCATTACAGCCGCGAAGCCGAGAATCTCAACCCTGCCAAATGTCGTTAGGTCTACCAGCATCCCCATCCTGACAAAAAAGATTGGCACGAGAAATGTGGCAATAGGACTGATCAGTTCCTGAAGCTGCTGCTCTCCCCTGTCTCGAAAGCCCTTGAAATGAACCTCTTCCAGAATCAGGCCGGCTGCAAAGGCGCCGACAATCGGCGCCAGACCGATTTTCCCAGCCAGGTAGGCCAGAAGGAAACAGACCAGAAGACTGAAAGAAAGCAGTATCCCTTTCACTTTCATCTTGAATCCAAGCTTGAAATACTGCGGCAGGACAACCGAACCGATTACTACCGCCCCCACAATGAAGAGAACCGCTTTCATGATAATCCACAACACCGCGCCGGAGCTTATTCCCTCGCCCGCCCCGCTGGCGATAGCAGTGATAATACCCGCAACGACTGCCAGGATAACCAACCCCAGTATATCATCAATCACAGCCGCCCCAAGAATGATCTTGGCTTCTCTTGTTTTGATCTTGCCGATATCTCGAAGAACACGTGCCGTAATCCCGACCGACGTAGCGGTCAAAGTAGCGCCGATAAATATATGGACGTAGATTGATTCATCCGGCAGGAACAAGTAGGCGACCCCCCACCCCAGAAAGAACGGCGCGACCACACCGAAGACAGCCACCATGAAGGAGGCCAGACCGACTCTCATCATCTCCTTGACGGTCGACTCCAGGCCCACTTCAAACAGAAGAATGATAACACCCAGTTCCGCCAGTACCTCAAGGGTGATGTCATGTTTGAAAGGCTCGAATAATTCAAAACCAAGCAGATGCAGGTTTCCAATGACCATGCCCAGGACAAGTTCGCCCAAGACTGCTGGCTGACGGAACCGTTCAAAAAGGTCGCCGCCAAGTTTGGCAGCCAGCAAAATGACCATTAATTCCAACAGGACAGACAATACCGGGCCGCTAGGACCCTCGCCATCTTCGACCCCGGTTTCCCCACTGCCAGAGGCAAAAGCAAGGCCGTACAGTGCGTACACGCTAACCGCGGTTAGTAACAGCAGCAGCCTCTTCCGAGTCAGAAGACGCACATTTCCTCCGAATCTAAGGCCTGATAATGATTGACGCTGTTATTCCGGATAAAAATCACTAAGCTTTGCTTCGACCATACTATCGTCAAAATTGACGAAAAATTACGGGTTTTTAGGAGATGGGACAAGGCATTTTTTGAGAATGATCTTCCGAGCGATCTGTCCATGCCATCTTCGTTTGATAAGTATACATTGTTAACGGTTTAGAGATTGTCCCAGAAGTTCCGGACAAAGGGAAAAATAAGGCCGTCATTCTTACGAAAGGGCGTGTTGAAAAACATAGAAAGTGTCATAGCATCCCCAGACTTCCGCCCATTTTCTCTGAAAATGCCTTGCAGAATGGGGGATTATGTGGTAAATTATGGACGCAGAAGTTTACAACACAACGTAAGGCTATTAAGGGATAATCATATTAACAAACCACCAGAAGGAGTAACACCATGAAACACGTGACTCTACTCACAGTCACATTGACCGTTGCGATTCTGGCGTTGGCATTGCTGTCCACAGCCGACGTGCCCCAGATGATCAATTACCAGGGACAGCTGACGGACAGCGCGGGAGAGTCCGTTGGTGAGGTCTACCTGTACGACAACGTAATTGAAAACAGCTCGGGCAGGGTATCCATCGGTCTGAAGAATGAGTTTCCCCTGTATGCCTTCACGATTCCACTGGAATTCACCGACAGCAGCACGTTCCCGGTGCTGGACAGTGTCGTCTGGATCGGCCGGCTGGCCTCCCCGGAGATCCTGGAACACCGCATAATCAACCTATTGGCCGACGGCAACCCCCCGGACACGCTATTGCTGGTGGCTATCTATATGTCCGACACAGCTGTTCTCGCGCCCGGTGATGGGGAGGTTGCACTACTGTTTTTCACCAGCGATTCAACCGGAATCGCGTTCTGTGATACCACCTTTTATCCGCCGGTCACTTCCTTGAGCTTTGTGGACTCAAACTCGGTCCTGTACACGCCTGAATTCCTGTCGATCCCGCTGGTCTGTCTCGATATCGAGGAGCGACCGTCTGAGGCCACTATCCTCTTCCCCCAGGACAGCACCGCCTTTTGCGGCGACTCGGCGGGTATCTGGGGAGGCTATTTCCCTTCGTGGGGAGACACCCTCCCAGACGGCGGCTTCCGGCAGCCGGATTCAGCCTCATTCTGGTACTCGTACGACAATATGAACTACTACTGCGTCGGGACAGATTACTCTGGACACGAACTATCTTACCCCTGGTGTGACTCGCTCGGCGACGGCTGGTCGGTGACGATGAACGCCAACAGCTTTACGGAAGGCTGGGGCTGGCTGCGCATGCTGATGTACGTCGACGATACAACTGTGCTTGGAGACACGGTTCCTGTCTACTTCTTTCCCGACGCGCCGGAAGTAACTATTCTGTCGCCTGATTTTGAGGAAGGCCTGGGGCCAACCACGGCTGTGTTTCAAGTAGCGGTTACTCCAGCCAGGTACAATCAAAAGGAGGCTGTGAGGACGGAGGCGGTCTATGACTATGAGAAAGGCGTGCCGAAGATAAATCAGCATGGCGTTAATCCAACATGGGACGAATTCTACTGCGGACCGACCTCCGTTTACAGTTCTCTTCTCTACTGGGCTATTACCTATGTCCAACACGGCTCCGATGCAATGATGCCAATTGTTAGAGATAGAAATGGGAGGCCGATGACTCAGAATCAGTGTATCGAAGAGCTGGCACAGCGAATGAATATACCAGGGCGTGGTCGCAATTCGAAGCGGGAAATGATTATAGCAACCAATGAGTATCTCTTGGCCCGGGGCCTCAGATGGGAGTTCGTATTCAGAGAAATCGGCGGGCTCATGGACAAGAGACCCCCCAAGTTTAAGGACCTTAAGAGGGAGTTGGAGAAAAAGAAAGAGGACGTAATTGGGACGCTTTGGCGGTGGGACGTTGCCAACAACAGGTGGATGGCACACGCCGTGACTTTCAACTCCCTCAGGAACAAGGCCGACACTGACGGTACACACAACGTTGATTTCATGGACCCCGAGATAGGTGACTATGTGCAGACAACCTTGCAGGATCGGCCCGACACACTTTGCGGTTTCGTCCCCTACCGCGGCTTTAACTGGCAACTGGGAAACCTCTTTGTTATCTCACCCAAGAATCCCATCATGAAAGACCGTCAGGACAGCACTATCCTGTTTCAGCAGTACACCGACGACACGCTTTTCACGCTCGAGATGGATATTTCCGACCAGGCATATGACTCGGTATACTTCTTCACCTTTAGAGTAGTGGATACCGTAAGCGGGATTGAGCTTGAGTTCGAGGATTACATCACCTACTACCGGACAACCTGCTGCAACCATGATGGCATCCGCGGCAACGCTGACGGCATTATTGGCGTAGGTGGACCAATTGACGTCGCCGATCTGACATACCTGGTAGCTTATCTTTTCAAGAATGGTCCGGCGCCGCCATGTCTGGAAGAGGGTAATGTTGATGGCATTGTTGGAGTGGGTGGGCCGATTGATGTCGCTGACCTTACATACCTGGTCGCCTACCTTTTCAAGAGTGGTCCAGCGCCACCGCCATGTTAATAGTTGTCTATCGTGGTCTTTTGTAGGGCAGGTCTCTCCGAGACCTGCCTTACTAGCTGACAGGCCACTTGTGAGGCGACATTTCCTGATCCAGCGGAACGACACCTACCCCTTCTTGTGAACCACCATCGCTGAGGCCTGAGCAGTAGGAAAGATAATAATCTCTGCTATCTGAACGTGCGCGGGACGGTCAGCTATCCAGACAACTGCCTCGGCAATGTCGTCGCCTTTTAGAGGCGTATATCCCCGGTAGACACTCTTGGCCTTTCCCTTATCGCCATAAAATCGCACCTGGGAAAACTCCGTTTCAACTAAGCCGGGATCGACCGTCGAGACCCGTATTGGTGTATCCACCAGGTCAATCCGTAATCCCCGGGTCAGGGCATCGACAGCATGCTTGGTGGCGCAGTAGACATTACCGCCCGGGTAGACCTCGTGTCCCGCAATTGAGCCGATATTGATGATATGCCCCCGGCCCCGATCAACCATCCCGGGAATAACCGCCCGGCTGACGTAGAGGAGCCCTTTGATGTTGGTGTCGATCATTTCCTCCCAGCCATCGATCTTCCCTTCGTGTAACTTGTCCAGTCCTCTACTCAGACCGGCGTTGTTTACCAACAGATCGATAGTCTTCCACTCCGGCGGCAGGCTTTCGACGGTCTTCTCAACCGCTCGCCGGTCTCGAACATCAAGACATAGTAGGTGGGTCTTGGTGGATAATTCAGCCGCCAGCCTCTCAAGTCTTTCCAGCCGCCGCGCGGCAAGAATCAGTCGAGCGCCATGCTCAGCGAGTTTGCGGGCACAGGCAGCGCCAATTCCCGATGAGGCGCCGGTAATCAACGCTATCTTGTTATCCAGATTAGACATATTATCCTCCTCGCTTTTCAGGTCGGAATGTAACCTTTTTGACATGGTCAGTCAATCGGCTAAGGAGGCGTTCTGATTCCACCTGTCCTAACCAAGTATCGAGTCAGGCGAACTAAGTATGGGATTGTTACTATAGTTTTTGAACTCCGGTCATGATTGAGTCCCTCCGGTAAGAATCTAGGGTGCGCTAACACTCGGCCCTACATACAGTTAGATAGCGCACTTTTCTCCACTACGAGGCTAACCGCTGGCACACTATGTGCAATCTCAACCTCTGGAGAAAAAGCTAAACTCTTTCCGAGCTCTACCCGATAGAACCATTGTGACCTGAGCGCCATATCCTTCGGGTCGGCGGAAAGACTACCTGGAGGAAAACGCGATGGCCGCAACCAGGAAGAAGCGTGCCAGGATTGGACTGCCAAGGAAAACTTACTGGCACCTTTACAGTTTGCAGAACCTACAGTCCGAAAAGCTGGTACAGGTGGTGGACAAGGTGCTGAGACGTGAGTACATCCTTATCAAGTGATTTTCGGCAACTTTTTCTTGACAGCAGGGAATTGAGCTGATACTTTCGCGGCTTAATTCTATTAGTAGTAATAATTGCTGCTTTTTGTGGATTTGGACGTACTTTTCGAGATACTGAGGAATGTGGAAAAATAAACTCACCTTAATGCTGATCCCCAGCGCTACAGGGATTCCAAGGCAATTGAGAGTCCCTGCAGGTGTTATCTATCTTATTGTCAGCGTGGCCATCCTGCTGATCTTTGCCAGCTTCTTCTTCTCGGCCCAGTTTTTGACCGACAAAGTCACCGACAAAGAACTACAACAACTCCGCACAGAGAACCTTCAGCTCAAAGACCGCTACGAGGAGATGCGCTGGCATCTGGCTGAAGTTGAAGACCGCTATAGCGAGCTTGTCAAAAAGGAAGTGTATCTCCGCTCGATATTCGACCTCCCGGAGATTGACCCCCAGCAACGCCAACTGGGTGTCGGCGGGCCGGTTCCCCCGGCGATGGCGTCAATATCGGAGACAGAGAAAACAGCAGTGGTCACTGAGGCCGAAGTCGATCGGCTACTGAAGCTGTCCGAATTTGAGATTGAGAAGTATGCAGAGGTCGAGTCCACTCTTGTCGATGTCAAGGACCGCCTCAACCATACCCCCTCCATCTGGCCTGCTAAAGGGTGGGTATCTCGCGGTTACGGAATGAAGTATGATCCCTTCACCGGCTACAAGCGAATGCATCGCGGCCTTGATATTGCCAATCACCGAGGAACTCCAATTATCGCCACTGCTGACGGGCGAGTCACCAGGGTTGGCACAAGCGGCGGCCTTGGAAAAATAATCGTGCTTGATCATGGCTATGGCTTCCGTACCCGCTACGGCCACCTGTCTGAAATCAAGGTCAAACGGGGCCAGATCGTCAAGCGAGGAGAAGTGATTGCACTCATGGGATCGACAGGCTGGTCTACCGGCCCGCATCTGCATTACGAGATCATCCAGAACGGCAAGACCTACAATCCGATGAAATACATCCTCAACGAGATGTGAGGATAACAGCGCCCTTGGGAAGTAGACCGCCGTGAACTTCGGCGGCTTTTTTGTTGGAAGTACGGGCTGAACGCGGGTGGAGTCCAGCTCCTCACGCATCATGGAAATGTAATAATAGCAACATGTGACGTAGTCTGACCGGTAACACCTGCCATATCACTTATTCGTACCTGAAGCATCAGCCGCTAGTGAACGATATACTACCTATGGGCTGGATGCCCGGATGTTTTGATCAACACCTGAATCAGCATATTGGGGCTGGTTTGCTTATGTTGACATTCCACAGGAATTGATCGATGTTGTCGACGAGGCTGAAGGCGCGAGGGATTGATAACTGGTTATGGTGAAGCTGATAATCAAAAGGCTCCTTTTCCTGCTGGGTCTTATTCTGACTTTTCCGCTGATACTGGTAACCTGGACAGAGGGCCTGGTTGTTCGCCGTCGCTCGGAAAGGGTATTTGGTTGGTGCAAGGAGACTCTCTCGCTGTTTCCCACTATTCTCGGAGAGTATATGCGGCTGGCTTACTACAGGGCGGTCTGTACCGGGATTTCACTAAACGCCTCCTTTTTGTTTGGCAGCATGCTGTCCCGTCGGGACACAATTGTGCAATCCGGCACTGTGATCGGAGCCTACAGCATCATCGGCCATGCCGATATCGGCGGGAATGTCCTTTTCGGGGCGCGCGTCTCGCTGCTGTCAGGTAAATACCAACACGGACACCCCAACGAACGAGCCAAGAAAGAGGAAGGTGTCGGCGAATTCCAATTGATCAAGATCGGTGACAACTCCTGGATTGGTCAGGACTCGGTAATAATGGCCAACATTGGAGAAAACTGCACTGTCGGCGCGGGAAGCGTCGTGTATAGGGATGTACCAGACAATACGACCGTTATGGGCAATCCGGCCAGAAAGGTGAATCTATGATTCGCTTGCTCAGGTCGGGCGGTCGAGGAAGGAGAAAGGGGCATGCATAACTTCTGGAAACTCGTCTTGATTGGGTCGATTCTTGTAAACCTCTTGGCAATATGGGGATTTTTCCACTACATCAGGTACGGCGGTTCGCCGCTGGGGGAACTGAAGCGCCGGCTTACCGGGGCTTCTAATCAGAGTGTCCCCAAACTATCATACGCGGATGAAAACAAACAGATACTGGGTGAAATCGCGCAGGGCAAGTCTGATCCCCTGCGGGTGGTCTTCATGGGTGCGTCTATTACAAATCGATGGGACCTGAAGAAGGACTTCCCAAAGGTACACATGGTCAACCGGGGTGTTGGCGGGCAGCTCGTTCCGGCCATGCTTTCCAGGTTCAAGCGAGATGCAATCGACTTGAAACCAAAGGCGGTCGTAATCAAGTTCTGCTCTATCAATATCAGACCGAACCTGCCCTTATCGGTGCTGGAAGACGGCATGACCATGATGACCCAACTGGCCCAGGCCAATAATATTGTGCCAATCATGTCGACGATAATCCCGGCTGCCAAGCCGGAGGCCCACATCGGCAACTTCAGCATCGCGGATACCCTGACGGCATTTAACAACTGGATACGCCAATTTGCAGCGGAGAATAACCTACCCGTGATTGACTTCGCCGCAGCCATTCAGGATGACAAGGGGTTCTTGCCTCGCGATTGCTCCGTCGACCCTGTCCACGTCAATGAGAAAGGCTACCGGATACTGGCCGAGGCCGCACGTCCGGTCATATATAAAGTGACAGGAGTTCAGTAAACCTCTCATCCGGCCATTATTAAAAGTAGTTCTATAAACAAGCCATGCACGATCCTAAGAAGCTCCTCCTGAAGAATATCTTCTCCAACTGGGCTCTGATGATTATCGGGGCGATTATCGCCTTTTTCATGAGTCCTTTCCTGGTCCATACCCTGGGCAAAGATCAATATGGAGTCTGGGCATTGATTTTCTCCGTTATCGCGTACATGAGTTTCTTCGATGTCGGCATGAAACAGAGCCTCGCCCGTTACCTTTCCAAGCACTATGCCACCCAGGACTACGAGGGGCTCAACGGGATTATGAACTCCAGCAACCTGATCTATACTATAACCGGCACGCTGGTCATTGTGGGGACACTGGTTGTCACCTACGTTTTTCTTGACGCCTTCAACGTCACGTCAGAGTTGAAGCCGGTAATGCGCACGGCCCTGATCATTATTGGGTTTAATGAAGCAGTCTCCTTCTTTTTTATGACGGGTACCGCGATCGGACCATTCCACCGGTATGACATTTCCAACGCTATCGAGATAACGGCCTCAATTATCAGCGCCCTCATCGTTGTATATTTCTTGAAAAAGGGACACGGGCTGATCACGCTGGCCGTTATCACCATCGTGATAAACATCGTCAAGTCAGTAATACGCCGTGTCGTACAACAACGCCTGGTTCCTCAAATCCATTGGCGCCTGAAATATATCAACCGGGAACACATCCGACAGCTACTGGGATATGGAGTTGTCAGCTTTCTCATTGTCATCTCGTGGATGGTCATCTTTAACATCGACAACATCGTTGTCGGGATATTCCTGACCACGACAGCAGTGACGTTTTACAGCATTGCCGGGCAGATGATTACCTATCTGCGCACGATCATTAGCGGCATCAGCATACCGCTCGTGCCCGCTATCAGCCACCTTGACGCCACCAGCGACACGAGTGAAATTGCAATCCTGTACGGCAAGATGTCAAAATACCTGTACTACCTCAGCGGCTGCATCTGCGTCGGTCTGTACTTCTTCGCGGGCAAGTTTATTTATTTATGGATGGGGCCGGAATTCACCGATACTGTCGCGATCCTGTACATTTTGGCCATCCCAGTCTGCATTTATCTACCACAGGTAACCGCCAACTCAGTCTTGCTGGGGATTGGCAAGCACTTGCCACTTTTCTATGTCTTGGCGGCAGAAGCGGTCAGTAACGTGGCCTTGAGCCTGATCCTAGTAAGGCCCTTGGGGATATATGGAGTTGCACTGGGAACAGCCATTCCCCAATTCGTCATATATATCTTTGTGTATCCCTATGTATTCCACCGGATCATCAAAGCCAGCCTGAAAACATTCTACTTTACCAGTGTAAAAATGCTTATCACCAGCGCTCTGTTTGCGCTGCCAATTTCAGCGCTAATGAAATATGCCAACCAGCTTCCCGGATGGGCCGGCTTATTTACCGATATAGCTATCGTAGGGGCGTTCGCCCTGGCCGGATTCTGGTGGAAAGTTCTCGACCCTGAGGACAGAGTGAGATTGCTGGCCAAACTGAAAAGAAAAAACTGATGGATATGTTCCACTTCGATGGTGAGATTGGTAAGATGGGTTATGTCGCTATATAACCACCTGTACAAGGCCGTCTTCTGGTTGAAAGATCAAAAGGACGGCACCGGGATATATTCGCGCCTGGCGCAGCTCAAGCGTGAGCAGTTTCTAACGCACGACAAAATCGTCGACCTGCAGAATACCCGACTAAGAGAGCTACTCAAACAGGCCCAAGATCACAGCTCCTATTACCGGGACCTGTTCCGAAAACACAATGTCGAAATAACCAGGGATTTTGATACTACCCATCTGTCCCGCCTTCCCCTCCTGACACGCGAAAACCTGCAAAACGACCGGGAGAGGATTCTGTGCGACAATGCGCAAAACCACTTTCTCAACGCATCAGGCGGCTCCATAGGTCATCCAGTCAACTTCTATCAGGACGACAGGTACCGCCTCCATGGTCAGGTCAGCAACCTGTTATTCCTAAGCTGGATGGGCATACATCCGGGCGACCGCACGGCTGTCTTCTGGGGGGCGCTTCGGGAGTTTCAAGATTTATCACGATATGACAGATTTATGTTAAAGCTCAACCGGGTTAAACAGCTCAACTCCTTCGCCATGTCCGAGCCGTTGATTGAAAAATTCTTAGATGGGATCAACAAGGTTAAACCCAAGTATGTATATGGATATGCCTCTTCGCTTCACTTGGTAGCGCGACACATTAATCTAACCAAGTCATTGAGTTTCACCCCCACAGCCGTCCATTCCTCGGCGGAGATGCTGTATGACTTTCAGCGTGAAGAAATCGAGCAGGCCTTCGGCACCAAAGTGTATAATTTTTACGGGAGCCGCGAAGTGAATAATATCGCCGCTGAATGTCCCGCTCATGAGGGTCTACATGTTTTTGCCTCGGGCCGGATAGTTGAAATTGTTGACGACGATGGCCAACCTGTTCCGGACGGGACGGTGGGTAATGTCGCCGTAACTGATCTGGCAAATTACGCCTTCCCTTTCGTTCGGTACTTGATTGGCGACATGGCTGTCAAGAAGGCTGCACCCTGTTCTTGCGGAAGAGGTTACCCGCTTCTTGAACAAATCAAGGGACGATCAAGCGACATGATCGTGGTCAACGGCAAATACATACACGGTGCCTTCTTCACTCTTTTGTTCCATGGCAAACCGGAGATAACCCAGTTCCAACTTATCCAAGAGGACGACCAAACTCTCCGGCTACTTTTAGTCTCCAAAGAGAAAGAGCCCGAGGTAGAAGGTATTCTGTCGGAAATTCGACGGATGACAGGAGCTAATGTAAGAATAGACATCGAATTAACCGATTACATTCCCCCTACTCCTTCCGGCAAGCACCGCTTTACCATATCTCGGCTCAGGGAGGCCAGGTGAAGAATTGCGTTGCCTTTTCAGAGAAAATGCAATGATTGTTTTATACGGGGATGTATAACAGGTGATCAAGTACAAACGGCAAATGAAGTATAGCAGCAAATACGTGAGGGGCAGATGTACAGAGCCTGTCTTGGAATGTGACCATTTGGCTTCATGTAGGGTGGGAGCTTTTCTCCCACCATTTGACGGCGGACGTAAAGCCCGCCGCTACGCGGAGTTGGTCAATGATCACTTCTTTTGGCGTAAGACCGAATACGGCCGGAACAGGCTTATGAGGATGTATGCCAATCATAAAGAATAGTGAAAATAACACTATGGTAAGAACGCGCGCCGGCTTGGCATCATCGACCTTTGTGACGAAAAAAGGTCTGTTCTACACAGCCTTTTTTGTTGTGATGGTGATCTGTGCGTGTCTACTTCTGGCCCCAGGGCCGTACAGTCTGTTGCCGTTCGGGCTTATCGGCGGCACTTTCTTTGCCTTCCTTGCTTTTCGGTACCCGATAATCGGTCTCCATATCTACCTGTTTTTCTTTCTGGTCCGACCGCAGGAACTGTTCCCAAATGTCGCTGTCATGCACTACCCCTACGAAAAAGTTGTCGCTATCGTTGTTATCATCAGTCTGATCTTCATTTACCTTGTGAAAGGTCGGAATTTTGAGTTGTTCGATGTTGACAAAGGCGTTCTTTTCTTTGTGGCCGCAGCCGCCCTGTCCGTGATTCCGGCAGTATGGGTGGGCGGGGCCAAGGACGATTTCATCGTCTTTTTCAAGATTATCCTGGTCTATTTGTTCGTCGCGCGGATAGCCGATACACAGGGTAAGTTTAAGTCAATTATATGGATGTACGCTCTCTCCGTGGCGTTTATTGCCGTTTCATCCACTATCAATTATTATTCGGGTACCTTCGAATACACTATGGGCATTCAGCGGGCGGTGGGACTAGGCGGTGAGGAAGGCATGATCAGCGATCCCAACTCGATGGCCGCATCACTGGTGTTTGGTATGCCGTTCATATTCTTGTTGATGAAGTACCATCGGAACAAGTTCCTACGCTCGTTTCTGGGGTTGCTGCTGGTAATCTGCCTATGGACCGTGGTCATCTCCGGATCGAGAGGGGGTATGCTGGGCTCGGTCATTATGCTGGTGCTCATCGGTCTGACCAGCAAACACAAAGTGCTAATGTTCATAATAGGGATTATTATCATCATCGGTGTGGCAGCCATTATGCCGGAGCAATACGTTGAGCGGTTTGCATCCATAGCCCACTATAATGAACTGGAGGACGGGACGGGAGCCGGCGAGTCAGCCCAGGGACGTATCAAGGGACTCAAGGTTGGTTTTGAGATCCTGCTGCACCGGCCAGTGACTGGGGTGGGGATAGGTTGTTTCAGTGTGTATAATCATGAGCACCATGGCTCCTGGCTGCAACCACACAACATGCTCGGGCAACTGGTAGGAGAACTGGGCTTAATTGGATTGCTGGCCTTCGGCTACTTCATCTACAAGCTGGCCTCCAACGTCAGGTTTATCCGCTCGACGTTGAGGAGTCACGGCTTTGAGAGAGATTTCAATTTTCAGGCAGCGACAGCGGTCATGATATCGGTTGCCCTGCTGTTTTTCCTGGGTTTGTTCGCTCACAACTTGTACCGGTTTAACTGGTACTTTTTCGCCAGCTTTGTAGCAATAATGGCCAGACTGGTTGAACAGCGGTTTCGATCTCCCGACGCTGGCTTACCTGAGAAGGCGTCTCTACCGGAGGGATTACCGACCGATAGATAATACAACAGCGCTAGCTGAGCGAACAGTGGGTACTCCTGCTCATGAGAAGATGCGACTGATGACAAGGAAAGAAAATGGCGCGAATAGATGAGTTTTTAGCCCGCCTTGGGAGATACGCTCTGGCAGTGCGGCGCAAAGACACGTCGCAGTACAAATTCGCCCGTATGGTTACCGACCACATGAAATGGTCCGCTGAACAGGCTCGTGAGAAACAGTTCCTCCGTCTATCGGCGATCATTGAGCATGTCTACCTGCATTCTCGATTCTACCGGAAGCGCTTTGAGACAGTCGGCTTTGAACCGGGCGACCTTAAGGATTTCTCTGATCTGCAACGGCTCCCTGAATTGACCAGGACAGATTTGCGCGACAATTCCAATGAGTTAGTCTCCGACAACATTCCACCTGATCAACTGGAAAAAAGCGTCACTGGCGGCACCACTGGAGATGCTTTGAGTTTCTACCGCGACCGGCATTGCCTGGACTATCGGAGAGGGATCGACCTGGCGTTGGCCCGCTACTACGGCTGGCGCGACGGGCAATGGCAGGGACTGTTGTGGGGCGCTCCCCGTGACCTCTTCGAAAACCGGGGATGGAAACAAAAAATCGTTCAATACTGGGCCACCCGCGTCTATGCCATGGACTCTTCACGACTTTCCAATACCACGTATGAGGAGTTTGTAACCCAGACAAAGAAGTCCCGGCCATCGTTCATACTCGCCTACCCATCGCTGGCATTCGATCTTGCCGAGCGGATTGAATCTGGACACGTTAGCCCGGTTCGGGTCCCAGTCATTTGTGTCACGGCGGAACCATTTTACGAACATCAACGCCAGAAAATCGAATCGGTGTTGGCAGATCGTGCCTATGCCCGCTATGGAACCAGGGAATTCGGCACTGCGGCCTTTGAATGTCCCCGGCAGAATGGGTATCATATCATCACCGAAAGTGTTTACATTGAAGTCGTACCGACAGGGGTCAACGCTACCACGGGAGCGATACTGGTAACCGACTTGCTGAATAAGGGCACGCCCCTTATACGGTACCGCGTCGCCGACCTGGCCAGCCTTGATGAGTCACCGTGTGACTGCGGATTGGCCGCGCCCCGGCTGCTGCAAATTCAGGGACGAGAAACGGATATTATCTGGCGTCCGGATGGAACCGGAGTGGCCGGTCCCGAGATTCACACCATGGCGGAACACGCCGGCCTGGCGGCCAAAGCACAGGTTATCCAAGAGAAGTTGGACGAAATAGTCTTGCGCGTGGAAGCTCAAGGGAGCGATCACCAGGCTGAGGTTCACAGACTATTGGAAATATTCCGCCGGGAAATCGGCACCGACATCCATTACCGCCTTGAACGGGTCAGCGAAATAGAACGAGCGCCATCAGGCAAGTATCGATATGTTATTTCAAAAGTGAACCGGCCGCAAGAAGAGAAAGAAGATGTCCCCGGCTTTCAAGCAATCCGACCCTCCGAAGACGAAAATCAAACATTTACTTAGGTCGGTAAGGTAGCTAATTGAATATCCTCGTGATAGATGAAGAGTTCCCATTTCCCCTCAACACCGGGAAACGCATCCGCACTTTCAATCTGACCAAAGGCCTGACCCTGTTTCATGACGTATCATACCTCGCCTATGGGGAACCCGATTCCCCCGGATATGACTTCTTGAAGGATAACGGGATTTCCCCGTATGCCGTCGACTCTCCAGACAGAAGACAGACCGGTATCAGATTCTATCTTAGACTGCTTTTGAATCTCACATCGCCTTATCCATATATCGTGACGAGTCACCACACCGAGGCTTTTCAATCCCGGCTGAAGCAGCTTATCGATCGGCAGAAGTTCGATCTTGTCGTTTGCGAATGGACCCCGTACGCGCTTTTCCTTAGAGAACTCCGGGGAGTCAAAAGTGTAATCGTGGCTCACAATATCGAATCGGCCATCTGGAAACGATACGAAGAGAACGAGAAGAATCCGTTCAAGAAATGGTACATCTTGGTACAGAAAGCAAAAGTCGAGAAATTCGAAAGAAACTGTTTCCGATGGGCGAATGGCGCTACGGCAGTGAGTGAACCGGAGGCGGAGCAAATACAACGGTTCGGACTGCCGCATTCGGTCGAAGTAATCGAGAATGGCGTCGATCTTAACTACTTCACACCGTGTGAAGCCAAAATCGATCCTAATATGCTGGTTTTTACCGGCTCGATGGACTGGCGTCCTAACCAGGATGCCGCCCTTCATTTTGTCCATGCTATATTCCCACTTATACACAGGAAGAATCCACAGGCGACGGTTACGCTTGTCGGTCGCAAACCGCCGAAAAAGATAGCGGAACTGGAAAATATCGAGGGAGTGACTGTTACCGGTACCGTTGATGACGTGCGGCCATACATAGCACAAGCGGCGCTGTACATTGTACCTTTGCGTATTGGGGGCGGCTCGCGGTTGAAGATACTGGAAGCGATGGCGATGAAAAAGGGGGTAGTCTCGACCTCTATCGGCGCCGAGGGACTGCGAGTGACCAATGGCGAAAACATCTTGCTTGGAGATAATCCGGAAGAGTTTGCTGAGAAGGTCCTCACCTGTCTTGGCGACCAAACGCTTCGGACCCAGCTTGCCGAACAGGGACGGAAGCTGGTTGAACAACATTATGGCTGGGAAGGTTTGAGTAAGCGGTACAACAACTACTTAGTTTCGGTTGTAGAGGGACGATGAATATTCTGCACCTGCGAGCTTCCAACTTCTACGGCGGGCCGGAACGCCAACTGCATTTTCACGCACGGCATGCAAAGGATTCAGATTTTTCTGTTATCATTGGTTCATTCACTGAGGGAGGCCAATCACCACAATTTCTAAAGGTGATCGCCGAGGACAAAATCGAGACTTGTCTCTTCCGTGTGAAAAACGCTTATGATCCCAAAGCGATCGGCGCCATCAGAAACTACTTGATAAAAAAAGACACTTGTGTACTGTGCACCCATGACTACCGCACCCACGTTATCGGATGGCTGGCCACCAGACGAACAAAGACCAAATGGGTTGCCTTTTCACGGGGTTGGACTCGCGAGAATATCAAGATGCGTCTATATCACACCATTGACAAGGTTATCATCCGCCTGGCTGACCACATTGTCGCGGTATCGGAAGCACAAAAGCGCAGGCTTACCCGGTTGTTGATTCCCGAAGGAAAGATATCCGTTGTCCGCAACGCCATTGAGCCGGAACATCTCGAAGGATTCGAGAAGGTAGACCTGCGCACAAAATATGGATTCACATCCGACACGCTGGTATATGTATGCGCCGGGCGGTTCAGTCGTGAAAAAGGGCAAACTTACCTGGTAAAAGCAGCGGCCACCGCGATCAAGGAGGATCCACGGCTGCGCTTTGTGCTGTTCGGAGACGGGCCGGATTTGGACAAAATACGCAGCATGATAACTTCTTTTGGTTACAAGGATAAAATCCTCTGTCCCGGTTTCGAGAATAACATGGTGGGCTGCATTAAGGGTACTGATGCCCTGATAAACCCATCACTATCGGAAGGCCTGCCAAACGTTGTGCTTGAAGCGATGGCGCTGGGGGTCCCGGTGGTAGCGACCGCAGTAGGAGGGGTACCGGAGATAATCACGGATAGACAAACGGGATACCTGGTTCCGCCCAAAGACATTCCGGCACTGGCGGAGGGATTGCTTTTCATGAGCAATCACAGAGACCAGGCCGAGAAGTTCGCCAAAACCGCCTTGCAATTTGTAAGGAATAATCTTACTTTCGACAGGCAAAACCGGAGGCTGACAGCAGTCTATCACCAGGTATTATCATAGCGAATTTGAAGCATGATCAAAATAGCATTTGTCATAGACACGATACAAACACCCGCCGCCGGTACTGAAAAGCAGTTGTTGATGTTGCTGAACGGCTTGGACAGAACTCAGTTCAGCCCTTATCTCATCTGCCTGCGCAACTCAGAATGGCTCGACAAGCAGAAGTTTCCGTTTCCGCTTATCGTGTACAATCTTAAAAGGATATTTAGTCTCAGTTTCCTTAAGCACCTGAGGAAATTCATTCACTTTGTACAAAGCGAACAACTGGATATCGTCCAGATGTTCTTCGTCGACGGCAACATCTTTGGGATAACCGGCGCCCGGCTGGCCGGTTGTAAAAACGTTATTTCCAGCCGTCGAAATATGGGTGATTGGCATAACCGTCTTCACATATCAATCCTACGGTTCCTGCGGAGATGGACAGGCCACTACCTATCCAATTCCGAAGCGGCCGCAGCCAAAACGGTCGAGGTGGAAGGGGTTCTCCCCAGTCGAATTACAGTCATCTACAACGGACTCGACCTGCAGCGATTCCAGTCTCTCTCTCCTGATAAGCGCTCGAAACAACGCCGGGAGTGGAATATCGCTGACAACGAAACACTTATTGGCACTGTGGCTAATCTACGATCTGTTAAGAACGTCGCTTCTTTCATTCGGACCGCCACGCAACTCGACAGAGATTTCCCATCCCTCAAATATGTTGTAGTTGGCGATGGAAATGATCGGGAGAAACTCCAGAATCTGATCGACACTTCCGGCCTGACTGACAAGTTTCACTTGGCGGGCAGGTACCCCGACGCCGCTCCCTGCTTAGCCGCCTTTGATATTGCCGTTATGTGCTCGAAATTCGAGAGTTTTTCGAACTCGCTGATTGAATACATGGCCGCGGGGCTGCCTATTGTTGCTTCCAATGTCGGTGGAAATGGCGAGGCGATTTCTCATAATGAAAACGGACTCCTTTATCCGGTTGACGATGAAAAAGGATTGGAAAACGGTCTGCGAGTGTTGCTCTCCGACAGGTCGCTGGCAGCAAGGCTTGGAGAGTCTGCGCGAGAAAGCGCGTTTCGTCGGTTCAGCCGCGAGGCATACATTCAAAGCCACCAGGACTACTACAAGGACCTAATGAAGACTGACACACTATGACAACCAATCATCGAAATAACAGAACTGCGTCCGGTCAGGTGACTTGAGTCTCTTCTTGCTGCACTAATACTACCCGATAAGTTGGGTAAACTCCTCGTACGGGATTACAGGCCAGGTTTCCGTTTCAAGAATGCCCTTATTATTGATCTCAGAGGCTACCCTAAAGGCCACGGCTTGATCGGAGGCGTCAAACACCGCCAAGAGGTCGTACCTCCCCAGGGTTGCGAAAAGATTGAGCACCTTCACGTTGTTGTCAGTAAACGCGCCAAGAGACCCATCGATCTGGCGTGACAGGTCTTGGTGAAGCTTCTTTGCATTCGGATTAATAGTCATGGCCATAATAAACGATGCCATAAGCGCTCCTTCCGCTTAATGGTTATGTCACACTATAGCAGAGAGCCAGACGACAATCAATCGATTTATGTCCTCAAAACTCTTGAAAAAACTGCCGAGAATCCTATTATTAAACTAGAAGCCTTTTCCCACTGAGGATCTTCGAGGGAGAGATAACAATGTTTCGTGCAGTTCATCGTGCCCGGTTACAACTGAAAGACTTTTTACGCTTCAATAAAAGCTGTCGCTACGTTGCAAGCCGGTTCCTTGAGGAGCGCGATCGCTTACAGCGAGCACGGACTGCAGATGCCAAGGCTCTATCGGCCGACATGCTGACCCGAGCCGCGCGAGTTTGTCCCTCCTCAAGATTGCTACGAAGGCTGGAGACCAAGCTCCGCGACCGCATTGCGCATCTTAACCCTGATTTAGTCGACTGGGACCTGATTTTCCCTTACAGTACGCTGCGTGAGATTCGCAAGGGCATCATCCTGAAAAAGCCGGTAAATAACAGGGAAAAAGGTGTTCTGCTGGTTGCCTTCGAGGACCACTGGCTCAGGCTACTGAGGTATGGCGACTTGGACAAACTGGCACAGAACTATCACCTCGTCCTGGGCCCAACCTGGTCTCCTCCCCACGATCTGCCTTTTTTACTGGCAGCCAAGATGTGGCCGGGTAAGCTCTTTCACCTACTGAGCAACTTTGACGACATGCCGGCCTTCCAAAGACTGGCGGACAACCTGGTCCCGGTGCCGTTGTTGTCCTCAAGCTGGGTGAATCCAGACATCTTTAATACTGATGAACTGGTGGAAAAGCAGTTCGATATCGTCATGCTGGCCAATTTCGCTGTCTACAAGCGACATTTCCTGCTCTTCAATACCCTCAGAAAAATGCCCGGTTCTACAAGCGTTCTGCTTCTTGGCAGACCTATGCAGGGGCGAACTGCCGACACCATTATGGCGGAAGCCGACCTCTATGGCGTCGCCGGTCGGATAACGATTCGCCAGGGGCTTCCCGACGAGGAAATGGTCCCGGCTATGAGATCGGCAAAAGTCAGCCTGATTATGTCCGGCAACGAAGGGGCCTGTGTGGCCATCGTGGAGTCGATGTTCGCCGATGTCCCGGTGGGCCTCATGGAGGATGCCATTGTCGGTTCGAAGGCATTTATCAACGGACAGACCGGGATTCTGTTCAAGCGCAAGCGGTTGAGCCAGCAATTGATGGATTTCATCGCCAGCTATGACAGGTTCTCTCCACGAGAGTGGGTTACCCAGAATAATATCTCATGTATCGGTAGCACCAGGGTGCTCAACAATGTCATACGTCATACGGCACTGGAGCAAGGAGAAAAGTGGACCAAAGACATCTGTCCACACCATTGGCGCCCCAATCCGACATATCTATACCGCGACGATGCTATTGAGATGCAAGAGGTTTTTGACGAATTCGAAGCTGCTTATGGCATCCCGATCATCCCGAATCTGCCCTCTTAACCCGCATTATTCATAAACTTAAGTTTGACTGACAACATTCTGTCAATACGTCATCGCGAGTTCGCCGAAGGCGGACGTGGCGATCTCAGTATAGCAGTTATATTTCTATCATGAGATTGCCACAGCATCAGCCCTTGGCTGATGCTTCGCAATGACGCACTTGAGAATGTTTATAAATTATCAGCGCTAGCACTCCCAAGCCACGTGCCAGCGGGTAAGAACTATCGGAAGACTCACCTGCCATCGCCCGAATGCAAAGGCGTGTCCAGGGATTCCAACACCGACCGTGTCGCTCGTGAGATTATCTCATAACCGGCTGGGCTTAACTCGATATGGCTGATTGACAACTCACGCTGAAGAAATCCGTTGTCGTCAGTGACCAGGCTGCAGAAATCAACACAGCGGTAGCTATTTTCCCGGCAGAACTGTAAGAGCCAGCGGTTGTAAGCAGCAACGCTGTCTGCAACCGAGTAAGATTCGTACTCAAGCGGTTCCCAAGTGGGGATAACCGTCGTTAAAATCGGTTCAATACCATGCAGCCGGGCTAGCTCCGCCATGTTCGCAACATAGTCCTCGATCTCCTTGACGGCATATTCAGAACGGAAGTTGTATGAGCTGAATTCTATCACAACAGCTTGCGGACGAAGACCGATAACATCCGGTCGAAATCGAAGCAGAAAGCCAGCCATCCGCTGACCGGAGATACCCCGATTGATCGTTTCATAACCTTGAAAGTATTCGTCAAGGTCCCAGCCTTCAGTGATTTGAGAACCCAGGAAAACAATACGACTATCTACCGGAACGCCTGATGCCAGACGCCTATTGTCCGCCGCATACCGGCTACGGCCGGAGAACTCTGAAACGACGTTAGTATACTTATCCAGGAAGTAGTTTACATGCCGGCGATAATCCAGCGCCTTGTACGCCACATACACGATGCAGAGATTGCCGACCAGGGAAAGGATAAGTATTGTCTTCCATTTTCTGTTCATACTTCTCGCCTGAAATCCGCCTTGACTTCAATTACGGACTACTTAATCCCAGGCATCCTCAGGATCAACAACAACTTACGGCTGCGGAAACATCGTCTCATGTAGTGTTCAAGACCTGAACACTGCCCTTATGTTGACAAACACCTTAACAGCCTGAGCAACAACAGGTACTATCCCCAACAGCATGATTTTCGATCACCCTGCAATCCCCCACCGCCTCCCGCCTCTTCTGATGACATGGCTAACCCCCAAAATGACAACAGGTTTGGGCCGGGTCTGTTTTGTTGTCCAATGGTAAGCCTTTTGCAGTACTGGGGGCGAGGAAGCTTTGCAGTATGTTGGCGAGTATGCTTATTTGTAAAGCAAATCTACGGGCGGGACGAAATAAACGTTGAGTTTACAGGCTTAAAACAGGATACTGATATTAAACATGAAGCGTACTCGATATATCATTCTGGGAGCACTTGTCGTAGTGCTCTTGGGTATAAGCTTAGTTACCTACAAGGTATACAAAAGCCATTACAACATTTGGCTCGTCGACTACATGTTTCACAGTCCCGCTCGAACTGAAAGTGAGGGTGTGACCGACATCATTTTCTTTTGGACTGATCACTGGGAACCAGGCGGTAGTATAGAGATTGTCAACGCCTGGATGACCGGCTACCGGAAGCTGGCTGACAAGCATGTCGATTTCGACGGCAAGAAGCTTCAACACACCTGGTACTATCCCCTGGAGCAGTTCCGGGGTTACGAGGTGGACAGCATCGTGAAACTCTGTCGTGAGGGGTATGGCGATGTGGAGGTTCACTTGCACCATCATGGCGACAATTCACAATCACTTCGGAAAAAATTCGCCGACGGACTGGATTCTCTTCAGGCACACGGCGCTCTGATCTCAGCCGATGGCAAAGACCACTGGTCTTTCGTTCACGGCAATTGGGCCCTGGACAACTCACGTCTCGAAAATGGTGTTGATTACTGTGGTGTCAATGATGAGATTTCAATCCTGTTGCAACTTGGCTGCTACAGCGATTGCACCTTTCCCTCTCTGGGACAGACAGCGCAACCTTCCATGGTCAACAAGATTTACTACTGTACGGATGATCCCGAAATGCCTAAATCATACGACAAGGGAGTTCAAAGCGCCGTCGGACTGAAAACCACATCCAATCAACTCATGCTGATGCCGGGGCCATTGGTAATCGACTGGTCTGACTGGCGTTTCATAACCCACCCGACTATCGATGACGGCAATCTGTACTGGGAAATCCCTACCTCGCTGCACCGTTTCGAAACCTGGTTAAAGGCCAATATCCACGTTCAGGGAAAACCGAACTGGATTTTCGTCAGGCCGTTCACACACGGTGCCTCGCTCAGTTGGGAGGGGGCTTATGACAACATCCTAGGGAGCAATATCGACAGGATGTTGACAGAAGTAGAAGCCAAGTACAACGATGGGAGAAAATACCGCCTGCATTACATGACGGCACGCGAAGCCTACAACGTGGTGAAAGCAGCCGAGAAGGAACTTGATAGTAACCCCAATGAATATCGGGACTTTGTGCTCAAACCATATCTTTATGAGCAAGAGGCTCAGCACTAAGGAGGGGATATGAATAGCTTCAAACGTACACACTGCTTGTCTCACAAGCAGGTAATCCAACTGGCAGCAATCATGATCCTGCTTGCAGGCACTGCCCACCCGGCAACAACCACCATATCATCATTTCCATATACTGCCTCGCAAGTCGGCACCAACTACAGTGAGACCCTGCTGGTCGCGGGCACAAACCTACCGGCCAGCGGTTCTGCCTTGAACATTCAGGGGCACGATATAGTAGTGTACCTTATCAACGATACCATCACTTTTGGAACCGATGGCGGGAACAACCACTATGGAATACAGTTTGATTATTCATCACACCACATAAAGATCATCGGCGGTACCATCTATCACGGTGGGGCGGGCGACGGCAATGTCTGTCTCCAGTTTGGAGGCACCAACGACGTATTGATAGAAGGGACGGACATGCGCATTGCGGGCAGCAATGGCCACTGCGTATACTCACCGTCTCTCGGAGAGCCGGGGAACTATAACATCGAGGCCTCCGGCGGGAATTACCACAGTGATGTCACCGGCTACACCAACAGGTGCAACTATGACGGTTCAGCTCTGTGGTTTGGTACCACATACAGCGGTTACGGTAACTACCACTACAAAATCCACGGGATAAATCTAGTGACAGGCCCCTCACAGGGACTGATTGTCTCCGGCCGCTCCGGAGGTAATGATGCTCTGGTCTTTGTCTATGCCTGTACCCTGCAATCCGACGCCAGGAACGACTTTTACACATCGGGAAACAATACTTGCCTATCCGCAGCCAACCCCTACCAGATTTGCGCCAGCCATATTGCCGGTGGAAGTGAGATACATGATAACGTGATTACCAGCGGCACCAACTACGGCGGGTCACGAGGGATAATTCTGGAGATGTGTAACGGCACGCCGGATAACTACGTTGAAGTGTACAACAACCATGTGGATGTCCACGAGGGGGTCAATCTCGAAGAGTCGCGCGGTCTGGTTCAGGTACTGCGGATGCGGTTTGGAAACAAGTATGTTCATGTCCACAACAACACCCTTATCGGAACCGGCAGCACGACTCACGGCTCAAGTTATGGCGGAGAGGTTGCTGTTTTCAGGCTGACCGCTACTGACGAGGAAGGCCATGAGCCAGACCACGGGATTATCATCGAGAGAAACATGTTCAGGGCGGTGGCGCTCAGTTCAGATGTCGATGCCTGGGCGGGAGTTTTCGAAAGTTTCCCGAACATAGGCAACATTTATCGGTACAACCGATTTGAAAGTCCGGGTGAGATCATTTGCTTCGGTGAAATGAATCACGGAGCGGACGGCATAATGCTCTTTGCCGACACTTTTGTGCAGCTTTCCCCAAGTTACGATCCTAAAACCGTTGTGGTCGGCTGGCAAAATTTCTTCAGCGCCAGCGATGATACCCTCCGCGACTGTGTTTATCTCAGCGGTGCCTCGGAAGAAGGTATCGTCTTTGGTGCCTCCGGCTCCGATTACCGTCTGGAAAGGACACTGTCGCTACAAGTAATGGGAAATAACAGTCTTCCGGTTCGGCAAGCGGTCGTCACTGTCGTTAATAATTATGGCCACACGGTGTTGAGCGGAACGACCAACAGTAATGGGATCGTAACCGGCGCCGTAACCTACCACTGGGAGCAAAATACCGGGTCCGACTCCACCGACTACAATGACTTTACAGTGAAGGCCAAGAAGGAAAGCGACAGCACAGTATTATCATTCGCGGTCACTGCTAACTCCACCTCTCCTGCCCTTACCCTCACAAACACCCCCGGTGAGGAACCTGATATTGATGCTACTCCCCCCGCAACGATTGGGAACTTAAACGCCATTCCCGGCACCAATCATGGAGCAATCGACCTTTCGTGGACCGCACCCGGCGATGATGGTTACACCGGTACCGCCAACCACTACGTCATTAAGTACTCAACCAATCCTATCACCGGGTCGAACTGGTCGGCGGCTATGGCTGTCTCCGACCCACCCTTACCGTCAGCCGCAGGTACCACTGAAAGCTTTACCATTGAGGACCTGAGCGAAGGGTATACTTACTATGTTGCTATCGAGACATACGATGAGGAAAACAATGTTTCCAATCTCTCCAACGTGCCCCAAGCCTACGCCGCAGGCATCGTGGTTCCGACACCCGCAGGAACGGCTATCGATTCGATGAACGGCTCGGTGACCCTGACTTGCGACCAGGTTGCATCCTATTACACCCTATCCTATCAGTTTGCTCTAGATTCGATAGTTACATTTCCCAATCCACGCTTCAAAACAGGATCAACATCCGGCTCAATAGCGTGGACAACATTCGACCAGCTTGTCGGCGGCGTAAACTACCACTGGCGCTGCCGCGCTGTTGCCAGTGACCTGAGCGATTCCAGCGACTGGTCGTCTGTCCAAACATTCAGCCTCATTCATAACAATCCCCCTGGCCTGCCGGGGCACGCCTCACCTTCCAATGGGGATAGCACTACGGCCGATCCGATTGTCCTGGTTATCGACAACGCCTTCGATGCCGACGGTGATCAATTGTCATACGACTTTTGGATCAGCGTTGATTCCCTCTTTGCCACAGCACTCGACTCGGTAATAAATGTCACTGAGGGACTAAGTCAGACAAGCGTTACTTTTACCGGCTTCACCTCGCAAAACGGTGCAAAATACTGGTGGCGGTGCCGGGCAAAGGATGGCGCAGCCTTCAGTGACAAGACAACGCCCACCTGGTTTATCTGGGTCGACTTATCTGCCGGAGATGAGTGCCAGACTCCGCCCTCAAAACCGACTCTCGTTTCCCCGGACGACAGCTCTGCCGCCGGGACAGACAAACCGACTCTCTGCGTCACCAACTCGGACCCCGCTCCGGGATGCACAGAGCCGCAAATATATACATTCGAGATTTATTCCGACTCCAATCTCGCCACTCTGGCCACACAACCAAGTGCCGTTAACGAAGGTGAGAACATAACGTGTTATTCCCTGCTGACGCCGCTACTGACAGGACGATACTACTGGTGGCGAGCTCGAAGCAGCAACGGCACAAGCTACTCCGAGTGGGCCGGGTCATACAGCTTCAATACCCCCAACACCCTGCCGAGCGCTCCTGTTCCGGTTTCCCCGGGTGATGGCGATACTGTGACCACCCTGACGCCGACACTGACCGTTAACTCAGCAACCGATCCAGACGGGACTCCTCTGACCTACTTCTTTGAGGTGTCTATGTCTCCCGATTTTTCAGCGCTTACGTCAAGCGGCGAGGTTATCGGTGAGAGTGATCAGATAAGCTGGGTGGTCCAGAATGTCCTCGGCAAAAGCATGCTCTATTACTGGAGAGCTCGTGCCTTCGACGGCATCGGATACTCAGATTACGGCCCCAGCCTCAGCTTTGTCGTTCACAATGACAGCAATACACCGCCCACAGCGCCGAACGTGCAGAGCCCGGCCGACGAATCCACGGTTGATACTCTCCTTCCGACATTGGTGGTTATCAACGGTTCTGATGAGGACGATGATCCGCTCACCTATGAGTTCGAGCTGTACAGCGATGCTGACACCCTGCTGGCTTCAGTTGCCAACATTGCTGAAGGACCAGTATTCACATCCTGGACAGTACCACTCACGCTTGCGGACAGCGCTACCTATCGCTGGCGTGCTCGCTGTTTTGACAGCGTAGATTTCTCTTCGTGGACGCCGCTTACCGAGTTTACCGTCCTGCTCTTCCACGAAACGAATGCCCCACCTTCACAGCCTCTTCACGTTTCACCAGCCAACGGAGATACAGTCATGGTCACACCGATCGTCCTGCTGATTGAAAACTCCCTCGATCCGGAGGGCGACTCGGTCCTCTATGACTTCTGGATATACGATGATTCCACACTCAACCAAATTATAGAGACCAGATTCAATGTTATCGAGACACCGGGGCTGACAGCCGCCGCATTTAGCTTTGAGCCTGCCAATGGTCACAAATACTGGTGGTGCGTTCGTGCCAAGGATAGCCACAACATAACCGATCCAACAGAACCAACCTGGTTCATTTATGCCCACGTACCAACCGGGGATGACGATTACACGGCGACTCCAACCGGGCCGGAAAATGGCGTCGTGGTGCTCACCGACCGACCGATCCTGTCAACCGCCAATATCGCCGCCCCCGGCCATAACTACTATTTCTTCGAGGTCGCCTTAGAATCAGGCTTTTTCAGCCCCGTTGCTTCCTCCCCTCCAGTCCCTGAAGGAGAAACTGGACAAACAACCTGGCGGGTAACGCAGGAGCTCCAGTCCGGTCAGATTTACTACTGGCGGGTACGAGCCAATGACTATGCCTATTCCGCCGTAGTAAGCTTCACTGTCGATTTCCGGATATATGCCTCTCCCAACCCGGTACGCTTCAGGCAGGGAGAACATGTGACCTTCCACCTCCCGGACGACGCTGTTGATCTGCTCATTCAGACGGTATCCGGTGAGACCGTATTGCTGGAGCATGGAGTCTCCGGCGACTGGGCATGGTACGGCGCTAATGCCTCAGGACAGAACGTGGCCACGGGAATCTATCTCTGGTACGTCCCCGGAACCGGCTCCAGAGGCAAGATACTGGTCAAACCTTAGGCTCGACTCGTAGGGCAGTCCGCCTTTGGCGGATGACTCCTGCCTATTTTCGGCAGGTCTCGAAGAGACCTACCCTACTACTGTGTGAAGTTTTGATACAGGAGACAGACTAACTGGAATATCATCTGTTGGTTCAGGCTTCCCACAGCAGAGCTATCGGCCACTCGTTACTGCACCGACATTCCAACCCTGTCGAAATGGGGACTCCAGTGGATTCTAACCGGCTTACCGAGTATCAGCTCCACTGGCACGGGCCCAAAGTAGCGGGAGTCAAATGAGTTGTCACGGTTGTCTCCGAGCATGAAGTAACTGTTGGTAGGAACGACATACGGTCCAAAGTTGTCCCGACTATCCCTACCATCCGGTCTACGAGGCTGGATTATCTGCCGCCCATCAGGCGTCCTGTCAATATACTTGACACCATCCGGTTCAATGACTTCCACGCTGTTGATAAAAAGCATCTTATCACGAATCTCGACTGTGTCACCTGGCCCTGCCACGCAGCGCTTAATGTACTTCGTCCTGTTGTCACCAGGGTAGATGAAGACAACGAGATCAGCGGGTTGAGGCTCTGCTGATTGAAAAGCACTCTTGTCGGCGAGGAGGTAATCGCCGACATGAATTGTGTTTCCCATGCTTTGGGAAGGCTGCCTGAATGCCTCGTACTTGCCAAAGATCGGTGACAATTCACTACTCGCGAATGCCCAGGCAATAATCAGGAGAACGTAGAAGTACCATTTGTTGTAGGTGCGAAGGCTGTAGTTCATGCCGATATGCCGTGCCGTAAGAATCCCATTAATCAAAAGAAACAACCACGTAGCCAGTACGAGTATTATCGGAAGTATCACGTTGAAAGGTTTTCCTTCGACAAAGATGATAATAGCAATTGAGACGTTTAATACAAGGACTGTCGTCATCAGCAAGGCCAACCCCCGTAGCGGCCTGCCACAATATAGCTGCCCAAGACCGGGCAAAATGATGTTAAGGATGCCAGCTAACCAAGGTTTTCGTTTCATCACTCTTACCCCTCCTTCACCACCCTTGCTACATCAATAACCACGTCATCGCCCTTAAGTGTGATCAGGCGGACGCCCTGGGTGTTGCGGCCGATGACCTTGATGTCCCTGACCGACTGGCGGTTGGCTATGCCCTTCTTGGTGATCAGAATCAATTCATCGTCGTCAAGCGCTTCTTTGATAGTTACCACCTCGCCGTTGCGCTCAGAGGTTTTGATGTTTATTACCCCCTTGCCGCCACGATTGGTGACACGGTAGTCGTCAATCGAGGTGCGCTTGCCATAGCCGTTTTCGGTGACCACCAGCAGTGAGGCGTCGCGCTTGACCACAACCATGCCGATGACATAATCTCCCCTGGCGAGATTAATCCCCTTCACGCCGTACGCCGTGCGACCCATAGAACGCACCTTTTCCTCCGGGAACCGAATCGCCATCCCCTTGCGGGTGGCCAGGACAATCTCATAGGAGCCGTCGGTCAGGGACGCCTCGATAAGTTCATCATCCTTGGGGATATTCATAGCATTGACGCCGATCACCCGTGGGTGCGAGAAGACATCAAGCGGGACCTTTTTGATCATACCCTTACGGGTAGCCATAACAATGTACATATCCGGCGAGAAACTGCGCACTTTGCAGAATGCTGTGACTTGCTCATCCCTCTCCATTTTGCACATGTTCACGATCGGCTTCCCTTTGGCCAGCCGCCCGCCGGTGGGAATTCCATGCACCTTAACCCAGTAGCAACGCCCCTTGCTGGAGAAAAACAGTATATAGTCATGGGTAGAAGCAATAAAGAGATGTTCGGCGAAATCGTCTTCCTTTGTTTCGATGCCAATTACCCCCTTGCCGCCGCGCTGCTGACGCCGGTAGGCCGAGACCGAAAGGCGCTTGACATATCCCAGGTGTGAAATGGTGATAACAACCTCTTCTTCGGCAATGAGGTCCTCAACAGTAAGTTCTTCGGCTGCCTCTTGAATCTCGGTGCGCCGCTCGTCACCATACTTCTTTTCAAGCTCCAGCGTTTCATCTTTGATGATTTGCATCCGCAACGGCTTGGAATCGAGGATCGCTTTCAGCTCGCTGATCTTTTTGATAAGCTCGCGATATTCCTCCTGAATCTTTTTCCGCTCCAGGCCAGTGAGGCGCTGCAGGCGCATCTCAAGGATGGCGGTAGCTTGTTTTTCCGAGAGCTTGAACTTCTTCATCAGCCCGGCGTGTGCTGTGGGAGTGTCCTTGGACTTTTTGATCAGCGCAATAACTTCATCGATATGGTCCAGTGCGATGCGGTAGCCCTCGAGAATATGCGCCCGTTCTTCGGCCTTGCGGAGGTCATAGCTTGTCCGGCGCACTACCACTTCGTGCCGGTGGTCAATAAAAGCGTCAATGAGCTGTTTCAGTGTTATCAGCTTGGGCGCACCATGGTCGAGACCGAGCAGAATAACCGAGAAGGTAGTCTGCATGGTAGTATGCTTGTAAAGCTGGTTCAGGATGATGTCGGCCTGCTGGTCGCGCTTGAGTTCAATCACAATGCGCATGCCGTCTCGGTCGGACTCGTCACGCAGATCAGAGATCCCCTCGATCTGTTTGTCTCGCACTAAGTCGGCTATTTTCTCCAACAGGTTGGATTTGTTGACTTGATAGGGGATTTCGGTTATGACAATTGCTTCTTTGCCGTTCTTGGTATGCTCGATTACAGCTTTGGCGCGGACGGGGATATGCCCCCGTCCTGTCGTATAAGCTTTGTGGATTCCGGCGCGGCCGTTGATTATGCCACCGGTTGGGAAATCAGGACCTGGGACAAGCTCGATCAAATCCTCGTTGGTGCACTCCGGGTCATCAATCACACGCAGAATTGCCTGTGAGATCTCTCCGAGATTATGTGGCGGGATATTGGTCGCCATGCCCACAGCAATACCAGAGGTGCCATTGCACAGGAGGTTGGGAAACTTGCCGGGAAGTAGCTTCGGTTCCTGCCGGGTAGCGTCATAGTTTGGCATGAAGTCGACAGTTTCCTTGTCAAGGTCGGCCAGTATCTCAACGGCAA
Source organism: uncultured Ignavibacteriales bacterium (assembly GCA_964416195.1). Taxonomy (GTDB): domain Bacteria; phylum Zixibacteria; class MSB-5A5; order GN15; family FEB-12; genus CAYQDB01. The sequence continues at coordinate 159,531 of CAYQDB010000005.1, forward strand.
TGTTTGTCAATCGCGCCTCGGTGTACCGCATCGCCGCCGCGCCATCGCCGTCGACAGAACCAAAATTACCCTGTCCATCCACCAGCGGGTAGCGCATATTGAAATCCTGGGCCATGCGCACCAGCGTCGGGTAGACCACCTGCTCGCCGTGCGGATGGTAGTTACCGGAAGTATCACCGGCAATCTTGGCACACTTGCGGTGAGGTTTTCCGGGAGCAAGATGCAGGTCATTCATCGCCACTAGAATGCGCCGATTGGAAGGTTTGAGGCCGTCACGGATATCGGGCAGCGCACGGTTTGTGATGACCGACATAGAGTAATCGAGGTAGGAGGATTTCATCTCCTCCTCGAGGAAGATGGTTTCGATTTTCTGTCTTTCAAGTGCCATAGGGGGGACCAATCCCTTCTGTATCCTAAGCTGTGATGTCCATTTACAACAACTTAAAGGTACCTTTTTTATAACTCCAAGGCAACAAAAAAGCCGATGGCGATGGCTTTTATTGCGTTGCGTTACAAGGTGTTACCTGGCGGTGCCCGATGATTGGTGTGATTCATGGTATGCCGGGATATGTTTGCAGTACGAAAGATCCGGAGTCTCTATTTTTGACCTCTAGCCCCAGCCGGATCATGCCCTCCGGGTTGAGCAGAGTCCACTATTACAGAATCGAAAAAAATAGGCAAGAGAATTATGGGTTGGCAATGTGCCCATTCTCCACTTGTTCCCTAACACCCCCGATAACCGCTGCTTGCAATCAATACCATCTTACCGCCGATTATGCTGTATACTGACCCAGAAGTATAGTTCATAACCAGCAACTCTTTTACACCATCTTCGTTTAGGTCAAATGAGGAATCTATCCTGAACCGACGGGCTCCAAGATGAAGGTCAATGACTGGTGACCTCTTCCAGGTGTCGTTAGAGCGTACCATCAGATAAACCATATGCCAACATGATACTGTTCCGTAGCTTTGGCCATGGACAGTCATAAACAGTGTGTCGGGTAGCGTATCAGCATGAACGCCATAGTATTCAATCACGATGGTATCAGGAAGAAAGGCTGAACGCACCATTTTCGCTTGCACAACGAACTCTCGAACAGAGTCCTCGAAAGATCTAGTAGAAGCGTCACCAATCTCGTACTTGGAATACGGAACGATAGGATCAGCCAGACGGACGTCTTTTTTCAGGAGCAAAAACGTGTCTTCCCAGCTTGGGCACTGAAATGTCGAATCGATCGGCAAAAGTTTATGTGCCAGTTGCTCGTGGCACGCATGGCTATAGAACCCCGTGGCCTTAACCATGAGCTGACCAGGGCCTTTGGACCAGATCATAGTTAGTGTATCTCCAATGTCTTCCTTCAATGAGGAGGGAAGTGAGTCAAGTGGTAATGAGGCAAAGTAATCCTTTACAGGATTTGCGATTCTTCTCAAACTGTCATCTCTGCTCGGTACTGGAGTTGAGTCCGGTGCGCGAGACAAGGGGTCGCAAAAGATGTGGCCTTTCATGGCAAAGCCAAACGTAACCATCCCGTCCTCGAACATTTCCTTCACTGGGGGGATTACTTTCTCAGCGCCAGTAGCCAAAAGGGAAACTTCAGCAATCGACTGTAAAACAATTCCAATTATCAGGTATCGCATAATGGTAACTGACCATCACTCCGTCGAGCTGACCACCAAGTCAATCTCCGTGCCGACATCCAACTCCGCGCCTTCCGGTTCGGACTGCTCCAGCACCGTCTCCGGCAGGTAGTTTTCATCGGTGCGGTAGGTAACGATTCCAACCCTCAACGACTTGTCTTCAATACGCTTACGGGCCTGGTCAATCGTCAGACCGAGTACCTTGGGCATATAGGTGAAACTCGATGCTCGACCGCGATTGACCATCAAGTTCACCGCTGAGCCAAGAGGAATCTCAATATCGGCGGCTGGATATGAGAATACCACCACCCGTTCCGGCAGAGTGTCGGAAAAAGCCCAGGCAATCTCACCCAATACCAGACCGGCCGTCTCCAGATCGAGCATTGCCTGCCGCACTGACTTCCCACTCAGATCGGGAATGGGAATCAGCTTCCGTCCGAGCGAAATGACAAACTTGATGGTACGCCCCGGCTTTACCCTGGTCCCGGCAATCGGGAACTGACTGAGGATGATGCCCTTCTCTTTGCCGGGAGAATACTCCTGGGAAGCAACCTCGTAACCGAGGTCCAGATCATCCAGAGGTATCTGCGTTTCAATCAATCGCTGACCGATGAAATCGGGCAGGGGGAACTCCGTACCGTGGCGGGTGATCGCCATCATGATGACATTGTCGGTAAGTAAGTATAGGAAGAGTATAATCACCAGGGGAACAACACCCCACAGGACGATTTTCCTCTGCCAGGTGCTATAGGGCAGGGCGCGGGCAAACCAGCCCCTGGGGCGTTTGTGTTGCCGTTGGTTCAATCTGGAAGCTCGTATCTGCGGCATAGTTCCCGACCGTTACGTTCTCAAATGCAGTGCGTTTCTACAGCGTTATATGTACCGTCGCTGCGCCAGTGTCAAGTTAAACTACGTGTGGTTTGGTTTGCACCTATCGCCGGGAGTGAGCTACCCATCCAATGCCTCCCGACAGGTTCTTCGGGCTGTCACTGTGGGATGAAGAGAGCCAGGAAATCCTGAAAGAAATGAGCGATAACAGCAGGCCAGATAGTGCCGGTGCGGATATACAGCAGGGAAAGCATCAGCCCATAGATGGTTATGACGATAAACCCCGGCAGGCCTTGGTAGCTATGGCATGCCCCAAAAGCAATCGCCGAAACCGCAACGGGAATAGCCCAAGACTTGAGTTTTCCGACCAGGCGCAAACGGGTCATTATATAACCGCGGAAAGCTGTCTCCTCGCAGACGCCGGCAGTTGCCGACACGACTACCCAGACCATTCTGCCAGCATTGTCGGTCGGGATAAGAAGCGAGACCTCTCCCGGCATCGGCAAGCCGATTTGAGCCAGAAACCAGCTAAGTCCAGCCATAATAGCACCCGCTGCCAACAAGAATGCCCCTGCCCATGCAAAATCCAGTGCCCGTATGCGCTTGAAGCCCAGGCCGACTAAACCCGTTTGTTCACGATAGGTTGTTATATAGATCAAGAAGAATACAAACCACTGCACCAGAATAGTGACCACCAGCATCACCATCAGCGCCCCCTGATTGAGACTCCCCAACACAGTGGCCGGGTCATCGGAAAAACCAACCAACATAGCAGGGTACAAAATCGAGAGAAAAAACAACGTCAGATAGGTCATCTGGGAACGGCGAAAGTCGAGATTCCCCCAGCGTTTCTTGAATGACGAGAGATGATCACTCTCACGCTCGACAGTGTACACTGGTATCCGCTCTAGGTCATCCAAATTCAGGGTTGTCTCCTTGATCGAGTTTCCCGGTTAACTTGGCCGACATTGGCGCCTTCCTCTCTTTGTTCGGTCAAAAGGCCAATCCGTTTACCGCGCTTGCGCCACGCAGGCGAAGATAACGAAAAGTGGCGGGGAAGGCCAGAACCTACAGTGGCTGTTTCTTCGTGGGGAGGTCTCGCCAGTTGGAGGAGTCGCGTCCACAGCCAGGTTCTGCTTGTGAGATTTTGTGAATCACGTGATCCCACTCCCCTTCGCGGCGATAGTACACATGTGACAGTGATGTGGTAGCCTGCCTTGTCTGACAGACCTAACTTGCCGGCACCAAGGAGGTGTGTATGTCAGCTAACCGCATGGTCTATCAGAACTGGATCGTGGATATAGGTTTCGATCCGACCCGGTTGAGAACGGCCCGGAACTGGGGCAACCCTCCTCTATTCGAATCCATCTCACTCGACGATCCCTCAGCTTCCGCAATAAGCGACGAAGAACTGCGACAAGTCATGAGTGAAAGGAAAAGCGCTTCTGAAATCCGGTCTCGAGTTCGCCAGGCGTTGAAACGGCTCAACCTGCAGGAAAGGGAGTTCATTGCACAATTTTATTTCATTGGAAAGAGCTACCGGGAAATCTCGCAGCAGTCCGGTCGACCGGTTCACAAGCTCGAAGCACTCCACAAGCGAGCGGTCAAGAAACTCAAGAGTGAGCTTGCCGGTTTCGTCCGGGAACGGTTTGGCGTCGGAACTGAGCCCGACACGAATTGTCCAATATGTCAATCCCCACATGTCGAAGAAATAAATCGCCTGATCAGTGGTCGAGACAAAACCGCCACCTGGAGACCGATTATCAAGACTCTGCTGGAAAAGTACGGGTTGAAAATCAATTCCCCACAGATACTCATCGGACACGAAAAATACCACAGCAAAGGGAGGAGTGACACCTGATAACTCAAAACAAAGGTATACCGGTTAGCCTATTAAATAACGCTTTCAAGAAACAAGGAGGAATGGGACATGCAACGTGAGAAAGAGAGCCGCAGGGTTCGTGGCGAGCACTGCCTGAACATCTTTGTCTCCTACGAACTGAAAAGCCAGTTGAAAGCTCTGGCTGAGAAGTACGATCGCACAACTTCCGATATCGTGCGTGCGGTACTTCGCATCGGCATTCCAATGATGGAAGGGCTTTCGCAGGCGGAGGAAATCATGGTCAAAGAGTATATTCAGTTGTTTCGCAAGCTGAGGCAGGTCAAATCATTGAAGGAGATTTAGCAGGTGGTGTAAGGAGATATCGTGCCGGTGGTTTAGGCTCAGAGGAGCAATCTCTCAGCTACAAGGGAGACTTATAGGATAGCCTCGAGTCGCCTGGCGGCATGGGGTTTGAATGGGGTAGATGAGGACATCTGCCGCCCACGAAAATAAGGCAGCCTCTCCTCATGCACTGCGCCTTTCTTAACTGCGGCAAATGGGGAGAAGTCTCCCGAAGAGCGGCGGACCCTCGTTTTTCTCCTCTTGCAAAGGCTCACAAAATCCGCTATTATGCACTGCCGTAATTTGTTTGAACCCGTAGCACGTCGAGAGCAATGAGAGAGCTACTCGAAAGAAAGTTATTCCCCTTCGTCATGAAACCGGGTCGGTATACCGGTGGCGAGCTTGGCCGGATAGTCAAAGACCCAACTGACCGACTGAAATATCTCCACGCTTTTCCTGACAAGTACGAAATCGGCCAATCGTATATCGGTCTGCAGACGCTGTACCATATTGTCAACGAGGACGACCGCTTCTTGTGCGAGCGTGTGTTTGCCGTCGATCGGGACGCCGAAGAGATCATGCGTAGGGAAGGCATCCCCCTGTTTTCGCTTGAGTCGTTTCGGCCAGCAGGCGAATTTAACGCCATCGGCTTCACTCTGACCTACGAGTATGTTTTCACTAACATGCTGGCGATGCTTGATTTGGCCGGTATCCCGTTGTGCTCCTCTGATCGCTCCGACGAGCATCCCCTGATTTTTGCGGGCGGACCAGCCGTCTACAACCCGGAGCCGGTGGCTGAGTTCGTTGACCTGTTTTTTGTTGGTGACGCCGAAGAAGGGTTGCCCCAGATGTTGTCCATCCTCTACGAAATGAAGGGTAAGCCCCGGCGCGAAAAGCTGCAGGCGATTGTCCAGAGAGTAGAGTCTGTATATGTACCCCGATTCTATGACGAGAATAGAAAGCCAATCGAGGAGTTTGCGCCTGAGAAGATACGAGCCCGCGTGATGAAGGAACTGAAGCCGGAGCATTACCCGAAGCAGCCGGTTCTGCCCTTGATTGACATTGTGCACAGCCACCTGAGTGTGGAGATCATGCGCGGCTGCCCTCAGGGTTGTCGCTTCTGCCAGGCCGGGCCGATGTACCGGCCGGTCCGGGTGCGGCCGCAACGCAACATCATCGAACAGATCGATACCCAGATCGAGAACACCGGTTATGGGGAAGTGGCGCTGTTATCTTTGTCAACCTCCGACTATCCGAACATCGAGCAGTTGGCAACAACTGCAGCGCGACGCCTGGAGTCGCTGAAGGTGTCGATCTCGATGCCTTCCTTGCGGCCCGGAACGATAAGCCCGGCGCTTCTGGACATCGTCAGCCGCATTCGGAAACCAGGGTTGACCATAGCCCCTGAAGCTGGCACCGAACGTTTGCGACGGTTTATCCGCAAGGATTTTCCCGAGGCAGCTGTCTATTATACTGCACGCATGGCCTTTGAGAAAGGCTGGACATCAATAAAGCTGTACTTCATGGTGGGGCTGCCGACCGAGACCGAGGAGGATCTTCAAGGTATTGTCAACATCATCGACACCGTGTATGATATCGGCCGTGCCTGTTCGGGAAAAAAGACCGTCAATGTCACCCTCTCACCCTTTATCGCCGAGCCGCACACGCCGTTTCAATGGGATGAGATGCAGGCCCCGGAAATTATCCGGCAGAAGCTGCAATTCATCAAGACACACTGCAAAAGCCACCGCATACATTTCAAACACAGCTCAAGCGAAGCGGTCGCGGTTCAGGGGATTCTTGGACGCGGGGGACGTGAGATGGCGGGAGTTATCCTTTCGGCCTACAATGCCGGTTGCCGTTTTGACGGCTGGAGTGAGGAGTTTGATCCGGGCAAGTGGTTTGCAGCTTTTGAGAAGAATCACATTGACATCCGCGAAAAACTGATGCCAATACCATTCAGCGTGGAGCTTCCCTGGTCGCATATCAGGAAAGGAGCGTCGGTCGAGCACCTTCAAAAGGAACGACACCGTACCTCATCCCAGTTGCATACCCACAAACCAAGGTCTTCAGGTGTCAATGGAGATGAGATCGTCGGCAGTCGGCCCATGGAGTTTGGCCGGGGCAAGAAGAAAGTTGCTTCGCGTGACCTGATTGCACCTACCAAGAACCGGGTTCGTATCCGCTGGGGGAAAGACACTCGTTGTCGGTATATGTCGCACCTTGAAAATATCCACGCCATTGAGCGAGCCCTGAGACGAGCCCGTGTTCCGGTCGCCTATAGCCAGGGATACAATCCGACCATGAAACTGTCGTTTGGCCCTCCTTTGCCGTTGGGGATCACCTCAGAATCGGAATTTGCCGATATCACCCTGGAAACCAACCTGACGCCATACTTCATTGACAATTTAAAGCAAGCTATGCCGGAAGGTATGGCTGTCTTTGAAGCAAAAGCCGTTTTGGGAAAAGCTCGCTCTCTTTCCTCGACGCTTAACCGGGTTGTCTATACCCTACCCCTTGAGGCATTGGACAAAACGGTCGATTTACTAGACAGGGCCGGTAGCCTTATGGCGGCAGACAGACTTCACGTGGAGCGTATCGGCAAATCAGAAACTAAGGTGATCGATGTCCGCCCGGCCATTTACGAAATAACGGTCGCGAACGAAAACTTAGTAATGACCCTCGGAATAGGCGAGGGAGGGTATGCGCGGCCCAGTGAGGTGCTGCAACTACTGGACACCGGCCATGATCTCAGGTTCCTGTCCAACTGGCTCCATCGTAAGGAGCTGTACCGGCAGGACGAGCAGGGACGTAAGATAGGCGCTATGGATATCTGATTAGCGGCAAGACGATGCAGGTCAAGAACTCCCGGAATCAAGAATACGACCCTGTGCGAGCTGCGGCGGTGCAAGCTCTCATTCTGATTCAGCAAGGGGAGCAGCCCGATGAAGCCCTACAACAGGTAAGCGAGGAGCAGAAGTTTCGTCCTATCGACAGGCGTTTCCTGCTCCAATTGGTCAATGGCACTACTAAGATGCAGCGGCGTTTGGACCATGAAATCAAGTTCTATCTGGCTAGACCGTCACAGGGGCTATCGCTAATTCTAAGCACAATCCTCCGGCTGGGGTTCTACCAGCTCCATTTTACCGATCGTATCCCAGCAGCGGCGGCGGTAAGCGAATCGGTCAATCTGGCTCTTTTCATGACCGACCGGAAGCGGGCCAACCTTGTCAATGCTGTGATGCGCGCCAGCCTGCGGGAACCGCACCGGGTAACATTTGCCTCCAGGGAAACCGATCCGGTGAAATACCTCGGTGTTTACCACAGTTATCCGGATTTTTTTGTCGAGTACTGTCTAAAAGAGTTCGGACTCGAAAAGACCGAGAAGCTTCTTGCAAAGCTCAATGAGCCGCCCCATGTCACTTACCGTGTCAATTACCTGAAAGCGAAACCTGAAGAGGTCGCCGGCCTCCTGCAAGAAAACAACATTGCATTTTCCCACGGCAAATACCTTCCTGAGTTCATCTACATTGAGGATAGCGGCCTTCCGCTCGAAGATGAACTTGTAAAAACGGGAAAAGTCCTGGTGCAGGATGCGTCCGCCGGACTGCCGGTGCGGCTGCTGAATCCGCGACCGAACGCCAATGTCGCCGACCTGACAGCGGCGCCAGGTGGCAAAACGACCTACATAGCTGTCCGAATGCGCAACCGGGGGCGGGTCACGGCTATCGACAAGTCGCGCCCGCGCCTGCAAATGCTCGTGGAAAACGCCAGGCGTCTGGGTATCAAAATCATCTCTCCAGTAGCCTGCGACTTGCTCAATTTCTCCGGTGGGCCGTTCGACCGGGTGCTTCTGGACCCACCCTGCTCCGGGTGGGGAACGGCGGGTAAGCACTCCGATCTGCGCTGGGTGAAGACGATGGAAGATACCAAAAACCTGGTCAAGATACAGGGTAAAATGATCCGCAAGGCCGCCAGCCTTGTTAAACCCGGCGGCCTACTGGTTTATTCCACCTGCACCATTATTCGAGACGAAAACGATCAGGTTGTCGAGGAATTTCTACTGCGCCACAAAGACTTCGAGATTGATTCCGCAAAAGAGTTCTTCGAGGGTGAGCTTGTAACTGAACGAGGTTATGTGAAAACATACCCCGACCTGGACAAAATGGACGGCGCCTTCTGCGCCCGACTCAGACGCAGGCTGAAACCGTAGAAACAGACTATTCGGCTGACGATCCAATAAGGCTGAAACCTTGCATCTCCTAGCGCAGCGGACATTCCGAAGTTGTATCAAAGGCCACCCTCTCCGTGAGTCAGTATCCCTTTTATGAAAGAAGGCAGCAGACAGGGTTTCGCTTCCCTTTCGCGGCATTGGAAGTAGCAGGCCAAGAGACCAACAACAAGCCCAGTCGGTAGTGGGTCAGTTTGAAAATATCCGGCCTTGACATATCCCGTTTCTATGTTATCTTGGTTATATGCCAAAGCGGTCAAGCAAGAAGAAGAGACCGGGTGATTACAATGTAGTCGCTAAGAGTGTAGTCGATGAAGCCACAGGACAAGAACAACCTGAACAACCAGAGAAGCCAGAAGACTCCGGCAAGAATCCGGCGGCTGTAGCATTAGGTCGGCTGGGGGGTCTCAAGGGGGGCAAGGCAAGATGGAAAGGGACGACCAAGAAAGAGCGATCAGAAATTGCAAGGAAAGCGGCGTTGGTAAGGTGGAAAAAGAACAAAAAAAAGAAAGGTTAAATATCACATTTTCATGCAGTTAATGCACATTTGTTTACTAAATAACGTATAATAATTAAAACTTGCGTTGCTGTAGTGTTTGTCGATAAAATAACCATTGTAAGGAGGTGAGAATGTGCAACACGAACAACCAATAGTTGCCAACTTAGACAAATTCAAAGAATTGATCTTACATATAAGCAAATTATGTGAAGATCACCCGTTTTTTGGGGTGACTAAGTTGAACAAGCTCCTTTTTGTAGCTGACTTCAGCGCTTACGCACAATTGGGTGTTCCAATCACTGGTGTTGAGTATTTCAAATTGAAGTTTGGCCCTGCTCCACGTCCAATGAAACCTGTAATTGACGAAATGCGACTACGTGAAGATTTATTTATTAGGCCAGTGACTGTGTTCACCAGAACAGAGAAGAAACCCATAGCTGCTCGTGAGGCCAACTACAATCTATTCACAGGCAATGAAATTGAGTTAGTAGATTACTTCGCAGAACAGTTTAGAGATTGGACGGCCACACAGATCGTCAATTGGTCTCATCAATATATCGGATGGAGAGTAGTAGCAGAGAAAGAGATTATACCCTACGAAAGCATCTATTGGCCGGACAATCAAGAAACTGAAGTCACCAAGAGGCAACTTGCATTAGCACATGTTGTCGCCGAAAGATATAACTTAGTT
>CAYQDB010000006.1:0-151230 GCA_964416195.1 uncultured Ignavibacteriales bacterium
TCCCCCGGGTAGTGTCCCATATACCCAGGGTTTCCGTGTCAGAGGGATCAAACTTATACTTTGAGCCAAGCAGTTCATGAATCTCACGCTTCGTCACTTCCATGCTTAACGTCGGAGGCGCCTGGACAATAAACAGATTGATATAGTGCCGCGAAAACATTGCTTTGAAGGTAGAGGCGGGAATCCATGAGTGTCTGTTGTCTCGCCCGGTATAGGAACTATTCTGTTTCTTCTCTTTCATCACTCCGACCACAGTGAACGGCGTACCGTTGACCAGGATGCGTTTACCAATCGCATCTTCCGTGTCAAATAGATCCTTCTTCAAACGATCTCCGAGAAATATCACACGCCTTTTCTCAGCGATGTCACGTTCATTGATGAAGCGCGAACCTTCGGCGGGAATAATGTTACGCATATCGCCGAATTCCGGCCACACCCCGCCAACATACCGCAGTGTGCTCTGTTTCCCGTATTTCATTCTCACGCTCCACTTTTGGTACTCAGGCGAAATGCGGGAAATGGAAGTTGCTCTGTCTTTCAGATAGGAGATATCCTCCTCTGTCAACCGGACCCGACGTCCTGTCGGCATCCCCTTATATTCCTTGGAAGTTACCCCCGGCCAGATGATGGCGATATTATCACCAAGGCCTTTCTGAGACTTGATCTGAGCTTCTGTGATACCTTTGCCAAAAGCGAACAATAATACAATCGAACAGGTGCCCCAGAAAATGCCGAACATCGTCAGGGCGCTGCGCAGTTTCTGGCGGCGCATGTCATTGAAAAACTGCTTGATAGACAGAAGGGGAACCATAAAGGTGTCTCCAGAACGGGTTAGTCAGCGGTTATCTCTTTTGGGGGACGTTCCACTACCAGTTCGCCTTCGTCCAGACCCTCGACCACCTCAATGTTGATTCCGTTGGAAAGTCCGGTTTTGATCTCACGGCTGGTAATAACTCCGGTAGTATCCTGCACTTCCACGGTCGAGGCTGAGTCCTCCATCTTGATAAGCCGCTCAGGTATCAGCAGAATATCCTCTTTTTTCGTAATGACGATATCGGCGTTGGCGCTGTAACCGGCTCGCAGGAACCTCTTGCCCACTTGCGCGATGCTGATTTCCACTTCAAAGAGGGTTGAACCTTCTTCCTTATGGGCCTTGGGAGAGATCTTTGACAGGATACCGGTCACAGTGTCGTTAGGGAGAGCGCCTATTTCAATTTCCGCTGTCATTCCTTCATGGAGTTTGCCGACGTCGATCTCGTCAACATTCCCTTTGAAGACCAGATCATCCATCTGGGCCAGGGTCATAAGGTCTGTGCCTGCCTGATAGGATGTAAGAGGGACAATCGGATCCCCTTCTTCCGCCAACAGTGACAGGACAGTACCTCCAATTGGTGACTTGATAATGTTGTCTATTTTCCGGTCGGCGATCTCGGTCCGGCCAGATTCAATGAGGGCGAGCTTTTCCTGAGCCAGCTTCAGGCGAAGCTCGGCCTCTTCGTAGTCAGCGCGGGAGTTGTCATACTCCTGGTGGGATATCAGCTGCTTATCATTCAGGGTCTTGGACCGGTCAAATTCCCTTTTGGTGTTGTTGAAAGCGACTTGGTAAAGTTCAACCTGTCGTTTGGCCTCAGCGAACTCCACCGGCGTGGGATCGGGGGCGATGTCAAAAAGAGGATCACCGACTTTGACTTCGTCGCCAATTTCTACATATGCCTTTCTTACAATGCCGGATATTTTGGACTTAATGGAAATCTCTTTTATTGGTTCGATTCGACCCACAGCGAGAGCTTTGTCGACGATTGCTCCTTTTTCTACAGGTATCGTTTTGTAATTATTTTCCTTTTTGGCCGATCCGTCTATAGCGAAGAAAAAAACACTGGCAACTATGACTACTACAAATAGGATCAGGAATACCTTTTTGACCATAATCAATTTCTCCCGTCTAAACCTGTTCGGACATTGCTTATACCTATGCACTACGGTCTGACAACAACAAATGTTTCCCTCTGTCAGGCCAATTTTATGGTCGTTTACGACTGCTGTCGATCCCACCGCCCTGCTGCCGGTTCGAAGTGCTGTGCCCGCCGGCAGTTGTTTCTGCCGTGGATTCTCCGGTCAAATTAAGCCAACTTGTTTAAGGCTAACCGGCTGATTCGGGGTAAAAGGTTATGGGCAGGAGTTCGCAGCTTCTGTGGTTAAAAATGGCTATGTGTAGGAAAGAATAGATGGTGACTACTGAGCTAACGGGAGTTATTCGAGTTACAGAGGGATTAGAACTCAGGCAGCCTCTACGACCGCGCATCCTGTCTGTGTCTCCCGATAGGGATGGGAGACCGGTAGGGAGTAGCCACCTGGGAACTGTCAGGGATTGTCTGATGGCGGCAGCGGGAAACCTGAACTTTATGAGAAATCTGGGTAGGACTATACCGCAGTATGATATTGTCCGTCTGCATTTCCTCTCTGGCATACGCTCCTTCGGGTACGTTCTACCGGTTATCGTTCTGGGGCGATTCTTGGGGAAACGGGTGGTGTTGCGCTACGATCACAATCAGGCCGAGGCGGAGCTGGAGAGTTCCGGTTGGTGGATGCTTCCTCTTTTCAAATTATGTGATAGGATAGTCGTTTCCTCTAAGTATGTCGCGGACCGGTTAGGCTGCTATGGCGTCCGAGCTGAGGTTATCCCCACGGCTGTCGATGCTCGACTGTTCATACCTCGCGAAATTTGTTTCGTGCAACCAAGAATAATCGTGTCTCGCTCTATTGAAAAACGTAATAACATCGCCTGCGCCATAGAAGCATTTGGGCTGGTTAAGCAGAAATATCCGCGGGCGGAGATGGTCATTGCCGGTGATGGCTCACAACGCGGGGAGCTGGAAAGACTGGTTGCAGCGGACAGGCTAAATGGAGTGACTTTTACTGGACGGTTAGATCAACATCAACGTGCGAGTTGTTTTGCTAAAGCCGATGTATATGTGAACACATCTACAATTGACGGTCTTCCGGCTTCTTTGTTGGAAGCACTGGCAGTCGGGTTGCCGGTTATAACCACGGACGCAGGTGGCATTGCTGCGATCATAACAGATCGTGAAAATGGGCTTATAGTGAGGCACAATGATCCATCCATGTTGGCTGACAGGATTATCGAGCTGGTCGAGTCACCGGAATTGGTGACGAAGCTCTCTGAGCAGGCAAAGGCCTCTGTGAACGATTATTCATGGTCTCAAGTTGACGCAAAGTGGGGAGATCTGTATTGGGAGCTGTACAGGAGTGGTGGTGGGTCTCGTTAAAGCTCAGGCGGTTATCTCGAATCCCCACAAGCGTAACATGGTAGAGCCGGTTGCCCGACATATCCCTTTACAAACTTGCCTTCAATAAGTATATTCTCGTTTCAATAACCTGCGAGCCGGCGGTTTAGTTATTGAATACTAACGGCTTGCCGAACCTTATAGTGATCGTTGTACGAGTGAACGAAATCATAAGAACTGCTCAACGGGCGCCTGTCGGGGTTGTAATTCGCCCACACCAGCGGAAAATAACTCTAATCGGAAGAACTAAGCATGTTTCGTATTGAATCCAAAGTCAGTACTAAGACCGATGTCTACAAGGACAACTACGAGAAAAACAAAGACTTCCATACAGAGTTCAAGGAACGGTTGGAAAAAGTAAAATTAGGCGGGCCGGAAAAATCGCGCAAGCGCCACACCGACCGGGGAAAGCTGTTGCCCCGAGACCGCCTGGCGCGGCTCCTTGATCGTAATACTCCTTTCCTCGAACTTAGCCCCCTGGCTGCTTATGACATGTACAACAACGAGGCGCCGGCGGCTGGAATTATCACCGGCATCGGGTCGGTACACGGTCGGGAAGTAATGGTGATTGTTAATGACGCCACTGTCAAGGGTGGCACTTACTATCCCATCACCATCCTGAAACATGCCCGCGCCCAGGCAATCGCCGAAGCTAACTACGTGACGTGCATTTACCTGGTTGACTCCGGCGGCATCTTCCTGCCGCTGCAGTCGGGGACGTTTCCTGACAAGGATCACTTTGGGCGGATATTCTACAATCAGGCGCGGATGTCGGCCAAAGGGATCGCGCAAATCTCAGCGGTGTTGGGTTCGTGTACGGCGGGCGGCGCCTACCAGCCAGCTATGTCGGATGAGACCGTCATCGTTCGCAAGCAGGGGACAATCTTCATCGGCGGGCCGCCGCTGGTTAAAGCGGCAACCGGCGAGGTTGTAACGGCCGAGGAGCTGGGCGGTGCCGACGTACACTGTCGCACTTCAGGGGTGAGCGATCACTACGCCCAGAACGACGAACATGCCTTACAAATCTGCCGTAATATCGTGCAGAATCTGAACCGTCCTCCCCGCACTGAGCTTGACCGTGCCGAATCTGAGGACCCATATTATGACCCCGAGGAACTCTACGGCATTGTCCCCCACGACGTACGCAAGCCATATGATGTTCGCGAGGTGATTGCGCGTTTAGTCGACGGCTCACGCTTCCATGAGTTCAAGGAGTTGTACGGCGTCACGCTGGTGACCGGCTTTGCGAGGATTATGGGTTATCCGGTCGGCATCATTGGCAACAATGGTGTCTTGTTTTCAGAGTCATCGGTGAAGGGAGCACACTTTGTTGAACTGTGCACTATACGCAAAATACCTCTCATCTTCCTGCAGAACATCTCCGGTTTTATTGTCGGGCGGCAGTATGAAGCGGGAGGAATTGCCCGTGACGGGGCCAAGATGGTTCATGCCGTCGCCAATGCCGATGTGCCCAAGTTCACATTGATCGTGGGCGGTTCCTACGGAGCCGGGAACTATGCCATGTGTGGCCGGGGATATTTCCCCAGACTGTTGTGGATGTGGCCCAACGCCAGAATATGTGTTATGGGTGGGGAGCAAGCGGCGGGCGTGCTGACATCGGTCAAGATTAAGCAGCTCGAAGCCGAAGGGCGCAAACTGACCGAAGAGGAAATCGATGCCATTCGTCAGCCGATTCTTGAAAAGTACGAATCTGAATCTACCCCCTACTATTCCGGCGCTCGCCTATGGGATGACGGCATGATCGGCTTTACCGAGACGCGCGAGGCGCTGGCTTTGGCTATTTCGATGTCATTAAATGCGCCAATTCCCGATCAGCAGTACGGCGTTTTCAGGATGTAACGAGGTAATTAAAACAACGATGGAATTCACGACTGTCAAATATGAAGTAGACGACAGAATTGCCCGCATAACCTTCAACCGTCCGGAGATACACAACGCATTCAACGGGACTGTCATCACGGAGATGCAACAGGTCTTCGATGAGATCGGGAAGGATGAAGGTATTCGTGTTGTGGTGCTAACCGGCGCCGGCAAGTCGTTTTGTGCGGGAGCCGATTTGAACTGGATGCGCTCAGTAATCAAGCAGTCCTTTGTGGAAAATCTTGCAGAGTCGAAGGCGTTGGCAGAGTTGTTTTATAGTATCTACACCTGCAAGCGACCTGTGATTGGGCGGATAAACGGCGCTGCAATCGGTGGCGGCACCGGATTTGTAGCTGTATGCGATATAGCGATAGCCGCACAGTCGTCGGTTTTTTCGTTTTCTGAAGTGAAGATCGGTCTCATACCGGCCTGTATCGGACCGTATGTTGTAAAGAAGATCGGTGAGGGGAAAACGAGAGAATTGTTCATCACCGGCGAACGCATGAACGCCGAGCGCGCCCACGAGGTGGGGCTTGTCAGCCGGGTGGTTGATGATGACCAGCTTGACAGTGAAGTTGACAAGTTAATCAAGTTTTTACTCTCCTCCGGCCCTGAGGCAGTAGCGATGGCGAAAAAACTGATCGGCGAGGTTCCGGCAATGACACCGGAGCAGTATAAGCCCTACACCGCTGAGATGATCGCCCGTCTGCGCATCTCCGACGAAGGGCAGGAAGGGATGGATGCTTTTTTGAACAAGCGTAAGCCAGGATGGGTGGAACGATAGATAAAAGCGGCAGATGTGGACATCTGCCGGTCACGAAATTCGTATAAAATGTGATGAAAGGATTATTCAACAAAATCCTCGTTGCCAATCGGTCGGAGATTGCCATACGGGTTATGAATGCTTGCCGCACTCTTGGTATCCCGTCGGTGGCCGTCTATTCCGATGCCGACAAAAACAGCAAACACCGTTTGTTTGCCGATGAGGCCATCCATATTGGTCCATCGCCGCCCCGTGAGTCATACCTTGATATCGAAAAGATTATCAATGCCGCCAAACAAACCGCCTGTGATGCTATCCATCCCGGCTACGGCTTCCTGGCGGAAAATCCTATGTTCGCCGGGAGGTGTGCGGAAGAAAAGATAGTATTCATAGGCCCTTCCGCTGAAGCTATTCGGCTTCTCGGAAACAAAATAGAGTCGCGTATCAAGATGGCCGAGGCTGATGTGCCGATCATTCCCGGAATGAAGTCAACCGCTGCGGATATGACCACGTTTGAAAAAGCCGCCGAGGAAGCCGGTTATCCGGTACTGATCAAGGCGGCTGCCGGCGGCGGCGGCAAAGGGATGCGCGTTGTGGACGGACGGGATGGTCTTAAGGATGCTGTGGAAGCCGCCCGCCGTGAAGCGAAAAACGCCTTCGATGACGACACCGTTTATCTTGAGAAGTACATCGTTAATCCCCGCCATATTGAGTTCCAGGTTCTGGCCGATCATCACGGGAACACGATCCATCTGTTTGAGCGAGAGTGCTCGATCCAGCGTCGTCATCAGAAAATTATCGAAGAGACCCCGTCAGTGGCCCTTAATGATGAACTACGAGAGCAAATGGGAAAAGACGCCGTCAGGGTAGCGCAGGCAGCGCATTACACCAATGCCGGTACAGTGGAATTTCTCTTTGATGAAAGCGGCCATTACTATTTTCTTGAGGTGAACACACGCCTTCAGGTGGAGCACCCTGTCACGGAAATGGTTACGGGCACCGATCTTGTCGTGGAGCAGATTCGCATTGCCGCCGGACTTCCTCTTAGTGACCAGCTTGCCAATCTCACGCAGCGGGGACATGCCATCGAGTGTCGTATTTATGCTGAGGATGGAGAGAACAACTTTTTCCCTTCAACCGGCACGATTGTTCACTATTCCGAGCCAGTCGGTCCGGGCATTCGCGTCGACTCCGGAATCCAGGCCGGGATGGAGGTTACTGTCGACTACGATCCTATCATGGCTAAACTGGTTGTTCATGCCCCGACCCGCAAGCTGGCTATCGCTAAAATGATCCATGCTCTCAACGAGTACAAGATCCTCGGCGTCAAGACATCGAAGAAGTTCATGATTGACGTGATGAGGCATCCTGATTTTATCGCCGGGAAAACCTACACCAGTTTCATCGAAAAGAACATGGCCGAGCGCCAACTGGACATCGACACATACAAAGAATTAGCTGTTGCCGTGGCGACCGTTGCCTCGTCATCGGCCGCAGTCCCTGTAGTCAAAGGAATAAATGGGGCGACATCTCCAACTCCGTGGGAGGTAATTGGAAACTGGCAGATTGGGGGCTCCATCCATGAGTAGCTACGAATTCCTTTTCGACGGCGACGCTGTTACTTCCAGCTTGGAGAAAGATGGCGGCGGTTTTAGAGTGAAGGTTGGCAGCAGTGAGTTCGAGTTTCGTTCTGTTGGAGATAATCTGTTTTCAACATCTATCAATGGCGCCAGGCGCCAGATTGCAGTTGTCAAACACAAGGGGGTTTATTATATCGATATCGACTCGGCACTGTTGGAGGTCCAGGAGGCCTCGGAAGATACCTTCGGCGGCGGCGCGAGTGATCTTGTCGGCGAGAAAGACAAGGTCTTTGCCCCGATGCCGGGCAAGATCGTTAAAATCATGGTTAAGGTAGGCGACAAGGTTGTCGAGAAGCAGCCGTTGGTGATTGTCGAAGCGATGAAGATGGAAAACCAGGTTAATTCCCGCGCCAAGGGCAGAGTGAAGGCAGTCCACTTTTCTCCCGGCGATCAGGTTGACACTGAAAGAGCCATCATCGAACTCGAGCTGGCTGAGCAGGGATAACTCTTACCGCTTTATGTTGGATATGTTACTGTTGCCGTGCGTTGCATGGCAACAATTCACTTGACTGTGGCGCTGTTTCCCATTAATTCAGCCTCTTAGGATGCTTTGAGTAGTAATGGCGGTGTAGCTCAGTTGGTTAGAGCAGCGGAATCATAATCCGCGTGTCCGGGGTTCAAGTCCCTGCACCGCTATTATCTATAATTGCGGTCGGCGTATGTCCTCATACGCCGACCCCCCCGAAACGCAGCGGACGAGGACGTCCGCCGTGCACGAAACAGTCATCTTTTTTATGTCAGTGCTCATATTTGCATTATAACGACTGAAACAGGATTTTTTGTCTTTCGATATAAGCTCTGATGTCGGTTGGAATAGAAAAACAGAGCGCCTGTCAAGCTGTCAATCGACAGGCACTTATGACATTGGTGGCGGTACGGGGAATCGAACCCCGGTTTGATGGCTGAGAACCACCCGTCCTAACCCCTAGACGATACCGCCAAAATCAGTACGCAATGCGAATAAGGCGACAAACGCTTGAATATACTGACGAAACCGTCCTTGTCAAGTGAAGATAGCCGGTTGTTTCATGACAAGATAATCCGAGAGTGTGGCGTAACGTCATGTTAATAGGCAAGTTGCCAATTCTACAACTCCCCAATTAACGTTCGTTATTTCTAATCACAAACCATGTCGTTGTGGCGGTAGGACTGCCGTTATGGCGCTTGCATTGTCCTGATGAGTTGTTCTCCGTGTTGAAGCAAATGTTACCAATCAGTCAATGCAGGCAGACATTGATTTGTTGTGTGCAATGGTCCTTGTTTCGCTTTTACAATCAGCAACTGGCTGGCTCTGGGCCATTTCCATGGCTGTACGAAAGTCAGGTGTTGTGTTCCTCTTTTGTGAAGTGGTGCGGAGCCGGAACGGGTAGAGAGCATTTTTTGTTTTCTTCGCAGGGGGGTTCATTCTATATTACCTTATCACATAGCGTACTGACGGAGGTACTCATGCCGGTTACGAAACGGACAAAAATAAAAAAGCTGGAAGAACTTGCTGCTAAAAGCCTGAATTATCGGGTTGATTTCCAGCCATCGGGTGTCAAAACTTCGGATGATGTTGCACCTTGCTCGGGTATTATCGGACAGAAGAGAGCTATAGAAGCAGTGGAAACAGCCCTGAACGTAAAGAGTCCGGGGTACAATATCTTCATCACTGGTCCGGCGGGGACCGGCCGAATAGCCACAATCAGACAAGTTCTTGAGCGGCTCGACCAGGGAAAGACGGATCTGCTTGATCTATGCTATGTGAACAATTTCAAAAATGAGGACAACCCGCGTATACTGACTTTTCGGGCAGGTGACGGGCGGCGCTTCAGAAAAGATATGGGCTACCTCATCGGCTCCGTCCGCAAAGCTGTTCCCAAGATATTTCTCTCTGAGGACTATAAGGACCGACACAGCCGCATCGTGCGGGAATTCGAGGGGAGACAGAAAGAGTTCATTCGGGCTTTTGAAGAGAAGCTGACATCAGTCGGGTTCGTCATGGTTCAGATTCAATCGGGTATTGGTATCCGCAATGAGATCCAGCCCCTGATTGACAACGAGCCCACTTCCTTTGATCGGTTGGAGCACCTGACCAAGGAGGGCAAGTTTTCACTGGCGCGTCTTGATGAGCTTCGCCGTCAATGGGACAGTTTGCGCCGGGATTTCGATATCACCACGGTGGAGTCGAAAAAGTTGAGCAACAAGATGGAAGATGCTTTGGAGAAGCTCAATTACTCCATGATTGCGCCGCTGATTTCCGATCGGATAAACGTGCTCAAGAAGCGCTATCCCGATGAAAGGGTGGTAGCCTATCTTGAGGAACTGGATGGGGCCCTGCTCAGTGATCTTGACCGGTTCCGCGAGGCGCAGCCACGGCGCGGTGAAGAGGAGCCACCGGCGTACCGTAAAAGGGAGCCGTTCGAGGAGTTCTCCGTCAATCTTATTCTTGATAACGCGGAGACAGAACGAGTTCCTGTCCTGTTGGAGAAGTCTCCTTCCTATAAGAATCTTTTCGGTTCTCTGGAGCGGGTGGTCGATCGTTTCGGTTATTGGCGCACAGATTTCACACGCATTTTCTCAGGCTCGTTGCTGCGGGCGTCCGGTGGTTTCCTTGTGGCTCGCGCTATGGATGTGCTGACAGAGCCCGGAGTATGGGTACACCTCAAGAGAGCGCTGAGAAACCGTGAGATCGAGATCACTGGGTTTGACCCGTTCTACATGATGGCCGGTTCCGGCATCAAACCGGAACCGATTCCACTCGATGTGAAGGTGGTTCTGGTGGGGGAGCCCGAGTTATACCATCTCCTGTGGCAGCTCGATGAAGATTTCAAGAAGATATTCAAGGTCAAAGCCGAGTTCGACAGCGTGATGCCGGTCAACAAGCGCAACCTGCGAAGCTATTTCGGATTCACCCGCCGGGTTGTGGAAGATGAACAGTTGCCTACGTTTAATCTTAGTGGAATGCAAGCTGTCGCTGAATACGGGATGAGGCTAGCTGGACGTCGTGACAGGATTACCACGCGATTTTCTTCTATTTCGGACATTATCCGCGAAGGTGCGTTCTGCGCGCAGCAGAGGAAAAGATCGACAGTAACGCGTGATGACGTCTACCGTGCCATCAATCAGAGAAGATCGCGTGTAAATCTGGTCGAGGATAAAATTCAGGAACTGTTTGACAACAACAGCCTGCTGGTATCTACTTCCGGCTCGGAGATGGGACAGATCAATGGCCTGTCGGTCTATAGTGTCGGTGAGTATTCGTTTGGTCGACCGACGAGGATAACGGCCAGCACTTCAATGGGACGGGCCGGTGTCATCAATATCGAGCGGGAAGCTGAGCTGTCGGGACCAATCCACAACAAGGGTGTGTTGGTGTTGAGCGGTTACCTGCGCCACATGTTTGCGCAGGACAAACCGCTTGTCATGTCGGCCTCCCTGACATTCGAACAGTCCTACGGTGGCGTCGACGGCGATTCGGCGTCCTCCACCGAGATATACGCGATTTTGTCATCTCTCAGCAAGATACCTATCAAGCAGGGAATCGCCGTAACCGGCTCTGTCAATCAGAAAGGGGAGATTCAGCCTATTGGCGGTGTCAATGAAAAGATCGAAGGGTTTTTCGAAGTTTGCAAAAGCAAAGGGCTCACTGGCGCTCAGGGTGTAATTATTCCCCACCAGAATGTTTCAGATCTGCTCTTGCGCCCTGATGTTATTGACGCCGTCGGCAAGGGGAAGTTCCACATCTATCCTATTAAGACCATCAATGAGGGGATTGAAATACTTACAGGTGTTCCTGCTGGAAGGCGACTCTCCAGGGGGAAGTTCACCAAGGGTTCCGTGATGGCAGCGGTGGATGAAAAGCTGACGACGATGGCGCTTACTCTTCAGCGCTTCGGACGAGACAAACGCGATGACGATGAACGGATGAACACGGATGCCGAGAAGACAGTATCCAGATTGCGTAAGGGCAAAGTGTAACAGCGTCTCTGATGTGAGATTAATCCGACAATCTTCTTTGAATCTCTTGTTCCGTCATTGGAAGTTTGACAAATGATAGCGTTGTGGTATGAGTCGTTGCCGAATTAGAAGGTTGTGCATTTTTTTCTTGACATTGTTTTAACAACAAGGTTGTTTTTTGATCGAAGCTAACAATGGAGGATATTCAATGCGCAAAGCGAAAAAGGCAGCAAAGAAACCGGCGAAAAAGAAGGTAGCGGCAAAGAAGAAAGTGCGCTGTGCTGCCAAGACGAAAGATGGTAAGAGGTGCAAACGGTTTACTGATGGAAAGGGCAAATTCTGCTCGCTCCACAAAAAGCGGAGATAGGCTTCGCACATGGACGTGAACGCGGTCACAACAGTGACCGCGTTTTTTTATAGGCAATTGATCGGGTGTCCGAGCATTCTACGTTCCGCGGGCTTTTGCTTGTGCCATCTCAAGAGGAGATCGATCAAAGCTCCTGTAGTCTTGACATCTTATGCAGTGTCTGATTTCGTGCGTGGTGGACGTCCCCGTCCGCCGCGTCTCAGGGGAGTCGGCGCACGAGGACGTACGCCGACCACGGAATATCGTCGTAGCTACTCATTTCATTAAAGGTAGATAATAATAAAGGGGTCTGTGCCGGCTGCCGCGTCATCAGAAATCGGCGCCAAAGGAAACGTAGTAGCTCGGCTTGTCAGACACGTGGTAGAAATCGGTTGACCAGGCAAGATCATATCGGAGGACGACAAACCCCAGGTTGGCTCGCATACCCAATCCGAAACCGGTGTGAATGTCCTGCAAGTGGTTGTGTCCGTTGGTAGATGTTCCCCCCTTGAAATCGTCATTGTACCAGGCGGAGCCAATGTCAGTGAAGATGGCGCCGACAACCCTGCTGATTACCAATGGCAGAGGGAAGCGCATGGCAAAATACTCAATCATCGGGAAGCGGAACTCCCAGTTCACGAGGCCATACCTGTTACCGGACATCTCGTAGTATTCTACTCCGCGCAAGGGCGTCACAACATCAGCGAAGTAAAGATTCTCGACCTCGTACACCTTGGCGTCGAGGGTGCGATTGCCAATCCAGTTGGTCGTTCCGCCAACAAAATACAGCTTGGGCGTCTTGCCGAATGAGGCGCCGCCGGCCAGCCGGAAGGCCATGGAGAACATTCTATTGAAGTGCCAGTACTTGCGGTAGTCGAGATCAAGGGCCGTGAAATCAATATCATTCGCATCGAAGAGGTTGATCCCGCCGGATAGAGATAGCCTGGCGCGGCGTCCGTTGACTGGCCCAGTGTTTCCCCAAATGATGTTATCTGCCACGTAAGCCAGCTCACCGGTTGTTACCTTGGAGCTGCGGTTCGGTCGGAGGTCATAGAGATCAAGGTATTCCCGATCTATGAAGTACTGTGATACGAAAAACTCCAGGCGGCTAAAAATAGAGAAAGGGCGATTGAGAGACAACTGAAGGCCATAGAAGCGGTCGGAAAACAGGTAGTTGTGGCTGTCGAGATAGAAGTTTTTGGTGTGGAACAGACCAAGCCCGACATTGGTACGCTTTCGGTTATAGAAATAGTATGCTTGCAGGAATGATTGGTCTATGGTGTTCACCAGGTCGGTGGCGACGTATATCTGGTGGTTGCCGAGATAGTCGGAAAATACGAAGTACGACTGCCCGCGCACTCCAAAAAACGAATCATAGGCGAAACCCCCACCGATATAATCGGGTGTGAACTTCACTTTGTATTTCTTGATCTCGAAGTCACCGCTTGGTGTGGGAGGCGGAATAGAGTCAAACGACACTGGTTCACGTTTTCCCAACTGATGCGCTGTGGTCGTGTCGTCAGGGATATCTACCAGCAGTGAGTCCAATAGGTCGTGACTGGTGGGACTGACAAATACATACTCATCATCATAGAAGCCTGTTTCAGTGATGGCGGTGTCAGCTTCCTGCTCATTAGGGGTGGCTGCCGTTTTGCCCTTGGCGCGGACGCTGTCTGCCGCTGCCGAATCGGAAGCAATCACCGTATCCATTGACGCCATGGTCGTCAGGCTGTCGGGCACATTATTCACGGAGTCCTGAGCCGGTGGCGGCGATTGGCTCTCGATTTCATTGGCTGCCTGGCGCTGGTGTGCGGTCAGTGTCTGAGAAGCTTGTTGGCTTCTCAAAAGATCGTACTTGCCGAGCATGAAATCGGTGGCGGCAATGACACCGTTTTCTCCAGACGGGACCAGGGCTTTCAACACGAAAACGTCATAGCCGCCTTTGTTGAGTGCCGAGAAGGCGATTTTCTTGCCATCCGGCGACCACGATACCCAACCTACGCCGGTGAGTATATCTGTTACAGCATAGTATTTGACGCTGTCGAGGTAACCGATGTAGATATTATCGATGCCATTGCGATTGGAAATGAAAGCAACCTTCTGTCCATCGGGACTGACCGTTGCTGACTTGTTCTGTCCAGGCCCAACGTCAAGCGGCGTGATTTCAAGATTGAGCAGGTCTATCCTGAAGAGGTTATAGTAACCATATTCGAAGTCACCGGGCATGCGGGCTCCTTCGCCAACGTAAGTGTTGGCGGTGCTATCGTCAACGAGGTTGCTGGGATGAGGACGGTCGGAGGTGAAGACTAACTGATTTGAATTGAGCAACCAGCTCGGGTCGGTATCGTCGTAGCGGTCATCGGTAAGCTGTTCCACTCTGCCGGATTCAATAGAATAAACAAACAGGTCGCGCTTGTATCCCTTGAGCGCTGAGAAGGCAATCTTTTTTCCATCCGGTGACCAGGTCGGAGAGATGATATTGTAGAAGTCAAGCTTCTGCTTCTTGTAAACTTTCTTTTTGGATAGATCATATAAAAGGATGGCGTCTTTCCCACCGGACTTTGCTACGAAGACGAGACTCCGACCGTCCGGCGAGAATGAAACACCCGACACATACCAGTGCAGCGACTCCAGGTCAGCCGATCGTTCGCCCTTTACCAGGCGATCAATGACATG
Source organism: uncultured Ignavibacteriales bacterium (assembly GCA_964416195.1). Classification (GTDB taxonomy): domain Bacteria; phylum Zixibacteria; class MSB-5A5; order GN15; family FEB-12; genus CAYQDB01. The sequence continues at coordinate 14,551 of CAYQDB010000006.1, forward strand.
GCCGTCGTCAGCCGAGATCAGGACAATTTCGGTGTAGTCCGACTTATCGGTAAAGATCGCCAGTCTGCCGCCATCTGGGGAGAATACCGGTTTTTCGTTGAAGTACGAGCCGTCTTCACGGGCTTTGGTGAGCTGCTGAGCGATTTCTGAGGGCTCTTTGCGGACAGCAATTTCGGGCCAGTATCGCTTCTTCATCTCTTTGGAGAATTGCTCCCACAGCTCCTTCTCATCAATTCCTATCGCCTCTTTCAGGGCTTTGTTCATGGTGAGGAAAACTTTCCCCTTGCGGAAAATAGCCCCAAGTTTATCCTCGCCGTACTTATCAGCTATGAACTTTATCATAGCCTGTCCCTGTTTATACGCCAGGAAACCGCCAAGATACTGGGGAGGAGCCAGGTAATTATTGATCGTTGCGTCGCGCACGTACATATCGGAGGAGTAATCCCACCCGTGCCGTGATGAGTACTCAGCATATCCTTCTGCAAGCCACAATGGCATAGCAAACAGACGTTGCCGAGAGATTAGGGAGGATAAGGAGTTACCATAGAGCATGTCGAAGGTCACAGCATGGGTGAGTTCGTGATGGAGCACATGACGGAAATCCTCATAGGAGCCACTAAAGGGAACAACAATTCGGTTCTTGAACATTTCCGTAAAACCGCCAACACCTTCAGGGAGCAAGGAAGGAGTGATGTTTGTCTGCACAAAGTGATTATGAGAATTGTATATGAAAACCGGCACCCGCCTTTGGATAAGATAATTTAATTCATGGTTGATCTCCACGTAGGCCGATTCCAGTACCGTAGCAGCGAATTTCGCCGTGGGGTAAGCTTCATCATAGAAATAGATGTTAAGATGCCGAGTCTGGATATAGTTCCAGTCAAAATCTCTATACCTGACCTTATTTTTGCCAAAGTAGGTCTCCTGGGCCTCTGAAAGGGCACAGGTTATCGTCAGCAGAACCATTGCCCCTATGACAGCCTTTTTCATCATGTCGCGTCCTTTATGGTTTGTGACGTTTTCATAGCTTTGTTGCTGGAGCCTGCCTCTTGGTCTTTCAACAGACAGTTTTGTCGAGCAGGCTTCCACCTGTCGTAATTCTCTTTACCTCAGACGGTTATGCCGTTACTCTCACTATATCGGCCCCGAGGGAAGATAACTTTTCCTCCATTCTGTTATACCCTCGATCAATATGATAGACCCTCAAAACCTCCGACCTTCCTCTTGCCGCAAGACAGGCAAGGACGATTCCCGCGCCCGCGCGAATATCTGAAGCCATAACTTCGGCGCCATAAAGTTCCTTGGTGCCATGCACAATCGCTTCATCGCTGGATACGGTTATGTCCGCCCCCAGACGCCGCATCTCCATTGTATGCGTGAACCTATCCTTGAAAACCGTCTCTTTGATGCGCGAGGTTCCTGAAGCACGGCAGGCGGTTGCCATCAGGCAGGCCTGAAGGTCAGTGGGGAACCCAGGATAAGGGAATGTAGTTGCCGAAACCGCTGATAGACGTTTTGGCCCGGTGACCGTGATGCTGTCTTTTCCGGTTTTGACTTCGCAGCCCATTTCCATGAACTTATGGCATACCAGGGCAAGGTGGGAAGGATCTAAACCAGTGACTTTCACTTTCCCTGCAGTGATTGCGGCTCCAAACAGGTAGGTCCCAGCCACCAGTCGATCGCCTGAAACACGGTACTCGACGCTTTTTAGATGCCTTACCGGCTCGATGACTATATTGGGTGTTCCTGCTCCGTGAATTTTGGCGCCGGCCTTGTTCAGAAAATTGGCTACGTCAACTATCTCCGGATCACAAGCTGCGTTGGTGAGAATCGTTTTTTCTTTGGCAAAAACAGCTCCGAACAGGATATTCTCTGTACCAGTATGTGATGGGCGGTCGAAATAGACTGAGCCACCGGCAAGTGGTTTGCCTTTTGCAATGACATATCCGGCTTTGTCGGTAACTTCAGCTCCTAAAGCTGCGAAACCTTTTATGTGAAAGTCGACCGGACGGGCGCCCAGAACACAACCACCGGGCAAGGAGACTCTTGCCTCACCTAGCCGAGTCAGAAGGGGACCAAGAACAAGGAAAGAGGCTCGCATCTGACGCATCAACTCGTAGGGTGCCGTATTCTGCGCAATATTCTCAGCGTTGATCGTCATTACGTGAGTTGCATTGTCGTAAGTAATTTTTGCACCGAGATGCTCCATCACTCTTATGATCGTGTTGATATCTCTTAAGGGAGGAACATTCTTGATCGTGGTCTCTCCTTTGTCGATAAGAAGAGCCCCGACGATTATCGGCAAAGCGGCGTTTTTAGAACCCTCAACTTTTATCTCACCATTTAGCTTCCGGGGGACGTTGATAACGAACTTATCCATACCTTACCTTCTTTAAAACAGTTAAGCCAGCGCCGTGCGGGCCGGCTCAGCTACCGCATTCTTCGTAGTTGGCGTATGTCCTCGTGCGCCAACCCCATCGATGGTGGGGCAGATGTGGACGTCTGCCGACCACAACAAGTTGATTCCAGTTAAATTAGACCTACACCAAAGCAGATCACCATTCACTAACTCCGCGTAGCGGCGGACCTTATGTCCGCCGTTAATTGGTGGGAGACACGCTCTCACCCTGCGCGAGCCAGAATAGTCGCCTTCTGGTACAGACTCTGGACATCTGCCATCCACAACAATTACCTTCTATGAAAAAAGACAATCCTTTACTGCAATTTGATTAAGAACGGGAGGAAAATAAAGTCAAAAAAGTAGGAAAATCCCCTCACCAGATCGAAGAGGAATGGCCTGAAATGAGTAGCTGCTTTTTGGCGTCAAAAAGCAGCTACTTTGTCAACATCATCTTCTTAGTTTGTGAGCCGTGGGCCGTCTCAAGCTTGTACAGGTACATGCCGCTGGCGACGGGTTCGTTGTAGTCATTTGTGCCGTCCCAGATATAGTGATGCTCACTGGCGGCGATTTGCCCGAAAGCGACCCTCTTTACTTTCTGCCCAAGCAGATTGTAAACACTCAATGTCGCACTCCCGGCATGGGCGAGATGGAATTCAATAGTGGTGGCGGGGTTGAATGGATTTGGGTAATTCTGTCTCAATGTGAACTTACCTGGCAGTAGAGGGGGTTGCTCCTGAACATCAGAATACTCATTGTACCGTTCTCTGAAAAGGGTCAACCATTGCTTTGTCGAATCCCAGACAGTTGCGCCTAGATAGTTGAACCTGGCCGTAAGAATCCTGCCATAGTCTGCTATATTGCTCACACCAGCCCCCGCCAACAGGCATTTCCCTAAAATGGTGTCAACAGAGTAGATCATGTCACCCCAGGGGGAAGTAATTCCTCCGAATATGACGGTATCAAGAGCGATGGCTTGGGGGTTCCAGGAGACGCCAAGCTCCATCGAGAAAATCGGGCCGCTGAGAGGAACCAGAGAATCAAACTTGGCAGAATTGATACCGAGGTCTGCTGACAGGGTATCGCCCGGGAGATTAGTATATGAGAACTCTGCCCACCGTGCATTTGCGGTTCCACTCAGCAGGCCAAGGCAAGCCAATACCAGCGTGACAACTCCAATTAGTTTCCGATACATTTTTTTCTCCCAAGGGGCAGCAACACTACTGCCCCTTGTTTGTTAGGTTGACAGTTACTTCAACAGCACCATCTTCTTCGTTTCAAGGTAGTCTCCTGCCTCGAGACGATAGAGGTAGATGCCTGATGTAACATTCTCACCCGAGTCATTCGTGCCGTCCCAGACAACCTCGTGTGTTCCAGCTTCGAAGGCGCCGGAAGCCAGAGCCTTGACGTGCTGTCCGAGAACATTGTAAACGGACAGGGTCACTTCGCTCTTGGCCGGCAGGCTGAACGAGATGTGGGTTTCAGGGTTGAACGGATTCGGGTAGTTATTGGACAGTTCATACTGTGTCGGCAGCGCAGCGCTCTTCAACGCCAGCGAACCGGGAATACGCGATTCGTTGATTATCAGGTTTTCAAGATTGACGTCGGGAGCGTTGTTATCGACCACAATGCGTACTGGCAGACTCTTATGGTTCGGTGTGGCGCCAGCGGCGGCAACAAGAACACGGTCGCTGTTCTGATTGACCTGGTAGTACCAGCCGGAGTTCTCGTCAGCCGGTTGAATCTGAATCATCTCTGCCGAGCCTCTAAGCTCGAACTGGTAGGCGTACGCGTCGCCGAAATCAGCGGTGATTTCATAGACGGTGCTGTTGCGGTCAGACGCAACTGCCTTGACTTGGCAGATGTCATTCACATCCATGGGACGAAGCTTCGGAATACTCCAGTTGCCAGAGACATCACCCAGCACCACCGCCTGGAAATCCTGGTTCGTGTACGAATGGGTCAATGGATCGTACTCATAACACTCAATCGGCGGTAGGCAATTAGAGCCACCATATCCATCGCAGCACTCTTCAAGGAAGAATATCCAGTTGGTGTTGTCAGATCTCTTCTTGGGGAAGTACTGGAACTCTCCGACCAGATACTTCAGGATAAGCGAGGCGTCGTAGCCGGAAACATCGTTGTTACCCGAAACATCGGCGGCCACCATTTGACAGCAGTTGAAATAGACCTGGTTCACCAGGTAGCGCAATATCAGCGATGCGTCAAAGGCACTGATGGCATCCATGTATTCGTTGTCTTTCCAGGCGCAGAGTGTGTAATCATAGTTGTCGGTGATATCAGTCATGATGTACGAGCCACGGCAGTCGAAGTCGCAGTCGTTCTCGCAGCGGGTCAAGACGGTCTCCGGCGGAATGTCCGGCGGATCGACAACACCCGGATCAGGAACGTTAGTCAGAATCACTTTGGCGTCACACACCGGCAGGCCATTGGAGCAGTAATTAACCCAGCCACTGAGGAACTGGAACTGGCAGACCAAAAACTCACCGATTGACCTGGCATCAGTCAGACCACCAGTATAGTCTTGATTATGCCAGTAGATATACATCGGATCGACTTCGTTGTACGTGAAGTCCTTGACTCTCAAGCCGGTCCACTGCCCGGCGCTTCCGGTGATGAGGAAACCAACGTAAAGCAACTCTGTGGGGTCGGTTATGCAGGTCAGCCCGTGGCAGTTGGCGCTGGCTCCGGCAATCGTGATGGTACCACTGTTATTGTTGATCTCGAAATAGAGTTCAGGGAAGTGCCAGTCATCAAGCAGCTTTGCGGAAGTAACCGTCACTGCCTGCATAATGTGAGGATTGAACGTCATTGTCAGTTCGAAGGAGCATAGTTCTTCATCGGGGCTAGTATACCATGTGCAGGACTTCGACTGGGTGCAAGGGTATATACGTGGGTAGCACACCCAATCATCATGATAATAGGGTTTGCCCTCGGGCACAAAGTATTCCGCACCACAGTCATTGTAGATGCTCCAGCTAGTCCATTCTATACTAACCGGAAGGTTGATAAAGTTACCCGAGTACCAACAGGTGTCGGGCGTCGAGACGCGGACACCTTCCATCGTCGCGTTTGCATCGGCAGCAAAGAACACGACGGCGGACATCATGGTAAATAGAAGGGTTTTCTTTAGAAAGGAACGCATAGATGTTCCCTCCATAGTTTTGGGGTTTTTCCCTGGTTACCACATTACCAAGATACGCCTCAAGGCAGCCCCTGTAAACTACAGGTTTGCCTTAGACGTAGTAGTTTTTATGCCATCTACCACCTCCTCCTAAATGGCACAGCAAGCAACAGCCTATGTTATGCCACGCTCGCGAAACGCGACACACCACGTTCTGTTTACACACCGAACCAGCGTCTTACCAGTTCACTTCTCATTACTACCCTGCGAGGTTTTTGGAGTTTTTTCAGGCGCCTTACTCCGTAACCAACCGCAGTAAAAAACGAGGTACTTCCTGATGCCCTTGCGTTCTCGGCACCTTATATTACAATTATATATGCAAATCAACTCACCTTGTCAATAGATTTTTGCGAATAATTGAAAGTAATACATTAAACAAGGCAACATTCATGTTAATATACATTATTCCCACATCTATCGCATATCAAACTGCCTTAAACTCGCATGGCTCTTCTAGCAGCTCAAAGCTGGCTCGCACACGGAGGAAAAAATCAATCGCTTCGCCGTGGTAGAAATCCGGGCAAGTCCATGGCAGGCGTGCGAACCTGCCCTTAGCATAGATGAGGACAATTTCCGCATATACGCCGTCTTTTAGATAGATGCGATGGTTGTATTCGCGATGCGATGTCATCACAAGATTGTCAGGGGTCATGATGCCGGGGTCGATATTGACTGTCCGGAAAAAATAGTCGCCTGTCTGATCGGCAAACATTGGTTCGATATTGTGACAGATCCGTTTGACATCAACCAGCGAGTCTCGGGAGACGAGCCGCTCGAAGCAAAAGAAACGGCGCACCAGGTTATCGCCCATCTCCTCCTTGTAGAACTCAGCCCTGGTACATGGAAATTCAGTCGTTTCAAGTTGCACTCGCCCGAATCGCCGCTCCAGGACCGGGAGTGCATCAGCCAGCGCATCTAACGAAGAGTATATGACGGAAACAATCAACCGCCCGGGCGTAGGTTTTTGGATACGTGCCATGCTGGATTTGTGGCGTCTGAAGCGGGAAAATGCAACAAAAAAACGAAAAAAGGAGCAAAAAACCTGTCCTGGCGGGCATTCCCACCTTGGGCCTCTTTGGGAAAGAGGCCGGAGTCCTGGCAATACTGATGCTCTTCTGGGAAGCAATTAGTACAAGAAAGAGCCGGCGAAGGGACTCGAACCCCCGACAGGCTGATTACAAATCAGCTACTCTACCAACTGAGTTACGCCGGCTTTTTGCAGTTATAGAAAAGAAGCACATTCGAGATTTGTGTCAAGCCCTATTCAAAAAGTAGGTCAGGGCCCTTATGGTCCTGATGCTTTCCTAACCCTCACAGCTTCCGTTTCCATTTTACTCCTTGGGGGGTGTCTTCGAGAATGATTCCCCGTGCCAGAAGCTCATCGCGTATCTTGTCGGCTTGCACGTAGTCCTTGTTCTTTCTTGCCTCAGTTCTTTTTTGTATCAACCCCTCGATTTCGGCATCTATCTCCTGCTGCTGATAGGTGAAGTTCAGCACAGTGTCGAAGCTGCGGATTGTCTCAAGGGCCCTATCCCTCTCTTCGGCGGACAGCTTGTTGTCAGCCTTAAGGCGGTTGATGTCGCGGATAAAGTCAAAAATCACCCCCAGCGCCGCCGAGACGTTCAGATCGTCATCGAGAGCTTCCTCAAAGGCGCTGCGAGCGCTTTTGATGACATCACCGGCCGTGCCGTCGGAGTCCCCACCCGCATATTCCGCCAAGTTGGAGATAAAATCATTGTAGCGTTCCAGAGCGTTGGCCGCCGACTCCAGCCCCTGGAAGGTAAAGTTAAGCTGCTGACGGTAGTGCGTGGCAATCAACAGGTAACGGACGGCTACACCTGAATACCCCTTGTCGAGAAGATCATGCAGAGTGTAGTAGTTGCCCAGCGACTTGCCCATCCTGCGACCCTCGACAATCAAATGCTCGCTGTGCAGCCAGTAGTTGACGAACTTTTCGCCGGTCGCCCCTTCCGACTGCGCGATCTCATTCTCGTGGTGGGGGAAAATGTTATCTACGCCGCCGGTGTGAATGTCGAAGTGGTTTCCGAGATATTTCATCGACATTGCCGAGCACTCGATATGCCAGCCAGGTCGGCCCTTGCCGAGTTCCGTTTCCCAGGAGACTTCCCCATCTTCCGGATCCCATGCCTTCCAGAGAGCAAAATCAGATACGGAATCCTTCTCGTACTCATCGGTTGCTATCCGGGCACCGGGCTTCAGCCCTTCCATGTCGAGGTTGGCTAGTTTTCCATAGGCGGGAAACGTAGATATCTTGTAGTAATAGTTGCCGTCTATTTCGTAGGCGGCGCCTTTGTCAAGGAGCTTTTTGATTATCCCTACCATTTCCAGGATATGCTCCGTAGCCCGCGGGTATACTTCCGCTCTCTCCATGCCAAGGCTGTCGAGGTCATCAAAGAAGGCCTTTATATATCGAGCAGTGTAATCGTGCAGCGGCACTCCTTCCGCCTGAGAACCGCGTATCGTCTTGTCGTCGATGTCAGTCATGTTCATTACCTGGACGACCTCGTATCCTTTGTATTGCAGATACCTTCGTAAGAGGTCTTCGAACATGTACGTGCGAAAGTTGCCGATATGGGCGTAGTCGTACACGGTCGGGCCACAGGTGTACACTCCCACCTTTCCAGCCCTTATCGGACGGAAATCTTCTTTCTGACGGGTATAGGTATTTCGGAACCTGAGCGCCATGACTTTCTATCCCTCTGTAAGCGAGTCGACGGTCTTCTTATCAAGTTTCTTAATTACCTCGCCAATCAGCCTGGCAGTATTATCATAATCGGTTCGGTTCAGGATTCCATTATGGCTGTGAATATAGCGGACTGGCGGGCCGATTACGACCGACGGGACCCCGATACGGCTCATGTGGATACGGGCGCCGTCCGTCGCGCCGCGTTCCATATAGGTCAAGTGGTAAGGAATCTTCTTCTCCTCAGCGGCATCCACGACCAGGTCCCGAAGTTTTACGTTGGGGATCATCATCGCGTCATAGATGAGGATCGCCGGCCCACCCCCAAGCTTCTCACTTTTTTTAGCTCCCTCGGGCGGGATGTCCTGCCCGATTCCCACATCGACAACGATACAGACATCCGGATCGGCCATATGTGCCAGCGTTTGGGCGCCACGCAGCCCCACCTCTTCCTGGACACTGGCAGAGGCAAGAAGTGTATTGGGATGCCGTGCCTTCTGAAACTTCCGGGTGAGTTCGAGAACGATGGCGCAGGAAACCCGGTTGTCGAATGCTTTGGACATGTACATCTTGCGATTACCCATGATGGTGAATTGACTGTCGGGTACAATGGGATCGCCCAGCCGTATACCCAGCTTCTTCTTGATGTCGAATTTCTGCTGCGTGCCAACGTCGATAAACATATCCTTTATTTGAAGGACCTTTTTTCGTTCCTCTTCCAGTAGTAAGTGTGGTGGCTGAGATCCGACTACGCCTGGCACCGACCCTTTAGTAGTGATGACTCGCATGCGCTGGCCAAGGGCGACATGTCCCCACCACCCGCCAAGCGGAAGAAACTTGATGTATCCGTCGGGCGTGATCTCCTTGACCATGAATCCAACCTCATCCATATGCCCCACAACCATGACGCGCGGTCTGTCGCTGGTTCCCTTTTTTCGCCCCAGGATGGAGCCCATCTTGTCGTACTGGATTTCATCTACTTTTCCTTCGAGCTCGCGAGCCATGATCCGGCGCACTTCCTGCTCGTAACCCGACACACCATTAGCCTCGGTGATTTCTTTCAGCAAAAGTTCTACTCTGTCCATAAGTTCTCCAGTCCTAAGGGTCAAAAACCCAAGCGGTCTTGATATGTTTTGTACACTTCGCTCATTACCGTGCGGTCGATTATTGGTCCGCAGGAAAAGCAAGTATACAAAAAACATCACTGCCAGTCCACTCAATTGTGGCAGTGAATAGAGCTCTGCAGGCCAGTAGGTCGGGTTCCAAGTCTGCCTTGGGTAGACGAGAAACCTGACACTCTCTGCTTAAGCCATTCATGCGCCGTCACGAATCCTTTCGTGACGGCTCCACTAATGAGGTCAGGAAAGGATTCCTGACCGCGCAGGAAATGCGTCAACAACGATGGATCGAGGCGGATGGGGAAAGGCTGCCTCGCGTGAACGTGGTAGCCTCTGGATATCTGTCGCACACGAGCTATATAACACTTGCATTATTCCCTTGACAATCATCGCTAATAAATACAACTTGTTGCATACAACGTTGCGGTGTCCGACAGATGTCGGAGTAAAAGGGAAGACGGTGTGAGTCCGTCGCAGCCCCGCTACTGTGTCGGCTACTCCGCGAGCATGAACAAACGGGGCAGATGTGGACATCTGCCGCCCACGGATGTTCTTGAGCCACCTGTCATTTATGATTGATGGGGAAGGCGCTCGCCGGAGGTTCGAAGCTGAAGCCAGGAAACCTGCCGCAGCCAAATCTCATGCTATTGCCGTCAGCGCGGGCTGACCGGTAGCGGGCTGGCTTCGCCTGTGGCAACGCGTGGAGGGCGCCGTGAGGCGAGTTTTTTTGTGCTTCTTTGTTGAGTCTGTCCCCAGCGCGGCGGGAGCTTGGAGCAGCCATATTGGCGGGAGTCGGAGACTCCTGTCCTACATCAACTATGTCACAAGCGTGGGGCTTTTGACCTACTTTCTTTTCATCCTGAACGTACAGGTTTCCGCTCAATCAGTTACTAAATTAAAAGGATGCGTTTACAACGCCGATGACGGGAGCCCTGTTGTCCAGGCGAAAATTGAGCTGCAAGAGACAGACTATCAGACAATAACAGACAACTTCGGCAGGTTTTGTTTCGATAATATTCCTCCCGCCACATATCATTTGAAAATCACTGCTGTTGGCTACGTTGAGCATCTTGTCGAACAGATTCATCTTGTTGAGGATGTGACTCGCCAGATCGCGGTTCCGTTGGAAAAGAAGACGTATCCGCTTGAGGGGATTACTGTTGTCGGTAAGTATCAGCTGTTGCAAAGCAACAAGGCGACGGTAATTGAGCGCGAGCAGATAAAAGAACTCCATCCTCGCGACGTCTCCGAACTCCTCGAGTCGGTCCCGGGTGTTTTTGTGCAACGAACCGGCGGAGCTACGGGTCAGGCGCAGGTCCGAATCCGGGGAGCTGATCCTAAGCATGTGCTGGTGTTAGTCGACGGTCAGAAAATCAACTCTTCAGGGAGTGGTATCGCCGATCTGAATACGGTCCCCATTGAGATGGTCGAACGGGTTGAAATTCACAAAGGAGGCTCCTCGGCTGAGTTCGGCCCCGATGCGCTCGGTGGAGTAATAAATATCATAACCCACCAACAAGCGATCACGCATAATCTACTCGTTCAGACCGATGTGAGAAGGGGAAAATGGAGGTCCAGCACGTACAATCTATCAGCATCCAACCTCATCAGCGTCGACAATCTGTCAACAAGGTTTACTTACACCTCCCGACAGTCGGACGGTAATTTCGATTTTCGCTATACGGTTCAGCCGCGAAACAAGGTCTACGAAGGGACCCGCATTAACAACTTTACAGATTCATATAACTACTTTGGTTCGGGCATTTACCAGTTTGCCCCTCAATCCAAATTGAAGCTTTCCGGTCAGGTATTCAAGGCGAAAAAAGGCTTGCCGGATCGGGCCTCAAAACAGAATGCTCATGCTTTCATGGAAGACAGGCGGAAGCTCATTACGGCGCGATACGAACTTGAGCATAAGCGAAAAGTTCGCTGGGAGGCGCAGTTGGGGTTTTCCCGATTTGAACAATACTTCTGGGATCTAGCCAACACGTCAGTGGCAAACCGCTTTGAGTCTCGACACACTAACGATATTTTTACACTTCAGCTTGCCAATGTTCTCCGTCCTTGGCAAAACAACGAGGCTCGCTTTGGTTTTCAGTTTTCGCGAGACATCCTCTATCACACCGACTACCTTCGACCGCAGTTGAGCATGGGTAAAACAGTGCGCGACGGCTATGCTGCTTTTGTCATAGGTAAACAACGTGTCGGACTACCCGCCTATGCCTTCTTCGACGATGCCTCAGTGGATTTTGCCCTGCGTTTTGACAAAGCCAAGACCAGCAAGGACTCGACCTCCTGGCAGGACCCGGGCAAATCGCATTCGGTCGAGCAGTGGTCGCCCAAAGTTGGGGCTACATTATCAAAAGGCGAGAAAATCATACTAATTCTTCGTGTCAACTACGGCAAGTCGTTTCACCTGCCTTCGATCAATGCTTTGTTCTGGAAAGGTGATGTACGCTCGCGCGGTAACCCGAATCTGAGGTCGGAAAGAGCCGAGCACTCGGAGGCTGGTGTGGAGCTCACCGGTTCCCTCGGAATCCTGAGCTTCAGCGGGAGCCTGACCTATTTTCACTCCTATGTGAGCGACCTAGTGGTGTGGCAAGCGGGCTATGGTGGGGTGTGGAGTCCGGTGAATCTCGAATCAGCGCTCACCACAGGGCATGAAGAATACGTTACTCTCGCTTTCTTCGACAAGGCGGTAGAAATACAGTATCAAAACACAATTACCACTACCCAAAACAAAGTCGCCGATCACAATTCCTACAACAAGCGGCTTACTTTTACTCCTCATTACATTACCGCCGTGACAACGCGGCTGAAGCATCGCTGGAGGCAGTGCCTTTTTTACGTTTCGTACGCCGTCAGGATGGTGGATAGACGGTACGCCCTTCCAAGCAATACAAAGTGGTATGATGCCTATCGCATCGACGACCTTAGTCTCGGTTTCAAGGCGGATTTTTCAAAGTGGTGGCATTTCGCCTTCGATTTCAGAACATACAATCTGAATGATGAAGATTATATCCTTCTGACCCACTATCCGATGCCCGGTCATGAATGGGACATAGGCGTGCAGCTGTCGTACGGGTTGGAGGAGAAAGGCAGTGATAAGAAACGATAGCTCCTTTGTAAGTGAACCTTTATCAAGTGAAAAACATTTCAACAATCAATGGAGAAAAGGATCAAACCATGTTTCGTGTTATATTAAAAGTATTGTTACTTGTCCTGCTGAACACCGCTGTGGTCTCAGCAGTCGACGAGATTGCGTATGTAATCAACACTGTCGGCGAAACCCTGTCCAAGATAAACCTGACTACAGGAGTTGTCACTAACGACATACTTCCTCTTGGGTCGGATGTCCTTAGCTATCCTAACCAGATTGTGGTGAGAGATACGCTGGCGTATATAATTGCATCCGGAACTGATGAGATTCAAATCATCAATTTGAATACGGAAACTACCGTTGATTTCATCAACACCGGTGCCGATTCCAACCCCTTCTGGATGACCTTTTTGAATGACAGGTATTGTTACGTCACGAATATGATGAACAACAGCGTAGCCAAAGTGGATGTCATTAATAGAACAGTTGTTAGTGAAGATTCCGTTGGTCTCAGCCCGGAGGGAATTATCATTGCTGATTTCAAGGCCTACATTGCTATAACCGCCTTTGACTTTAATGATTACACCTATGGGCAAGGGAAGGTGGTCGTCTATGATACGCAAGGCGATACCGTGCTGTCCGAAGTGAATGTTGGGAAGAATCCGCAGTACCTGGCGAGAGACATGTCCGGACGGATACATGTCATTTGCACCGGCGATTATTGGTCCTCGTTTGGAATGATATATATCATTGATCCCGGCTCTGATACGGTTCTCGACAGCTTCTCGATTGGCGGGTCGCCTGGCCAGTTGACGGTAGCTCCGGACGACATTGCCTATCTTGCAGCCGGCGGCTGGGTCACAGATGGTTACATATATTCATACAATGCTGCTACGGTAGAGGTGTATCATGGTGCCTCCAATCCAATTCTTGTTGATTCGGGTTGTGCAATGGTTGTTGCTTATCAAGACTCAACTATCTACGAGGGCAATTTCAAGGACTATGTGGTGCAAATGGACTCGGCGGGTTTTCCGCTTACAAGCTATGTCGCCGGCGACGGGCCTACCCATCTCGATTTCAACTACCAGCCGGGGGACTTCGATGGCGACTTCAGTGTGAACATTGCTGATATTACGGCCTTGGTCGATTGGATGTTTAGGGGTGGTCCGTTCCCCCTCTATCCGTTCTGGCGGGGTAATATGGATGGCAATTACCAGTATAACATTGCTGACGTTACCTATCTGGTGGTGTACCTTTTTCAGGACGGGCCTGCCCCTCAGGTTGGTCCTACCTGGATCCGCCCGTAGCGGTACAGTTGATAGCGGTTAGGAATCGCAGCAGGCAGTTTCTTATGATGACACGGTTATTCCTGCTGTAGCAGCTTTTTGGGAACTGCGCTCGGTCAAACCTGTTTTGTAAGCTGGGGCAGGTGGGTGGCTCCTTGCGGTATATGTGAAAAATGGCACATTTTTCCATTGACTTTTAAGTGATTCTGTATATAATAAAGAGATTCTATTACCTATAGTAGCCACTCTTAAAACGTTAGTATCTATGGAAGCAGCATGAGCGGATGGCACTTGGAATATTCGATTGATGTCGATCGTGAGACTCGTATTGTCTATGAGAAGATCTTCGGAGTCTGGCGAGTCAGCACGGCTCAGAACTTCGTAAAGGACTATGAGGTTGAGGTAGCCACGCTGATCAAGAAGCCCTGGGTGCGGTTATGTGACTTGACCAACTGGAAAACATCGTATCCGGAAGTCATTGATATTATCGGCGAGCACTTAGTCTGGTGCAAGAAGCATAAGATGGTCTGGTCGGTAAATATCATCAACAACCCGGTGACTTACGGCCAGCTTCAGCGCATGTTTGATAAAGGAGGTACAAGGGAAATATCGAAAACCTTTCGTACCCGCACCGAGGCTGAACATTTTCTGCGTGAGCAAGGTTTCGGGTTACGACCTTCAACTACACCCTGGGGATAGCATAATCCCGCCGTTACACTGACTTGTGCCATGGTACAGAGGCACTGCAACAATTAGGATTTCTGAGTCTTTCTCGGTATACCTCCCTATTTTTTCAGATACCTCCGGAACCATTTCTCTATCCACTCAAGGCGAGCAAGACGCCGGTCGGGTCGTCCGTGGCGTGACAGGCCGTGCGGCTCACCGGGGAAACGGACCATCTCGACTTTTTTCTTCAACACCTTTAGTTTCACGAACATTTGCTCCGCCTGTTCAATATTGCAGCGCAAATCATTCTCGCTGTGAATAATTAACACCGGCGTGCGGACGTTTTTGAAATAGGTTATGGGAGAGCACTTTTCATAGTTTTCGGCGTTTGTCCATGGCCAACCGTCAAACTCACGTCTAAAGCCGAACCCAAAATCTGACGAGCCGACGAAGGATTTTAGATCGACCACCGAGCGCTGCGTCACCGCTGCGGCAAAGCGGTTGGTGTGGCCGATAATCCAGTTGGTCATGTACCCTCCGTACGAGCCGCCGGTAACACCGATCTTCTTTGGATTGACAAACTTCCGCTTTCCCAGGTAATCGGCAGCGGCCATGCAATCCTTGTAATCCAGGTCCCCCCATCCGCCGGCAATCGCCTCGACCCAGGTCTCACCACGCCCGGCGCCGCCACGCGGATTGGTGTAGAAGATGACATATCCCTTTGCGGCCAGATACTGCATTTCGTGCATGAAGGTGTAGGCATACTGCACCTGCGGACCGCCATGGATCTCAAGAATGGCCGCGTACTTTCTGGTCTGTTTGAAATGTGGTGGAAGGAGAAGCCAGCCCTGGACCTCAGTGCCGTCAAATGATTTGAACGTCACGTCACGAGTTTTTCCCAGTTGGACTTCCGTGCGCAGGAACTTATTCAGGTCGGTATGTTTGACTGCCTTTGTTTCTGCTCCATAAGAAGTCGGGCAGGTCATAATGTCGCCAGGGTTGTTGAGTTCGGCATAGATGAGGGCGGCGGTTTTAGTCTTACCGTTTAGTGAGAGTCCTTTGATGTGGCACTTGCCCTTGAAAACACGAGTCGGTTTGCCTCCTGACGAGGGGACATAGTACAGGTTTGTTGCCCCCATATCGGAAGAGAGAAAGTAGATTCTCTTCCCATCTGCTGACCAGAAAAGGAGCGACCCAAAGTGGGCGTCACTGGTATCTGTGATGGATTGGTCGAGCGCCATCCGGTCAAAGCCCACCATCAGGTCTTTAGCCCTGGGCCTGCCGGTGATGCCTACTTTCCAGACATGAAAATTAGTTACCCACCCAATATCATCCGGCTTGTCATGCCCGATATAAACAACTGATTTGCTGTCGGGAGAAAAAGCTGTACCGAAGATTGGTCCCGGTGGCGTAGGGACGCATTTTTCCCTGCCACCGTTGAAGGGAACAAGGAAGAGATCGTCCCTCAGATTATCAAGGTCGGGGTCCTTGGCACGGTTGGACACATAAGCAATCCACTGCCCGTTGGGAGAGACGGAGGCGAAGAGGTTGTCACGCTTGCCTTTCGTGATCCGGCGCAGGTCGCCGCTTTGTATGTCAAGGCTGTAGACCTGAAAGAGGTCTTTAGGCAAATACCCTTCTCCGTCAAGACGGTACCACAGACGCGTGACGTGCCGATAAACCGGCGGCTTTTTTTTCTTTTTCTCATCCTTGATGTAATGCGAGTCGTTATACCGCAGGCAGAATACGAGGTGTTTTCCATCGGGAGTCCACTGGAGGTTCTGTACCGCGCCGTCCAGTTCAATTACCTGCTTCTCTGCTCCTCCAGAAGACGGGATTACGTAAACGCCGAGCTTTTTATCCCGCGTGGAGAGAAAGGCCAACTGCTTTTCATCGGGCGACCAGACCGGCTGACTGTCCTGGTAGGGGCCGTGCGTAAACTGTTGCTCTTGCCGAGAAACGGTGTCGTACACAAACAGGTTGGTATAGTACTTGTTTTCTTTCTTGTCTATGCGCTCGAGGGTGAAGGCGATTCCTTTTTCATCGGGCGAGAGCGCAATTGAGGTCGGAATCCTAAGCTTGAAAAGGTCTTCCGCCGTTATCGAGCACCTCTTGGAAACTTTTCGGGTTGTTTTTGGCATATTTCTTCCATCCTTTAGCTAATAGATCAATTTACAAGGATAAATAAGGTGCCAGCGAGCCGCAAACAAGTGAAAAATCTCTGCGCCAGGCAAGAGTGGTAAGACGACAATTACATCGATTATAACTTACAGTGAAAGTCTGTACTACTTTCACTAGGCTGTCAAACTGGCGACAGCAATCGATGCTCGTGTCGCCAATGTTATCGACAGTGACAGTGCCTGCTTGCCGGTGGTTGAAAAGGTTGTTGCAGCAGCTGAAAAGTTCCACTACAACTGCTGAGGCCAATATCATGTCTGGCTTCATTGTTGACGTGCATTAGTCATTGGCCAACATGCTCTAAAAGAGACTGTCCTATAAGTGGTGTATATGTACAAGCTGCCAGGGACATAATGGGTTGGGTTTGGAAATTTGCTCTGGGTGGGCTTGCATTGTAAGGGCTGTGTTTCTTCCGGCTCTGGCCTGTCCAAAAAATCCTTGTCGAAGGGATTGGGGGCCGTTATCTTAGTATTTTGTAAAGAGGGTGAGTTGTAAGGACTTTTAAAATTTGCCAATTGTAGCCCTGAAGGGAACTTGACGACCGGCTGGAATGTTTAGAAATATATATGGAAGCGGGTTTTGCCGGTCGCCCCGATCTGAGGATAGTCCAGATGGTCGACCGTAAAGCTGAAGACTTTCAAAAACGCAAGAGCTTTGATGCGGAAGCACTTCCGCACATGGAGGCTCTCTATCGCACCGCGCTTCGGATGACTAAAAACGAAAGTGACGCCGAAGACCTGGTGCAGGAAACATATGTTAAGGCGTACCGATTCTGGAGTCGCTTTGAACCAGGGTCAAACTGCCGGGCTTGGCTGTTCAAGATCATGACGAACATCTTCATCAACGAGTACCGGTCGAAGGCACGTTCCCCCATGTCGGTTAATGTTGATGAGCTCGATGACAATTTCCTCTACGGTCAGCTTGCATCCAGGGAAACAGTTACGAATCCCGAGGAACAACTTTTTTCCAAGATTTTCGACGATGATGTTAAAACAGCTATTGAAAATCTACCGGATGATTTCCGATTGGTGGTAATGTTGTCATTTCTTGAGGGATTCTCGTACCAGGAGATTGCTGATATCATGGATCTACAGTTGGGAACGGTCAAGTCCCGGCTCCACCGTGGGAGAAAGCTTCTGCAGAAATCGTTGTTGGATTATGCAGTAAGAAACGGTTACGTCAAAGGCGTCACAAAATGACCTGTCAGGAGGCGCTGGGCCTGTTGTATGAGGTAATTGATAAGGAAGCTTCCGAAGTCGATGCTAAGGAAGTTGAGAAACACCTTGAACACTGCCGGGATTGTTTCGAGGTGTATCGCCTGGAAAACGCCATCCAGGACTTTATCAATGAAAAGCTGAAGCATAGCAATCCTGAGCGTAGCTTGGAGACTCTCAAGTCGAAGGTTCTGGGCAAGCTTGACGAAATCGACGGGCAGGAAACAGAGACGGAGTGTCCCCCTTCCCTGTAGAAGGGCCGTTGCCTTTGATAACAACAAGGTCGCCTCGTTGACAGTCCTATCTGTCGTAAGCGGGCTCGGATGTGATTGTCACCACCACGAACAGACGGCGGCGTTGGTCTTGCTGGCCTTACCCTCGGCGGATTCTACTCCAATCCTATTCAGTTTAATCTTGCATATGAACGGTCAGTGATTGTTCTTGATTCAACATGTCAACGCGTTTTGGTTGCATTGCCTGTCGGGAGTTGTCGACGGCGGGCCATCGGTTGGCAAGATTGTGTAGGGGGTATAGAAAGAGATGAAGTGGGCTCTTCTGGCGTTAATGACATCTATAGTATTAATATACATTCCCACTTGTGTTCTTGCCGGCGACTACCTTGACGGCGCTAAGTCCCAATACTTGCTCAACATCCAGGAGCTGCTCTACAATGATAGGTTCAACGGGGCTGATTCGCTGGCCAGGGTAATGATTGAAGAATACCCTGATGACCCTGCTGGTTATCTCTTCAGGGCTATTACTCTTGTCACCGTTATGTTCGATCGGGAAGAAAACCTGAATCCTGAGCAGTTCAACCGGCTGATTGACACCACGGTGACCAAAGCATTGAGCATACGGGATACGGCGTCAAATTGCACGCGCGCCTGGATGTGCCTATTCCTTGGTCACGCCGAGGCATACCGCTCGCTGTGGGAATCTCGCTACGGCTCGTTGGTGAGTGCTGTCAAGATGGGACGCCGCGCCCGGAAGGAATACGAACGAGGGCTGGCTTGCGATAGCAGTCTCTACGATCTGTACTTCGGCCTCGGCCTGTACAACTATTGGAAGTCGGCTAAGGCGGGTTTCCTTCGGTGGATCGGTTTGATCCACAACGACAAGGATAAAGGAATAACCCAGTTGCATCTGGCGGCCGATTCGTCTTTCATTTCACAAGAGTCAGCTTACAGCGCGCTGATCTGGATCGGTTTGGACAGAGGGCAATATGACTCGGTCATTGCGGGTTGTCGCGAGATGCGGAAGAAATACCCTGATGGCAAAGCTCTTCTCTGGCCGCTGGCCCGCGCCTATTATGAAAAGAAGGATTTTCCCAATGCCGTGAAGACATTCGAGTTGTTGCGCGAGCGGATAGCGTGTGATCCCGGCAACTATTTCAATCTCATAGAATGCGATTATTACTTGTACCGGTGCTCTGAGAAACTGTCGATGAAACGTGAAGCCGATGGAATCGCCGGTAGAATGCAACAGTATTACGGGCAAATCCCTAAAGAAATACGGAAAAAGCAGCGCCTCAAAATCGCCCTTTTGCGGCGGGCTGCAAGGACATAATCGGCTGATTGCCTACTTTCTCGGAACGTAACAGCTACAGAAGCTGTCCAGTTCGCACTTTCTCATCCAGAAGACGGCATCCCTCCATCAGGATCGATTCATTCGGAAGTTTATTATTCGATTCCGGGAGGCTTTCAGCCGGTACTGGTTCGACAGTCCAGGTGCCGTCCGTCCACGTAATACCTTCGTATACTGCCTCTGGGCCGGTTTTGCCTTCAAACTGGGCGAAGATGATATTTCCCTGGTCGAGATATATGACCAGTTTTTCCCCCTCCGAACTGCCCGGGGTGATCGCTATTCGCACCGTCTTGCGGCTGGGCCCCAGGGCCTGCAAAAGATCAATCAGATTCATGTCTGATAGGCGTCCCCTGGAACCGCCAATCTGTTCTCCCTCCGGTGTCTCCTTGACCTCGGCTTGAATGTGCGCCTGGATTTTCACCAGCTTGGCGGTTAGCAGGTCGAAGTTACCATCGAGAGCAACAATATCCTCGATTCCCCGTTCAAGCAGGGAGGTTAGATCCGAAGTTGCTGAACTATCCATTAGAAGGAAGGTGGGCACCTTACGAAAATCGATTCCTCTTTTTTCCAGATCGTGGACGCAGGTTCTGACATCGGATGCCTTTCCCGGTAACATCAGGACAGTCATGTCAGGCAGACTGCGCTGAAATAGGTCGACAAAGGAATCGATGGAATGTTCGACAACTGTCCGAAAGCCTTCGTTCTTGAGGCGCAGGTCGAGGGGATAAAGCAAGTTGTTCTCGCTAGCATAGACCATGACTTGGCTGGCTCTTCCTGCTGTCTGTAGCTGGAGTATTTCTTCCTGCACCATAACAATGAAGGCTTCTACCACCTCGACCAGAAAGAGCTTACCTGTCAGATCGCGGAGTTTCTTCTTTATGCTCTCAAACTTATCAAGAGACAACCGTTCGTCGGTGGGGATGTTGTCGCAGAAGAGGTCGACGATGGTAATGATATTCCCACCAAGAGCCTCTATCGGAAGACGCTTGGTGTATTTTCCCCCGAGGTCAATATACATGCTGCGGAGCATCTCGATTACAACCGGTGAGTAGTTGAGCGACTGCAGCAGCTTGGTTGTGAGCCTGATAGTCGAGCGGTAGTCCTGACTCGCCTCTGTATGGTAGTAAAACTTGGCCAGGTCGTGTACATAGGCAGCGCTGGTAATCATCAGACGCTCTTTGTCCGGCAGACCGATCTTCCGACACAGTTTGTCAACATACTGCCCGACCCTCCCGCTGTGGTTGTCGGGCAGTTTTGATTTCGATGATAAAAGCGACGTGAATAGGTCAAGACTCTTTATCAGCAGGTCTCCTTCGGTGGCAACAGCGTCCTCGTTCAGCACTAAAGCGGAGGCTGATTCGTAGTATCGCACCGCGGTCCGGGGCGATGTTTTACGCAGCCTGTCGATTAGGTCAATGTAGTCGCCGGAGACCGTGTCCTTTATGAAGACGCAGAGGAATCGCTGGTCGCCGATCATATCAATAGCGTCATCAGCCGAGTTGGTCATCGTCACTTGGTAGCCATCCCGCTCAAGAATAGATTGTAGTAACGGGCCGGAATACTCCTCATCTGTAACCAGTAGAACCACCCCGCGCGAGTCGCTAATCTCCTGTTGCTCCTCATCTAGGGCAGGAACCGGTCTTTCTCCGGTATCCGTGGCCTCATCGGGAATCTCCAGCAGGAGGTTGTCGTCAAGGGACACGTTCCGCCCCATATAGTGTTTTGCAATGGCTGTGTTCAGAGCCAGTTCGGCGGCGACGTAGAGTTTGATTTCCTTTCCCTGCACCACGAAATTCAACTCGTCGGCCAGGCTCTGGTCGGTCGGGTCTTCACAGGCGATTTTCACCAGATTCTTTTTTGAGTCGTAATCAAACGGAATAACCTTGCGGGCGACAGCTACTTTCTTCGGGATAAATTTGATAACTGTTTTCGGGATATCAAGCTTAGCCAGCACCACCCCCTCACAGCTAAGCTGCGTCGCCAGCGCTTTAACCAGTCCCGCTTCATCGATGTACCGATGAAATAGAAGCTGAGAGCCAAACTTCCCGCCGTGCGCCTTCTGTCGCATGAGAGCTTCTTTTATCTGGGATTTGGAGATGAGACCTTTCTTGACAAGGATATCATCAAGCCGGTGTTTTCGTGTATTCCGACTCATTACGCTTCTACCAACTCCGGCTCGCTTGGCGACACCTTCTCATAGAACTGCGATGGATCCATGGCTACTCTGACCGCCTCTTCCGCCGTGACGACCCCCGAGTCTACAAGGGCTTTTAGGTGGTTGTCCAGCAGGCGCATTCCCTTCTTGCGGCTGGATTGAATAACGTTCGGTATCTGGTGAGCTTTTGCCTCTCGGATCAGGTTGGCGATGGCGCTGGTGCGAACCATAAGCTCATATGCGACAACCCGGCCGGTACCGTCGGTGCGCTTGAGTAGTTGCTGGGAGATTATACCGACGATAGTGTCGGCCAGCATGATCCTAATTTGCTGCTGTTGCTCAGGAGGAAAGACATCGATGATGCGGTCGATAGTGGCTGTTGCGGTGCAGGTGTGGAGCGTTCCAAGCACAAGCAGACCCACTTCGGCGGCAGTAATGGCAAGGGAAATTGTCTCTGTATCCCGAAGTTCCCCCACAAGGATGATATCCGGATCTTCCCGCAGCGCAGCTCGCAGAGCCGAGGAAAACGATCTGACGTGGAGACCAACCTGACGTTGAGAGATCAATGAGTTCTTGTTGGTATGGACATATTCTATTGGGTCCTCGAGAGTGATTATGTGTCTGGATGAGTTGGAGTTGATATGGTTGACCATCGATGCCAGGGTTGTGGTCTTGCCGGAGTTGGTTGGCCCCGTTACCAACATCAGGCCCGATTTGCTTTCCGCCAGCTTGGCGACGGATTTGGAAAAACCAAGAGCGGTGAGGTCCTGCAACTGGTCGGGGATGAGCCGGATAGCCGTGCCGATGCCACCGTACATCCGGTAGATGTTTATGCGAAACCGGGACAACCCTTTCACTCCGTAGGCGACGTCGAGGTCGCTGTTTTTCTCGAATTGCCTGATCTGCTCGTCGGTCAGGATTTCATAGACAAGCTGTCTGATATTGTCACTGGTAAGCTTCTTGTGCCGCGTTTTCTCCAGCTCGCCGTTGACTCTGACGATGGGAACACTGCCTGCTGCAAGATGCAAGTCAGTCGCGTTGGCCTCTTTGACAATCCGAAGAAGCTGATCGATTTTCGCCATAGTTGTACTGTTTTCTTAGTTGCAGCATATATCTATCTTTCATTGTATCGGTTAAAAGCTGTGACAGTTGATGACAGTAGGGCTATATGGGGCTGTTCATTTTTTGAACGGCTGCTGATATTCGCTGCGGTGCCGGGCGGCTGTGCAGGAATCGTTAAATCAAATCGGCTACCTCCACCTAGATGAGGGTAGCCGAATCTATATAACCAGGACTGGTCTTGCGTTGTTAGCTGTTCCTCTATCTACGGACACGGCACTGGTGGCGGACCTCCCTTGAATAAGTAGTCAACTTCGTAGGTCAAGTCAGCAATATCGACATCACCGTCGCCATTGTCGTCGACCTCCTCCGGGCAAGGAGGAGGCGGGCCTTCCCGGAAGAGCCAGTTAACTTTATAGGTCAGGTCGGCGATATTGATAGTACCATCATGGTTAACATCACCCCGGATCCTGCAGCAACCGCACGACAATGACTGGGGATTGATATGCCCGCAGTACCATTGCGTGGCCGTGTAGACGTTGTCAAAAAAGTCCTTCAGATCCCCGTCATACTGCGAGATAATCACGACAGAGAAAAGGTAGGTGTCGGCTGGTGTCAGTGTGAGACTGCTATCGAAAGTCATCAGAGTATATAGGTCCGAACAGCATGAGTCGGAAAGCTCGTAGCCACTATTACCCATATATGTATACAAAGTCTCCGGAGCAAAACCACTGAATGGATAGACATGGGAGGAGTTATCATGTGTGTAGACGCCATGCGGTTGTGCGGGTTCGTACTGAACGTCGTTGTTGTATCCATCAAGGAAACGAATACCCCCGAAACGTCTGTTGTTATATGGAGCCTGACCGTCTTCCTCGCATCCCTGCTGGAAGATCAGATCCAAATTGGCTTCGAAACCGGAGTAGTTGCGCACGTTTGTATCAGCCGGGATATCCCAGTCGATCGCTTCGCCAATACGTACATCAGTAATTGTTGTGTCGCCGACATAGTCGTCATTGAGATAGACCATAATGCGCTCAATTACGAAGCTGCAGGTGTCCCCACTCGGATCAGCAGGAGCATACCAGACCTTTTCGACAGCGATAAGCGAGTCATGGGTCACGAACTTGCCGGATCTGAAGATCTCACAATCGCCCGAGTCGGTGGTTGGCGTGGGCTCGCCAATGGGCACGAAGCCATTTTGGTCAAGGTAGGAAGTGCTGAATATCGAAAAGTTGACAATAGTGTCGTCGTCCCTTGTATAGCCGACAACGGGTGAGCCGTCATACAGATATATCTCAGCGCTGTCGCCGTAGCTATCGTGATAGTCCATGTTAACCCTGCCGAGGCCTTGGCGGCCGAAGTTGCCAGTGTTGTCTACGGTCAGAGCCAGGCAGGAAGTGCGGATTGTATCCCATTGCACCGGAATAAGATCGTCCGTAACGAAAAAGCTGATTGGGAAGGTATCCGGGAGAGCCGCACAATCCCAGGTGAAGATAAGCCGTCCCACCAGGTTGACGGTAGTGCCCGGGTCGTTCACAAGACCATCCTTGTTCAGAATAAGGGTAATGGTATCGCGGTTGTTGAGCCCGGGAGGAACCGAGCCGCTGAAGCTGCTGAGGTCCAGCCATCCGGAGGGACCGGTACATTCCTGGATAGCCACACTATAGTCGAATTGCTCATTACCGCGATTCTCAATAATAATGAAGGTATCCTTTTCGACCCCGTGCTGTGTCCAGGCGGGGTAGGCAATTTCTCGTGGAATGATGATGGGTCGAGGCTCGCCCTTGGGTCCCACGCATGGTAACCGGAACCACCTCACGTCTGCCTCTGCCCAAAAGCCCTCAGACTCTATTATGGCTCCGGCGCTATGGTCGTTGATATACTGGACATCGAGGTAGAAAGTCCCCGGGTCGGTGCTGCCCTCTGGAACTACTATCGTGGCCTGACTGAAATCGCCTGGGTAGTCTGTACCGAACCTGGTCATTGACGGCCAGTGGTCATTGTCACAAGGGCCGCCGACTCCGCCGACAGAGTCACAGCCGGGTGTGTGGGAGTTGGTCAGGTTACGGGCCTTGTCCCAGGTCAGACCCTGGTCCTCGGAAATACACAGGTACAAGTCGCCATTGGAGGCGCCGGAAGGAAAGCCGGGGTTGCTCTCGTCGGCGCAGTCATCCATCATGATCTCCGGATCGTTGAACTGGACAAACAAGACATAGAGCCTGCCATTGCACTCGGAGATTGTCATCTTGGAGGCGCTCAACTGCCAGGCGCCGCCGTTGCAGGTGGTTTGATCCCATCCGGAATTGTGCACTGTGAGTATGTAGGGCCAGTTCTCAGACCAGTGGAAGATTCGTCCACTGAGCAATCCCGCCTGACCGCCTTGATTAGCATCGGCGGGCCAGAAGCGAGCGCCCCAGACAATGTGCAGGTTGCCGTCAGACGTAATCAAGGCCGACAGGTCGGTGTACGGGCGATATCCCTCTTCGCCGTCAACGTTCTTGGTGACATTTGCACGATGCTGGAAGGTCTGCCCGTAGTCGTACGAAACCTGATAGTAGAGGTCGTTATCCATTTGGGGGAAGTTCCAGCACTCGTACCCGGAACAGGTGTCGCAGTGGCCGGGACACGGCAGATTGGCGGTCCAGACCAGCGCTACCTTACCGTCGCTGGTTGCTGCGATGTCGTGGGCCAGATTATACATTGTATCAATGCAGTAAGGAGGGTAGTCCCAGTAGGCGCCGGGGGTACGGTCTGAACCTACTCGTCGGAAGTACATTATCGTTCGCGGATCGCCAATACCCGGTTCAGTCTCTTGGGCAATAATATGCAGTACGGTATCATTGGGCCCTTCCACGTATCTGAACTTCGGCCACATGGTGCCTGTGCCTCCGGGGTAGCCCTGGCAATACGAACTGACTGAGTCTGGGATACGACTGCTAAAGTCAAAAGTGCAGCAGCCGGGGCAATAATCCCAGTAGAAGTGGCTTTGAGAAGGGTCATACGGTGGACTCAGATTGTTGTGACCGCCTACAACTGCCCGGTTGTTGCCTGTCACGTCGACACCAACATAACCGGCATACTCATCATCAGGCTGTAGGCCGGTTTCACACTGGTAGTTGCCGTCAAGAGCATTCCAGCACTTGTAGTAGTACTCGCTGGATGTAAAGATAGGGTTTGGCAGATACATCCAGGAGAAATGAACCAGCAGAGTGTCAGGGTAACCGTGCAGTCCCCAGGTGATCATGCGGCCCATGGAACCCTTGTGTTGAGAGTCGAACCAGGTATTCCCAATCACAGTCCCGGGAGAAGCGCTCGGGGTAGCCCGGCCTAAGGTATGCCTTGGCTCCACTTTCTCCAAGGTGGGTGCCCTGTTGTGCTCATCGGGGAAAGCATACTGGAGTGACCTGTTGATCAGCGGATTGGTTGTCTGTCTTTCGACAGGAGATTTGGCGGCAAAAGCTGAAAATGTTAGGAAAGAAAACAGCAGTGAGGAGAGAGTCAGTTTCAATAGACGAGTCGACATATTTCCTCCTTTCCGAGACTGACTCGATCTGACTGTCATTGCTGTTATACCACGCTTTAACATAGCTCTATTCTATAGAAAAGTCAACATCTATTAGTTACCGCACGTCGGTCGTCTGTCTTTTTAGCTTGCCTGGGCCATATCCATTTCATATCTACACACCAAGCAGATGGAGCAACTGAACCACATCCTCGAAGCTATCTCCGGGCATGTATGGGGCCTTCCACTCATTACTCTCCTCTTAGGAACGGGCATCTTTCTTACTCTTCGTTTGCTCTTCGTGCAGATTCGCGGCTTTGGTCACGGTGTAGCTATTGCACGCGGCAAGTATGACGATCCTGCGCATAAGGGACAGCTCACTCACTTCCAGGCGTTATCGGCGGCGCTATCGGCGACGATCGGTATCGGTAATATCGGCGGTGTGGCGACCGCGCTGTATTACGGTGGGCCGGGGGCGATCTTCTGGATGTGGATGTCAGCCTTTTTTGGTATGGCGTTGAAGTACACGGAGTGCACATTGGCCATCAAGTATCGTAAGATCGAGCCTGACGGCAATATTCGTGGCGGCCCCATGTACTTTATTGAACTGGGATTACCTAAGGCGCTGCGACCACTGGCTTTCATGTTTGCCCTCTGCACTGCGGTTGCTGCCTTTGGATCGGGCAACATGGTACAGTCAAACACACTTGCCCACGCGCTGGTTGATGCCTTTGATGTCTCGC
Source organism: uncultured Ignavibacteriales bacterium (assembly GCA_964416195.1). Classification (GTDB taxonomy): domain Bacteria; phylum Zixibacteria; class MSB-5A5; order GN15; family FEB-12; genus CAYQDB01. Next base: position 41,466 of record CAYQDB010000006.1, read on the forward strand.
CTGAGATGGTGGGAATCTGGCGCTGGGTAATCGGCATCGTGCTCTGTACCATGGTGGGGACTGTGATCATTGGCGGGATCAAGCGAATCGGGCACGTAGCGTCGTTCTTGGTGCCTGGAATGTCGGTGATATATATCTGTTCGGCGCTGATTGTAATCTGGATAAACCTCGATCAAGTTATGCCGGCCTTCCAACTGATTTTCGAGCATGCTTTCAACCCTACTGCCGCTACTGGCGGCTTTGCCGGCGCCACTGTCTGGATGACAATCCAATGGGGACTTAGACGGGGTCTCTTCTCCAATGAATCGGGGCAGGGTTCAGCGCCGATGGCACACTCCACAGCCAAGGTCGAGGAACCTGTACGTGAAGGCATGGTGGCTATGCTGGGGCCATTCATTGATACGATTGTAATCTGTACTTTGACGGCGCTGGTAATTATCACCGCCGGCAAGTGGAGCAGCGGTATCAATGGCGCTCCCCTGACGATGGCGGCCTTTAACGATACGCTGCCGATCTACGGACGCTGGATGGTTGTGGTAGCGATACTGTTGTTTTCCTATTCGACGGTCATATCATGGTCGTATTACGGTGAGAAAGGGATTGAGTATATTGCCGGCGCCAGAGCCAAGCTGCCATACAAGTGGGTGTTTATCTTTTTTACGCTTATCGGTGCGCGTCTTGATCTGGTGGCGGTCTGGTCGTTTGCCGACATCGCCAACGGTCTGATGGCAGCGCCCAACCTGGTGGCGCTGGTGGGGCTGTCGGGGGCTGTTGTGCTTATCACAAGGAAGTACCTCCACGAAAAAGCCCAGGGCCTGCACCGGCCGTTCAGGTAAGGGATAATCAACCGGTTTCAAGCCAGAATTCGGCAGGGGAGGACCTTGCGGTACTGACATTCTGTAACCCTCCTGCCGGTCAGATGTCAATGCACAAGATACCTGGCTTGTAGGGCGGGTTAGCGTTTATGTCGGGTTTCTCGCCACATCTGCCGGTGACGTGTTCCGTTTGAAACCCGACAGCATCGCCTTAGTGCTCCGCCTAGTGGGTGAGTTTCAACTCGGTGTAAAGAAAGCCCATCTGGCAGATGGTGTACAATGTAAGGGCGAATGAAAAGAAAACTGATTGAATTCCCGGCTGATTTCTTGTATCCTTCATAAGAAGATGTAGGGTAGAACCCTTGGTGGTTCCACCTGCTAGAACTGCGAATGCCTGAAGGCAAGGAGGTATAAATGTCTATGACCCCAACAGAATATATCTGGATGAATGGGAAATTTGTGAAATGGGATGATGCAAGGATTCACATTTGTTCTCATGTCATTCACTATGGCTCATCGGTTTTTGAAGGGATGCGGGTATACAAGACCCCCAAGGGCCCTGCCGCATTTCGCTTGAGAGATCACTCTGAGCGCTTGCTTAACTCCGCCAAGATTTACCGAATGCAGATTCCTTACACGGCCCAGCAGCTTGATGAAGCGATACTCGACACGATTGGTGCTAACCATTTGGAAGAGTGCTACGTGCGACCGATAGCGTATCGAGGGTATGGATCGCTGGGTGTTGATCCGTCAGACTGCCCCGTGGATGTCGCCATTGCTACCTGGCCATGGGGAAAATATCTCGGTGATGAGGCGCTGGAAAAGGGTGTATCGGTCTGTTTTTCATCATGGAATCGGATTGCACCCAATACAATGCCGGCTATGGCCAAGGCGGGAGCCAACTATATGAACAGTCAACTCATCAAGCTGGAAGCGATAAGCCATGGGTATGTCGAGGGGATTGCTCTTGACGTGTCCGGCAATGTCTCCGAAGGCTCTGGTGAGAACATCTTCCTGGTTCGCAAAGGGGCACTGATTACTCCAACTTTTGCGGCCTCCATTCTCCCCGGTATCACTCGTAATTCCATCATCCGACTGGCGGAGGATATGGGGATCAAGGTCATCGAGCAGAATGTACCCCGCGAGGCATTGTACCTGGCCGATGAGGTTTTCTTCACCGGATCGGCTGCGGAGGTGACACCAATTTCCAGGATTGACAAGATCGTTATTGGCGAAGGCAAGGCTGGCCCGATGACAAAGAAGCTCCAGGCCGCCCTCTTTGGCATTATCAAAGGGAAAGCCGAAGACAAGTACGGCTGGTTGACGCTTGTTCCGGAGTACAACGAGGTTGCGGTCTAAATGAAGATTGCAATCGGCGCCGACCACAAGGGATTTGAGTTCAAACAGAAGGTCAAAGAAATTCTTCTGGGCATGGGACATGAGGTTGTCGATTTCGGCACCCACTCCACCGAATCGGTTGACTATCCGGACTTCGGCCTTAAAGTAGCAAATGCAGTTGCAAAGGGGGAAGTCGCCTGCGGGATTACTGTCTGTTGGACTGGCAATGGGATGAACATTGCTGTCAACAAAATCAAGGGAATCCGGGCAGGGTTAGCTCTAAGCCCCGATATGGCTTACCTTACCCGGTCGCACAACGATGCCAACATAATGACGCTGGCGGCAAAATACACCCCTGAAGACAAGCTGGAGAACATCGTCAAGACATTCTTGGAGACGAAGTTCGAGGGTGGGCGGCACATCGCGAGACTGAAAAAGATATGCGAGGCCGAGGAAAGCGTCACGAACTAATATAGAAACGCCTTTACTTGGCGCCGTCACCGGTAATGCCGGGCTACAGTTCGTGAACGTAAATCCTTTTCCCTTTGTAGTCAATTGTCAATTTGTGCTGATACAGGAAACTTGCCCCTACGATTCCTTCAAAGTTAGCTCCCTTGAGGGAGTTCTTGAAGTGTGACAAATCGGCAACCACTACCGGAACGTTGCTTGACTTGACTTTACCACTGACACTCATAGTGGCTACGGTTTGCCTTTTGTCTTTTATTGGGTCCAGCCCAAGTCTGCGCGCCAACGGCTTGGAGAGGGAAGTGTAGGACGCACAGTAATCCAAGATCATGGGCACAGTCACGCTATCGTCGAGAGTTACATCTACTAAAATCAGATGACGGAGAGTCGAAAAACGGATGGTGCGATAGGCTTTCTCTTTCTTGTTCTTCATGAAGTCCGGCTGCCCCATTTCAAGCTTGAGGGTTCGGGCGGGGTAGTTCACCGTGACGTAGAACCGGCGCAGAATGTCGTGCCCAAGAAGGCCGTTGGGATACCCTAAGTGTTTGTCTTTGATAATCCTGTCCATACTGATGGCGGTGGCTTGCAGATTATAGAGGGTCTCTTTGCCGATGCGCAGAGAGCGGACATCGACAAATGATGCTCCACTGCTCCCGTCTATGCCAACAACCGGGCGCTGGGGAGTGGAGCGCACAAATGTCAACTTGTTCTTCCGAGCGAAGATACTGTCGATATACAATCGGTCTGCGCCAGTGTCGATTCCGAACGTCCCCTTGACGTGGCCGTCAATTGTCACCGGCACTTCGACCAATCCCCGCACCGGATCAAAGGGAATCTCCTCGCTGAAAGCGGTGAAGACGCAGAAGGCAATAATGATTGTAATCTTCCAAATCATATCTCACGCCAATGTAGCATACTCAAATGGGTCAGATGAGGTGAGATTATCTCAAAAGTTGGTTCCGGTTGAATTAGGTCTACACCAAATGAGGTTGCCATTCTCTAACTCTGCGTAGCGGTGGGCTTTATGTCCGCCGCTAATTGGTGGGAGACAAGACAGTTACCTTTTGGGACAGCCTCAGGACATCTGTCGCCCAGGGGAACGTTGTTCGTCAAAGGCGCAGGGTTTTTGACCTCCAAAACCCAGAAGCTGTTGTGAAAACGAGCTGTTACTTGCTCCGATCTTTTATGCGATACATTCTCCTGATAGGAAGGCTATAGCGGCTGTTTCCCTCATCATTGATCTCGAAGGTCAGTGATTGTTCAAATTCCGTCTCGATCGCTTCTTTGTGCACGATCACCACCCCCTCGGCTGTCTCGCCCGCCTTGATTTTTTGGGGCAGTTCAACATCGAAGTATTTCTGGGACCAGTCGATCAGCGTAATCTCATAGTCCTGGTCACTCTTGTTTTGAATGAGGAACTTCGCTTTGCGGCGCGGTCTCTGGGTGAACTGGGAAATGTCCAGGTTGTACGGGCTGAGGTTCAGCGGCATGGCGCTGTCCGGTTCCGGAAGCAGCTCAGCCTTGATCTTCACATATACCTTCTCATCCCCGATGTTGGTTTCAAGGTAGGGTCGTTTGGAGACTACCCCGCGATATGATTTGGTCGAGAAGAAGATCTCAAGGGCGGTGCTGTCACCCGGGGCAATGACGGAATCCTCTATGGGCGCTTTGGTGCACCCGCAGCCGGGGATGACTTTGGTGATCCTGAGAGTATCGTCACCCACTGACTTAACCCAGAAGGTATGTGCCACCTGGGCTTTTTGGCAGACCTTGCCAAAATCGAACAAAGGGTTGGGGATTTTTACTGCAGGTCCGGCCTGTGACAAAGGCACCGACACAAGCAGCAGCAGAGATGAAATAACCAACACGTTTATGAGTTTCATCGTCTGAGTCTTCTTCATCAATATCTTTCCTCCATCAGCATGGTTGGTAAATTAGTATTTTGGGGATGAATTCCAACAATGGGGTAACTCTGCCCATCAAAATCTACGAAATTAGTGTTAATAGCCGTTTCCAGCGAACCTTCTGAAAAAAATGGACGGCGTTATAAACAAACAGCCGGGGAACCGAGAGTGGATCACTAACAGACACTTCCGGCGACGGATGCAAGGAATCATCCCAGGACCAGTGAATAATCATAGCCTCGCCGAGTATCAGGTCCTTGTGCACTACTCCCCAGTAGCGTGAGTCATAAGAATTATCCCGGTTGTCCCCCATCATGAAATAACCATTGCGGGGAACGATATAGGGTCCAAAATTATCGCGGCTGTCGGCACCGCCGGGTCGCCGCGGTTGAATGATCTGTCGGCCATCCGGTAGGGTGTCAATGTACTTCGAATGCTCCTGTTTGGGGAAGCGTTTTCCATTGACATAAAGGACCTTCTCATTCACCTCGACCGTGTCTCCTGGGGTGGCGATGCAGCGTTTTATGTATTTGGTGACACCGTCAACCGGATAAATAAAGATCACCACGTCACCGACCCGGGGTTCCCTTATTGCGGGCAGGCGCCAGCCGACGAGTGGCAGGCGAGAACCGTAGATAAACTTGTTGGCTAGCAGGAAGTCGCCAACCAGGAGGGTATCCTCCATCGACTGTGATGGTATCTTGTATGCTTCAACAATCGAGGTTTTGATCACTAAGGCTAAGAAGACAGCCACTATGATCTGCTTGAAGTTGTCCCAGAGAGCATCGCCAACGGATTGCTTGTGGGGACGATCGGGTTTCTTTTGGGAAGCAGGTTTTGTTTTAGCCATATTATATACAATAAGCAGTTCGAGTTACCGTTATCCCAGAAGGTTGTTGAGAAAGTCGGACTTCTGTCACCGGGAGTGAGGTGCAGCAGTCTCGCTGACAGAATGACACTTCCTGGTTTTTTTCAATAGCCTGCCGGGTTCTTATATTCTCCAACTTATACGTTTCTTTTCGTTGTTGGATGCGCACAATGGTATGCGGAACGTCAAAAGCCACTAAAAAGTCTTAGAATATCGTTATATGTTACAAAAACAATCAGTCCCAAAAGGAGGATCACGCCGATCTGCTGAGCTGTAGCTCGAATCTTCATTGACAATGGTGTTCCACGCAACTGTTCGATAGCCAGGAAAACGAGGTGGCCGCCATCGAGAACAGGAATCGGTAGGATATTGAGGATAGCCAGATTAACCGAAAGCAAAGCCATGAAGAAAAACAGGTTTGCGGCGCCTTTTCTTGCCTCTTTGCCAGACTGCTGAGCGATGAACAGCGGGCCACCAACCATCTTCGGGGAAACTTCGCCCGTGACGTACTTCTTTACGAATTTCACGGTTTCCCACACTATGACGTGAGCTGTGACAAAGCCGCTCTGCATTGATTCCCAGAGACTGAGACTCTCATGTCCGATCACTTTCTGCCCGAGGAAAACCCCGATCAGACCGACCGAGTCTGTGGTGCCATCCGGATTCGATTGCGCTCTCTTTATTGTGGTGATAGTCGTGGTTGTTGTATCACTGGCGTGGATCCACGTCAAATCGAGCGGTTCTTCAACTTTAGCGTGAATCATGATGCTGAGTGAATCCGGTCGAGACACAGGGACGCCGTCGATAGCGATGATCTCGTCTCCTTCTTTCACTCCTGCAGCCGCCGCCGGGCCGCCCGGATCAACCTGCAACACTGCTACCCGGTCAGGATCGAAGATGGGGCGACCGCCGAAATATAGAATGCCGATCAGCAGTACGATTGAGAGCGCATAATTCATGAAGGGGCCGGCAAAAATGACTGCAGCGCGCCGGGACACGCTTTTTGACATGAATTCATCCGGGGCTCCCGTCGCCTTTTCTTGCGGATTTTCGCCCGCCATCTTGACGTACCCGCCCAGCGGTATGACGCCAATGCAGTAGGTAGTATCACCCAGTTTCTTCGCAACAATATTCGGCGGGAATCCGAGGGAGAATTTCTCTACCCTGATACCCACTTTCTTGGCCACTAAGAAATGACCCAGTTCATGGATAAAAATCAAAATACCGAGAACAAATATGAAAGACACGGCTGTCAGTAACATATTGATTAACTTACTATTTCTCCGGCTACTCTACGGGCCTCTGAATCAGCTTTCAGAATATCATCCAATTTCGGGTTGGAAACAACAGCTATCTTGCTGACTGCATGTTCTATGATATCGGTAATTTCTGTAAATCTGACAGATTCCCGCAAGAAAGCGTCGACAGCTACCTCGTTGGCGGCATTGAATACAGCCGGAGCGGTCCCGCCTATCTTGATTACTGAATACGCCAATGGCAGAGCCGGGAATCGATCAACATCAGGTTTTTCAAAGGTCAGGGAACTGAGCTTCTCCAGGTCTAGCCGGCCGAAGTCCGATTCCACCCGATCCGGCCAGAAGAGGGCATAGGTAATGGGGAGTCTCATATCAGGGTTGGAGAGCTGGGCGATTATTGAACTATCGATGAACTCGACCATTGAGTGGACAATCGACTGAGGGTGGATAACGACACTGATCTTGTCGGCCGGTAGTGAGAAAAGAGTGGCCGCCTCGATAATCTCCAACCCCTTATTGACCATGGTGGCAGAGTCAATTGTTATCTTGGGACCCATCTTCCAGGTGGGATGCGCCAGCGCTTGTTGGGGGGTTATATCTGGAAACTGATCGCGGGGATAGGCGCGAAACGGTCCCCCCGAAGCTGTAAGAATGACAGTTCTAACTTCGTTAGCCTTTCCACAGGCCAGCGCCTGCCAGACGGCGGAATGCTCCGAATCAATCGGGAGAATCTTGCCGCCATTCTTTTTCATCAAGGGCGCGAAAAGCGGCCCACCGGTAACCAGTGACTCTTTATTGGCCAGGGCCAGATACTTGCCCTTCTTTACAGCTTCCAGTGAGGCGCGGAGGCCTGCGGCGCCAACTACAGCGTTGACTATCAGGTCTGTCCCCTCAAGTGCCGCCAGATGCGCCATTTCCGTTTCTCCGGCGAGTACCTGGACAGGCTTGTCCTTTAGCCGCTCGGCTAGCAGCTTACTTGCCTCGTGGTCAACCAGGCAAGTGTATTTGGGCCGGAACTGGTGATACTGCTCAATCAGCAGCTCGATATTTGAGTGGGCAGCCAGAGCGACAACCTCGAAACGATCGGGGTGCTGCTTCACCACGTCAAGAGTTAAACGGCCTATCGATCCCGTTGAGCCAAGCAGGACAATTCTTCGTGGATTCATATCACAGTTAAACGAATCAATAGAATTGCTATTCCAGAGAAAAACAGATTACACGAGTTCTTACAGGGAGTGGGGTTGCTCCGGAAAGAGGGCAGGAGTCGCTGACTCCTGCCATTTATAGTTGTGGGTTTTCTCCAAACCTCAATGAATTTCATTGCCCTCGGCATCAGATGGGTAGATTCTGCTCAAGTGGACATCCTCTTTTGGCTTGGAGATTTCGCGTGGATTGTTGGGATTGGGCAAGCATTCCACGGAACCGATTTTGTGTAGGACATCGTACCCCTTGATTAGCTGCCCGAAGATTGTGTACTTGCCGTCAAGAGAAGTGGTCATACGGTTGCTGTCCAGACAAACGAAAAACTGGCAGGAGGCGGAGTTGGGATCCATCGCCCGTGCCATTGACAATGTGCCTTCCTTGTGCGGAAGGTTTGAAAACTCAGCATTAAGTGTGTAGCTAGCCCGGCCAGCGCCTGTGTTCGTCGGGTCGCCACCCTGAATCATGAACCTGTTGATGACACGGAAGAAGATCGTACTGGAATAAAAGCCGTCCCTTGTTCTGGCCTCAAACGAATCGGCGTGGGCCGGGGCAACATCGTGGTACAGTTCGACCGTTATGTTGCCATAGTCGGTAACGAGAGTTGCAAACTTGTTGTTTTCATTTCTGACCGGATAACGAACCATAGCCAGGCTGTCATAGTTATACTGAGGTTGAGAAGCCTGTTCGGTTGTAGCGGCAGGAGTTGACTTCTGTCCTTCGGCCTTTTTTTCTCCCTTAGAGCATCCGCTCTGTCCGAGCAGACAGATAATTGCTGTCACCAAAGCTAATAAACTGATTCTCATTGGCTTAGTCCTTTCAATGTTTACCTTCTCTGACCAAATATATTTGAGTCAATACCGGGTGTCAAGGTTGAAGAAGTTGTCTTAAAAGGCACGCAGGTCCGGCTTAGGGAATCTCAACAACTTATTCGTTGAGTTGAGAGGAATTGAATCATGGTTTGACGGCAGTTTGACAGAGCTGGATCTCTACGGTCCAGCCTTTTTCGTCAGGGGCCTGAACCCTTTAGCCCGCCATAACTTACGCCCGTCAAAACACACACGGGTCTGCAGTACTGGATATCACCAATTTACCTTGGTTGGTAAACCGGTATCCTACCGGCCGATTCACACTATCACAGCACACACAGAAAATGAAGGCGAAAAAGCAGGGAAACCACCGGGAGCCGCTTGCGTATTTAGATAATATGCTTCGTATGCAAGACGACAACGAAGCAGGAATGGAATATGATTTGACAGTCGGTGCTATGGGGTAACGGACCTACTTTGGCATGAAAGTAAATCAAGAACCAGTTGTGTAGGAGGAAAGAAGGATGCACACGACAATGTTGCTCAATGTCATCAGTGAAGAACGCACCCGAATCAGGGTTCTATTGCCCAAAGCGCTCGGTATGGTGCTTCTTCTCGTGCTCATAATGCACCCGGTAACCATATGTGGGCAAAAGGCAGCTTCTGCCAAACCGGAGGATAGAAGCATCGACGCTGTGCTTCAGGCGGAGATTATTGACAGCATCGCATATGCCCTGAATGAGGTTTATGTTTTCCCGGATGTGGCCAGAAAGATGGAGGAGCATATCCGCAAGCAGTACAAGGACAAAGTTTACCAGGGAATTACCAGTTGCCGGGAGTTCGCCGGGAAGCTAACTGAGGACCTGCGAGAAATCAGCAAAGATCGTCATCTTGGCGTTCGCTTTGCATCTGACGAAATGATCAAGAGCTTCTCAAGCGACACACTTACCGATGAGGCTAAGAAACAAGAACAACAAGAACGTCGGAGGGAGAACTTCGGATTCAAGACCGTTAAGCTGCTTCATGGAAATATCGGGTACATCGACCTGCGCGGGTTTTACGACGCGGCCGATGGTGGAATGACAGCGATTGCGGCCATGAATTTCCTGGCCTATGCCGACGCTATCATTTTCGACCTGCGTAAGAATGGCGGCGGATCACCTTCCATGATACAACTGATCACCAGCTATCTCCTTGACGAGCCGACGCACCTCAACAGTTTCTACATCCGCAAAGACGATACCACCGAACAGTTCTGGACCCAGGCCTATGTGCAGGGCCCGAGACTGGTCGATGCTGACGTTTACGTTCTTACCAGCCACTACACCTTCTCAGGAGCCGAGGAATTTACCTACAATTTGAAAAACCTCAAGCGGGGCACAATCATTGGTGAGACCACAGGTGGCGGTGCACACCCTATTGATATGCGGCTTTTCGCCAACCTCAACGTGGGGATGTCGCTGCCGTTCGGTCGGGCTGTCAATCCCATCACCGGCACCAACTGGGAAGGTACTGGCATCTCGCCGGACATCGAGGTGCCGCAGGAACAGGCGCTCGATGTCGCTTACCTGAAAGCATTAAAGAAGTTGATCGACGAAGAGGACGATCCCGATAGAAAACAACGCCTTGCGTGGGTAATCGAAGGCAAGGAAGCAATGTTGAAGCCGTTTGTCCCACTTGAGGGCGTTTTGCAGGACTACGTTGGCGTTTATGGTCCGCGCCGGATTTGGATGGAAGGCGAAGAATTATACTATCAGCGTGGCGAAAATCCTCAGTACCTGTTGATACCTATGGCTGCTGATAAGTTCATGGTGAACGGCCTCGATTATTTCAGGATTGAGTTTGTCCGGGATGAGACTAACAGGGTTGTTAAACTGGTCGGATTATATGACAACGGCCATACCGACAATCATGAACGTGATAGTGATTAGAACTCAATTGGATCGGCGTTGTAGTGTAGTAAGGCAGGGCCCACGCGACCCTGCCTTTTGACTCTATCACAGTTTGATCAGCTCCACCCGCCGGTTGTTGGCCTTACCTTCGGGAGAGTCGTTGGTGTCGATTGGCTTGGATTCACCCCAGCCCTTTGACTCCAGGCGACTGGAGGCGATACCGTAAGTAGATATCAGGTAATTTTTGACCGAATTGGAGCGACTTTGTGAAAGGGTCATGTTGTGCTCATCGGAGCCGTCGCTATCGGTATGTCCTTCAATTGAAAGTCTCAGGTCAGGATCGTCCTCCAGCAATCGTCCGATTTCTTCAAGAGTTTTGTATGACTCCCCCTTTATAACGTAGGAATCCGGGTCGAAGAGAATGCCGTGTGTAACGATCTTGCCTTCTTCATCAAGCTGTTCCCTCATGCTCTTGCCGCCCTCGGCAAAGCGGAAGCCTCGGAACAGCATAGGATTACCTTCCCCCGCCCAGGGATCGGTATAGAGCCTGAAACCGACAGGATGGAAGTTTTCAACCTTCGGCACGTTAGCCACTCGAATGTTATTTACAAAGCACTTTATTGATCTGGTTGTAGCCATGATTCGCATGGTGTGGACACCTTTTGCAAGCCTATGAGGTAGATCTTTACCGGCTTTTGACTTTCCCAATATGAGTAGACTTGTCTGCCCACCGCCTCTGAGAGAGAATTCTCCAATTTTACTACCGCTGGCATCTATCCAGTAAATGAAGAAATAGTGACCGCTTTTATTTGGTCCATTATCATAAACCTCAAGCTCCACAGTGTACTTAGGCGGCAAAGGAGCATCTTGGATTTTTGGGCGGATAGAACCTTCGTCGGTACACATAATCCAGTACTCTTTTCCGAGCCGGACAACTTCGTAAACACCGCGGTCCAGATTCCAGCGATACGGGAACTCGCTCTCCTCATCGTTTTTCATGTCATCGTAGAAGATCACCTTGTCGCCGGGAACGAAATCATACTTGGTGTACAGCTTCATATCTTCAGCAGCCGGTGCCGCAGGCGTTGTAGTTGTGGCTGTTGGTGTACTTGGTGTAGCTGAGGTTGCTGCTGAAGGGGTCGTTTCCTGGCCGTACTGCTGAGTATACTGGCCCTTGCCTTTGTAACGGTAGTACTCCTGGGGTACCTCCTTTGAGACAAGTTCGACGGTCTGGGCCAGGGCTGTTCTGATTGCGTCCTCCATCGGCCCGTCTGAATAGACTCCGAGAGCACCGGCCAGGGCGACGTTATCAACCCAACCACCGCCGGCTATGCCGGTTTTCCAACTGGTTGACTTGGCCTTAATTGACGTAGCTTTCAAAATCCGCCGAGTGCGGATATCGATCAGCTTGATATCCATTCTGATTTCAGCCTTTTTAGTTTTAACCCCGACTTTCCCAAAGGCCTTGCTTGTAATTCCTCCAAGCCCACCGCCGGAACCGCCAGCGTCGGGTTTGAAAGCGGTAACAGCGCCGGTCACCAGAATATCAGCCCCTTCCATCAAACCCTTTTCCGGCCCACGCCCCTCTTCGACATATCCCGACTGGCCCAAGTCGATTTCATCGGCCAATTCAGCCACTTCTTCCTGGCTGGCCAGGACAATGAACTTCTCGTTGTTTGCCAGTGCGGTCGAAAGCATTTCACCAACGGCAGCTGCCATGTCATAGGTGCATTTACCGGTTTTTGACTTGATTTTGCCGACGGCGATACGAGCTTTGTTGCCCTGGTAGGTCAATGTTTCTTCGATGTCGGCGAGGGCTGAACCGCTAAACATAGCGATACTTATCAACCCGCACATGACTACTCTGTACGTTGCTGCCCTGATCCGCATGATTCACCTCCTAACTGGCGTTACACAATTCCTGCTTCTTTTCGAAATCACACTATACACTTCAATATATTAAACAACCTTTCTTGAGACAGTCAACTTTATTCTTGTTAAATCTCCACAGACGTCAACTTTTTCTCTTCCCCAATCACGCTTAGTCGTGTATACTCAGAAATATGATGACAGCCAAACGACCCGACTACATAAGCTGGGAAGAGTATTTTATGGCCATCGCCCAGCTATCGGCCAAGCGCTCGAAGGACCCCTTTAGCCAGGTGGGAGCTTGTATAGTCAATTCCAGAAGGCGCATTATCGGCATTGGTTATAATGGCTTCCCGACCGGCTGCTCCGATGACGAGCTGCCATGGGGAAGGGAGGGGGAGTATCTCGAGACCAAATACCCTTACGTTTGCCATGCCGAAATGAACGCCATTGCCAACGCTTCCAACAAGGCCGAATTGGATGGCGCAACGCTGTATGTGTCCCTTTTCCCCTGCAATGAGTGCGCTAAGTTGATGGTTCAGGTCGGGATCAAGGAGGTTGTCTATCTCTCAGACAAGCATTATGACGAGGATATTTTTGTTGCCGCTCGAAAGATATTTGACATGGCGGGTGTCAAGTATCGACAGCTTATCCCTACCCACACTGAGATAGAGCTCAAGCTGAAATAAGCAAACCTGCAACATGGTGGGCCATGTTAGCCCCCACAGCCCGCCCGCCAAGGGCTGGGTGCGTTACCACTGGCAATACTGCGTCGGGCAGAGTCACCCGAAGCCACCAAAGAGATTTTTTGGGGCCCGCCAAAGCCGTTGAGATTTTGTTTGTTTTAAGTGGTATTGGGATTAAATTGTGGCTTTTCGACTTGCCTGAAGGGAGCAACCGTATCGACAGATGACAGGAGTTAGACCATGACAAAAACCAGGGAAGATGTGCTGAGGCTTATCGACGAAGCCGGGGTTCGCTATATTAGGCTCTGCTTCACGGATATTTTAGGCAAAATCAAGGGGATGTCCATTACCCGTTCTGAAATCGAGCAGGTGCTTGACGAGGGACAGGGCTTTGATGGTTCCTCGGTGGAGGGGTTTGCGCGTATTGAGGAATCCGATCTGATGGCGGTGCCGGACCCACTCACCTTTCGCATAATCCCGTGGGAGATATCCGGGGAGAAGGTGGCCATGATGTTCTGTGACATCACCTACCCGGACGGTAAACCGTATGAGGGCGATCCCCGATGGGTGCTGAAGCGTAACTTGGCCAGACTCCAGGATAAGGGGTGGACTCTTTATGTTGGTCCGGAAATAGAGTACTTCTATTTCGAAAGTGAGGAGGAGCCGAATATACTGGACCAGGACGGTTACTTCGACTACGGTTCGGTCGATATCGGCGCCCAGGTCCGCAAGGCGGCTGTGAATGCCCTTGAGGCAATCGATATTCCCGTCGAGTGCTCTCACCACGAAGCGGCCGCCAGTCAGCACGAAATTGACCTCAAGTATCAAGAGGCGCTGATCATGGCCGATTTTGCGCAGGTCTATCGTTTTATCGTCAAGCAAGTGGCCATGCAGAATGAGATATATGCTACCTTCATGCCCAAGCCGATCTACGGCATCAACGGCAGCGGTATGCACTGTCACGTGTCGCTTTTCAAAGGAGAGCGCAACCTCTTTTTTGATCCTGCGGACGAGTATAATCTCTCTGTAATGGCTCGGCAATTTACGGCTGGTATCCTGACCCACGTCAAGGAAATCACCCTGGTCTTAAATCAGTGGGTCAACTCCTACAAGCGGCTGGTGCCGGGATACGAGGCCCCCATATACATCAGTTGGGGGCGGCGCAACCGCTCAAGCATGGTGCGGGTTCCAATGTACCGTCCGGGTAAGGAGCAGGCTACCCGCATCGAGCTGCGCTCTCCCGATCCAGCCACCAATCCCTACCTTGCCTTTGCCTGCATACTGGCCGCAGGCCTGAAAGGCATTGATAATGCCTACAAGTTGCCTGAGCCAGTTGAGGAAAACATATACAATATGTCTGAGGAGAAAAAAGCCGGCCTGAATGTTGATACTCTGCCTAACTCACTGGAGAATGCTGTCAAGGAACTGGAAGGCTCCGAACTGGCCCGCGAGACCCTCGGAGACCATGTTTTCACCAAACTAATCGAGAATAAGAAAATAGAGTGGGATCAGTACCGCATCCACGTCGGTCAATTTGAGCAGGAAAAATACTTGCCGATGTTGTAAAGGCGCGGGCATGTCAGAGGTACCTGCTGTCTCCCGCCGTTTCACCTATGGAGGTGAGGGTAATCACCTCTCGATTCATGTTGGGGGACAACAATTTACAGTGTGGCGTGACCGAATTGTGACCGTTCTTTGCATGATGATGCCATATTATTCATTTGACAAATGCTACACGACTTTCTGTGTTGGCCCTGACACTTATCGCATTTGTAGGATCCCCTTGTGGTTGTTGTTGCGCCTGTGGCAAACCTGATGCATCGTGTGCTTTGCATACCCTGCACAGCACGAATAAAAGCCATTGTTGGATGGGTCAATTGAACAGTAAAACTTCTAATAACAAGAATAAGCACTCACTTCGGATGCTAGCGCTGGCAGCACTGGGAGTAGTGTTCGGCGACATTGGCACAAGCCCGCTTTATGCAATAAGAGAATGTTTCCACGGTGAATACGGTATTGCTGCTTCTCGAGATAACATTCTAGGCGTCTTGTCTCTAATGTTTTGGACTCTCACGTTTATCGTGTCTCTTAAGTACCTCACGTTCATTCTGCGAGCAGATAACCGCGGTGAGGGTGGCGTTATTGCACTAACGGCTCTGATTAAATCGGGAACTGAAGCGCAAAATAAGAGCCGCCGGCTCCTCATAGGGATAGGCATCTTTGCCGCTTGCCTGTTATATGGTGACGGCATGATTACACCGGCCATCTCTGTGATGAGCGCAACTGAAGGATTACGAATCATCACGCCTGAGTTTCAACCTTTTGTCATCTCAGCTACCTTGTTGATTTTGGCTGGATTATTCCTATTGCAGCACCGCGGTACTGCCAGAGTAGGGATGCTGTTTGGCCCCGTGATCCTTATCTGGTTCTCGGTTCTTGCCATTTTGGGCTTGAGGCAAGTGGTGCATCATCTTGATGTCTTCGAAGCGCTTTTGCCCTGGTATGGCATCAGGTTCCTCATACACTCCGGTATCCATGGCTTTACCGTCCTTGGAGCTGTCTTTTTGGTAGTCACCGGCGCAGAAGCATTGTATGCAGATATGGGACATTTTGGCCGAAAGCCGATCCGTCTTGTCTGGACTTGCCTGGTCCTACCTGCACTACTTCTGAATTACTTCGGGCAAGGAGCTTTGTTGCTTTCATGCCCCGAGGAGGTCCACCACCCCTTCTATGCCACGGTACCGAGTTGGGCGATGATTCCCATGGTGATTCTGGCTACCTTTGCTACGATAATTGCTTCGCAGGCCATCATTACAGGTGTGTTCTCACTCACACGTCAGGCAGTACAGCTTGGTTATCTGCCCCGTATGAGAATCGTTCATACTTCGTCAAAGCACTTCGGCCAAATCTACGTCCCACAGGTGAACTGGTTTATGATGGTGGCGACACTTGGACTCGTGCTTGGCTTTCAGTCGTCCAGCAAGTTGGCTGCTGCCTACGGAGTGGCGGTGACGTCTACAATGCTTATATCAACGATTTTGTTCTACATGGTTGCCCGAGAGAGATGGAAATGGAGCAGACTTAGTGCAGGTGCTCCGGTAGTTGTCTTCCTAATTGTGGACATTTGCTTCTTCTCAGCAAATATCAGCAAGATACTTCATGGAGCTTGGTTCCCATTGGTAATTGGCGGTGTTTTACTCACGGTTATGATGACTTGGAAGCGGGGCAGAGGGATTCTGGCGGCACAATTCCAGGGGCTGTCCATTTCCTTCAAAGACCTTCGAGACAAGCTATCTACCGAGCGCATCTTACGAGTCAATGGGCATGCGGTTTTCATGACCGGGAAATCAGATTCGGTTCCTGTTGCACTGATGCACAATCTAAAACACAACAAGGTAATTCATACTCATGTCGCCTTTCTGCACTTTTTTTCTGTGGAGGTCCCTCGCGTACCTAACAAAGACAAACTGAAAATCGAAAAGCTTTTTTCCGGGTTCTACCAAATTAGCGCCTATTACGGCTTCATGGAGTACCCCAGCGTTCAAAACGCGTTGTCTCTGGCTCGTGGGCAGGGGCTTGACCTTCCTCTCGAGGAGACCAGCTTCTTCCTGGGAAGAGAGAAGTTGGTCTGGGATCACGGCAATGGCATGAGTCGCTGGAGCGCCCATCTCTTCGCTTTCCTCTCACGCAACGCGTATGATGCCTCTTCCTTTTTTGGCATTCCACAGGAGCAGGTCATGGAGGTCGGGGTGCGGCTAAGGATCTGAGTTTGCGTCCGGATGGTGAACCAGCAAGTAGGACAGGATCCGCAGCGGGTTCTGCCAACCAATACAACGGCTCCAAGTCGAAGCGGATAGGGATGTCCGCTTCGCACGGAATAGTCAAACCTGTTTGCACAATTCCTTGCATTGGATATATTATAATGTTAAGCGTTTATAAGATGTGAGTATGGTGACAGAGGTACATACGGAAAATACACGGCCTAAGGCTCCTTTCAAACTGCGTTCCAATCTTACCCCGAAAGGCGATCAGCCGCAGGCCATCAAGGAGCTGTTGGAAGGGCTCAAGACAGGACGGAAACATCAAACGTTGTTGGGCGTTACCGGCTCGGGGAAGACGTTTACTATTGCCAATGTCATTGCTCAGTACAGCTGTCCGGCACTTGTTATTTCGCACAACAAGACTCTTGCCGCCCAGCTTTACGGCGAGTTAAAGGCCTTTTTCCCTGAAAACGCAGTTGAGTTTTTTATCAGCTATTATGACTACTATCAGCCGGAAGCCTATCTTCCGACTACTGATACTTACATTGAGAAAGATACGTCCGTTAACGAGGATATAGACCGTCTGCGCCTGCGGGCTACCGCCTCGTTGCTGGAGCGTGAGGATGTTATTATTGTAGCCTCGGTTTCCTGCATCTACGGTCTGGGTTCGCCCGAGGAGTACAAAAAGCAGTTCTTGCTTCTGCAGGCCGGCGCCCAACTTGACCGGGATGTTGTTATACGTAGGCTGATAGATATTCACTACAACCGGAACGACATTGATTTTTCGCGAGGTAATTTTCGGGTGCGAGGGGATACGATTGAACTGATTCCTGCCTACTATGAAAATGCCTTTCGGATTGAGTTCTTCGGCGATGAGATTGAACGATTGAGAGAGATCGATCCTCTGACGGGGGAGATTCTGAAAGAGCGGGACCGGTTGGCTATCTATCCCGCCAAGCACTTCATTACTTCACAGCCTCAGTTGGGAAAGGCGATTGTCGCTATCGAGCAGGAGCTTGCGGAAAGGCTTGAAGAATTCCAGTCGGAAAACAAACTCCTTGAAGCGCAACGTCTTGAGAGCCGCACTAGGTACGATATTGAAATGCTGAAAGAACTTGGCTACTGCACCGGAATTGAGAACTACTCACGGCACCTGACCGGACGCAAGCCGGGGGAGAGGCCGTTTTGTCTGATTGATTTCTTCCCACCTGATTTTATTACGATTATTGATGAGTCTCACCAGAGCGTTCCCCAGATTCGTGGTATGTTCGCCGGCGACCGTAGTCGCAAAGAGACCCTGGTGGCACATGGCTTTCGGCTTCCCTCGGCGCTGGACAACCGGCCACTCTTCTTTGAAGAGTTCGAAAATCTGATGAACCGAACGATCTATGTCTCAGCGACCCCTGCCGAGTATGAGCTTACCAAGTCGGAAGGAATTATCGTTGATCAGGTTATACGTCCCACCGGACTTCTCGATCCCGTGATTACTGTGAAGCCTCTGTCCACTCAGGTTGACGATCTTCTGCAGCAGGTCAAAAAGCGGCAGGCGAAAGGTGAGCGCACGCTGGTTACTACTTTGACCAAGCGGATGGCGGAGGATTTGACCGGTTACATGGGTAAGATGGCTGTGCGGGTGCGTTACCTTCACAGTGAAATCGGTGCTATCGACCGCACCGGTATCATACGCGACCTGCGGCTGGCGGAATTTGACGTGTTGGTGGGGGTCAACCTTCTCCGTGAGGGACTGGACTTGCCGGAGGTGTCATTGGTGGCGATACTCGATGCAGACAAGGAGGGCTTTTTGCGCTCGGAAAGTTCGCTTATCCAGACCGCCGGTCGGGCAGCTCGAAACAAAAACGGTGAGGTCATTCTTTACGCCGACAAAATCACCAACTCGATGCGGAAAGCCATCGACGAGACTGATCGTCGTCGGGCAAAGCAGCTTGCCTATAACAAGAAGCACAATGTCAACCCGGAGACGATCTACAAGACACGCGAGGAGATTCTTCGCTCTACCCAGTTTGCCGACACCAGGACAGTTGAGGAAAAAACATTTGAGAAACCGAGCAATTTTGTTCGCATGAGCCGTGAGGACCAGTTGGCTTTCATGATGAGGGCCATGAAAAAGGCGGCTGAAAATCTTGACTTTGAAACGGCGGTGCTCATCAGGGATGAGATAACGCGGATGAAGCAGGACATGAAAAAGGGCAAGCGCAAGCGGAGATAGTGCTCATCGACAGGAGATATCGATATGTTGATAAGGAAAAGCCATATTCTTTACCTGTGGTTGGCCGTGGCGGCGGTGACGCTTGCCGTTTGCTGTGGCTGTGAGGAGCGTGACGTCCCGTTGCTTATTGACGAGGAAGAAATCATCAGGTACCTGTCTGTTACTGAAGAAGGGCGTGAGCTTTTCCGCACTGCCGACTTGATTCCCGACGACCCCTATATGCTTCCTTGTGACAGCGCTGTCTACCGAGACTTCGTTGATTCAACTTGGAGGGAATTCGATGTCGCTATTGACAGCACCAGGACATACAATTTCGGAGCGCTTGGGGATCATTACGCAGCAACCACCAGGGTTACCGACCTTTTCTTTGTTACTACTATCAAGGTCTTGGAAACAGAGGTACCGCCAGAGACTACGTGGATCTTTAGCGAGCGCGAAGTGAATCGCTACGGCTATTTCATTAAACTGGGTGAGGACGATAAACCATACCTGGGGTGGAAACTGTGGGGTTTTAACAGCCTCGGGGAATCTGATCCACCCGTTAATCTTTCGGTGACTACGGCCGACGGCGCCCACACTTTAGCTGCAATGCTGGCAAGGTATTCGTATCAGGGGCCGGGGTTTGTATTGTCGTTTATCCGGCTGTCCGATATTAACAACCTTGAGAACGGGGACACATTGATCTTCAATGTTTCACCACGTGGGGGTTATGAACCGGTCTATTACCACCTCACTACGGGTGCGACCGACGCCGGCTTTGTAACGCAGGCGATGGATTCAGTCAACGTTGGATACTGGGTGGATACTATCGTAACGCCGTCGCCAAACCCCAGGTTATGGAATGTCGTTTTTATACAATCATTCATGAAGCCCCCTTCTTTTCAGTACGTCAGAGGCTGGTGTATTCCATATAGAATACCGCAATAAGTACACCTGTATCCATCAGTCTTTTACCGAGGCCTGTTTTTGTTGAATATTTCCCTTTTATCTGGTATACTGGTTTAATAAGAAAACTCACTACCAAACAAGGAGGTATTATGGCCAAAACACGTTTTCAGATGTTGCCGCTGATTATCATCGCGGTACTGGCGCTCGGGATGGTCGGCTGCGGGACGCAGATACCATCGGGGCATCGGGGGGTCTTTTACTACAAGTTCGGTGACGGGACTGAATTCGGCAAGATTTACCAGGAGGGATTCACCTGGCACCTTCCCTGGAACAGCGTGTTCGTCTACAAGGTCCAGCTCCAGGAACACAAGGAAGCCCTGACGGTCCTTTCCTCTGACGGCGCGACGATCCTGTTGGAAGTTTCTATCCTTTACCGACCACTGGCCGCGAAGCTTGATTCCCTGCAGGTTACTATCGGGCGCAACTACTATGGCGTCGCTATTGCTCCCACTATTCGCGAAATCGCTCGCACCGTGGCGGGCCGCTACAAGCCGGAAGAAATCTATTCCACCAAACGCGAACAGATAGCAAGTGAGGTCGTTGAAGCTCTTCGAGGCGCTATGACCGACAAATTCATCATGATCGAAAACGTCCTCATTCGTGACGTACTGATTCCGCCTGAAATATCGAAAGCCATCAATCTCAAGCTGACCATGGACCAGGAAGCCCAGCGCATGCAGTTTACCATCGAGAAGGAAAAACGGGAGGCGGAAAGAAAGCGCATCGAGGCCAAGGGGATTTCCGACTTTCAAAAGATCGTCAGCGCCGGCATCACGTCTTCCCTGCTGAAATGGAAGGGAATTGAAGCAACCCTGGAAATCGCCAAATCCCCTAACACCAAAGTGGTCATTGTCGGCAATGACGCCGGAAGTCTGCCGATTATTCTTGGAGGCGAGAAATAGGCCGCGAAGTGGCCGCAAGGTGGCTTTTGTAATAAGTTGGAATCGCAGGTGGCCCACCGCTTGCGGTGGGTTTACCGGTGACTTTTGTACTGAGTTACATTGTGGTTGGCGGACGTCCTGAGGCTGTCTCATAAGTCGACAGAGTAGCGTAGGGGCGGGGCTCGTCTCCGCCCAGCCCGATGGCTTGTGGCGACACAAGGCCGCCACCTACGCGGGTCCACACCACTTATGGGGCAACCTCTTCTCGTGCGTCAACTCAATTGAGGATGGGGCAGATGTGGACATCTGCCGCCCACAAAATCATGTGTAGCCTCCTGGCATCAACTTTTGTGTTTTTGTTTACGGACACGGTGGGGGGGTATCGCCGCTATTGAATAAGTAGTTAACCAGGTAGGTCAAATCGGCAACGTCGATTGGTCCGCCTTGGCCAGAACTACCGTCAATATTGCCTTCTTCAACGCAGGGGGGAAGATAACCACACTGAAACAGGTAATTGACAAGATAGGTCAAATCAGCCACATCAATTGGTCCACCGATACTAGTGATACCATCTACGTTCCCTCTGTTTTGACAAGGGCCCTCGTAATAACATTCCGTATAACCAGTTGCCCATCTCACCCGATTATCTAGTGTGTCGTCGCCTCTTCCCCCGTATGCCGAGTAGTAGAGACCTAATGTGTGTTCCTGCTCCTTACTATCAATCCATATTCCACAAGACCTGTAGATAAGTTCATTTGCCCAATGGGCACATGTGGAAGCCTTGAGAAGAGGATCAGCCCGAGTTGTAAAACTCTTGCCTGTGTCTGTGCTGATTGCAATGTGCAACCAAGCAGGGCTTCCATGTGCTCCTATTCTCGTTTCTGTAACGAGCGTTAGATAGTTATTTGCGTCATATGGCAAGACTGATAAGTGCCATATATCTCTTGATGAAGGGTCAGAGGGAAGCCAGTTACATGTTTGCACAGTATCCCAAGGGCCCTCCGGATTATCCGCTTCCCACAATGTTACAAAGTTATGCTCATTAACCCATTGTGTGTTACCAGGATTGCAAACAGGCAAATAAATGCCAGTCTCAACTGTCCACATCCTGTATTGCCCGACCGGGTCCAAAACCACAGCTGGAGACAGAAGATCGAAACCTTGGGCAGCTCTGACATTATTTCCATGATGACTAAGGCAATCGGCGCCCGTCACTGGCCCGACAATCGTGTCGGCCTTGCTCGCAGGGGCATAGGCTTCGTTTTTCCCGTGCCAATCTACCCCGTTGGTTGTGTAGACACCAAAAATGAAATTGGTGTCGGAGCAACAGCCAATGGTCTGCGTTTTCCCTCTGAAAAAGAGCCACAGCTCTCCAGTATGGGACATAAACAGCTCACAATCGGACAGGTAAGTAACAGCGAAGTCTTCCCTCGTGAAGATCGGGTTGTGCAGAGTGTCGTCCCCAACTATGACCTCAGTCCAATTTATATTGTCATTACTCACATATATACAGGGATTCTCATATGTTCCTCCCTGACCAAGGTATGTTCCAGCAAACCAATATCGATATCCGAGAAAACCTTCCGGTATAAAAACAACTGACGGATGCATAATTTCCCATTGGTCCAACTGTAAACCACTATTGTTCGTATCCCCTTCATGCCATAGGCACTCTGGTATTCTGATATCGAGCCATGTCGGCGCATGATTTGCTCGGAGCAGCAGGAGATTTGTGTCTTGGGCAACTACTCCATCTGGCGCTTGTATACTCTCTTTCTGGCTTGCAATGTAGGGTTTATTGCCCTTAGTGGTAGTAACTGCGATCCGTTCGCCTGCCAATGCACCTAAACAGAAAGCAATAATCAAGACTATAATCACTAATGTTATTCTCATGAGCTGAAACTGCCAGTTAGCAAGTACGTATTCAGGATAGTATAAATATAACGGGTTTTGTTGCTTTTTCTACTTCAAAAATATCATTTTCTTGGCGTCTGTTTTATTGTCCGCTTTCAGACGGTAAAAGTAAATCCCTGAGGCGACAAATCTTCCCTGGCTGTCCCTGCCATCCCAGTCAATCGTATATGATCCAGCCGGCCTTGATTGGTTGAGTAGCGTGTTCACTTGCTGACCGAGGATGTTGTAAATCTCCAGTGTTACCTGGGCTGGGTTGGATAGGTCAAATGAAATCCTGGTTCCGCTGTTGAACGGGTTGGGATAGTTCTGGTACAGGTACAGGCTTGTAGGGAGAAGCGGCGGGTTGTCGTTTGGTTGGTCCTCAGAGCGGTGTTCCATGATATAATCGATTAGTTCACGAGCGGCTGTCTCATCAATAGCCCACAGGTGGAATGAGAAAGCATACGCCTTGCCGATCGAGTGTTGGTTCATAAGGCCGCATGGCTTTCCATCCAGTTCCGATGTGTTGGGGTACAGAGAGCCGTATCGGTACAGTACTTCAGCTCTCTGATTGGGTCTGAATGCCCCAGTAAGCGGGAGGACGCTGTCAGTTACGAACAATTGCCGAAAGAAAGTCCGCAGGCGGTGGCTGGTGTTGGAATCGAGAGGAAGATATGGCAGTCCCTCGTCAACGGGAATGGCTCTGTTAAAACCGGCTAAACTGTCGACAGCATTATAGACATTGTAATTGTTTTTCCAGGTTTTCAAATAGGTTGACTCTAGGCCGAAGTAGTAAGATTCAAAAGAGCCTGGATCATACAGCACCGTATCATCGTATGACATCAGATGGATCTCTTCGTGGCCCGGAGGCGTGCCAAAATAGGCCAGATCGTGCCCGGAGTCCAAAATCCGAGTTAACAGTTTGTGAACGGGTTCCGTTTTCGGAGTCAGTATTCTCGGCGACGGGAATTCCTCCACAATGACTACCTTGTATCGGGCAAGATCCCGCCAGTCAGTGCAGTACCCGGTGCCACAATTTGATGAGAGTAGGTTGGAATCCCTCCAGTTGTAAATGTCGAATTCATACCCAGTCAGAGTGCGGTTGTAGAAATCGATCATTGAGTCAACGTAGATATAATCATGTGGTGTGAGATTTGCACCGAGAACAACGATGATGTCTTTGGTCGGGTTGGGGCCTTTCTGCGCAACGATAAGCTTAGAATATGGCCCCGGATAACCGAGACGCCCAACCGCCGAGATCCAGTAGATGGCCCCGTCCACTGGGTGTTGATCGGTGTAGATCGCACGATTGGAAGCAGTGGAATCATAAGGTTCAATTTCGTAATACCAGTAGGTCACGCCATTATGTTTCCGTGAGGTTCTCGGAGCGAACGGCACAAGGGAGGAATCATCGGTTATAAATGGACGGTAGCGGCTGTTAGCTACTGTTGTGTCCAGTGTTCTGTAAATCTTGTAGTAGCGTATGCTTGGATCTTCAGAAGGCTTCCAGGTAAGCGTCAAGCTGGAGTCCCCGTCGCGGAAAAAGGCAAACTCATGCGTCCGCTGTACCCGCTCGAGCTGCTCGTAGCCAACAACGATTGGCAGTGAAAGCATACCTTCACCGACCTCTGTTACATGGGCTATCGCTGCAAAGTAGAGCTGGCCCGGTCGCAGCAGGTCGGTTATCTCTCCAGTTGTTTGACCTGCTGGAAAATGATGGGACCAGTTTCCCATGCCAATTGGAGCGACAGGGGGCATCATAACATAGGGACCAATAAAAAAGGAGTCATCGACCGGTTTCAAGTAGACATTATAGCCGGTCACGTTTGGCAGTGCCCATCTGTCCCAGCTCAGCACGGCTGTATCTGCCGACACCCTGACGAGACTCAGGCCTGTCGGTGGTCTCATCGGATCCAGCACAGACTGGGCAAAGCTCACCGCTTCCTCGGCGGTATTCCTGAGGATGTCAAAGTGGAGGTTGTAATAGAAGCCTCGATAATCGTGAGCAGAAAGATTCTTTCCATTAGTAGGGTCTACGTGGACGAAGTCGCCGCCAAACAGGGCGAAAACGGCTCTCATGGAGCTGTCAGGCATGAGGTCAATCGGTCCTACCGAAAGGAGAAAGCGTGTGTCATACCCACCCGAGATATCCAGCGCCAGTGATCGATCGGGATAAAGCCATAGGCTGTCGGTAGAATCGATAGTGGCCGTCATTACCTGGTCGTAGTCCCATTCGTTATGGCTCATGATGTAGTACTTATTGATGTCTCCGCTCGGAACCCCAATGCCACCGGTCTGGAAGTCCCGAAATGGGTCTGCCGGTGTCCCTTTCAAGCGGGGACCAAACTCGTCCCCGTAGAACCACCAGTTGAAGTTCGTATCTCTTACGGGCGGATAAATCATGACCGGCCGAAGGGCGAGACCGTCGATGGGGCTGAGAGAGTCTTGGAAGAAACCACCTTGTGGGTCGCCGTCATTGTCGATAATGTATCCTGTACTGATATCCCGTAACGAGCCTGTCAGATCGTCTGAATAGCACTCGTAAGAATCTGCCTTGTCACTGCAAACGTCACCGTCGATCAGAATCCCCACATAGGCCTTCCTGATCTTGTCAGGGCCAATATTGGTTATGATGAAATCGAGAAGCATGATATTGCGGTAGGGATTAGCATCGAGACTGTATGATTTCTGTATCACCGAGAGGTTCAGGGGGATATGGGGACGATCGAAGAAGTCATCAACTAGGTCGGGAACACCGCTTGTAAAAGTGTCGACAAAATGGGTGCGATAAGTTGTCTCTTCCCCGACATATACAGGGCTAATTCCTCTCCCCACTATGGGATCGTCTGGAGGGTATAACTCCCGACCCCACAAAACCATATAACCGTCCCTGGTATCCAGTGTGTAGGCTGTTGAAACGAGCGTATCATCCCCGACCATCCCACCAATCCAGAGAGCTGCTTCCCAGAGATACTCAATACCGCTGTTGATAGGAAACTCGAAGCCGGGGTTTGTCTGCCCTGTGATGTTGTCCTTGTACTTTCTGCAAAGTCCATAGCTGCCTACCGCTCCGGAGAATTTCGATGTTCGGTGGGTTGCTCCGACCGCCGGCCACCTGCTGATAAAGACAGGCGATGTAATCTGTGAGGCTGCAGAGCTCTCCTGCCTGCTCTTTACATCCGCCGTGAGGGCCCCGTTGAACGGTTGCTTGTGACTATGGCTGAAGGCCGCTGGACTAACCAGCCCTGGTGCCATGGCTACCAGTAATGCAAACAAGCAAAACCTCAAGTGTTTTCCCCTGTCTGCATCCAATGTCTGTTCCTCCTTACCACCGGAATCGGTTCCGGCAAATTGCCTACAAAGCTGGCTCTTGGCTGTCAGCCAGCCGGTAGGAAGTATAAGTAATATAACACATATTTTGACTATCAGCCTTCACAAAATAGACAGCCGGCTGCAGATTCTGTGTAATAAAATCTGTAGCCTCTACGGGCTCAAAGTGTTGGCCTGTTGGCCTGATTCTTGCATTGAGCCAGACACAGGCTATTTTGCCTTGACTTTTGTAGTAGGAAGGCTATATTCGAGTGAGTAGCGTAAATTACCGAGTTACCGCAGCAGCTTACTGCACAATACCTACTAGCACGGTAGAAGGCTTGATAAAAGTAGATTCTGTGTCAAAAAGGGCCGGTATGGCCTTGCTCAACATAAGTAGTATTCGCAATACCAGGATCAAGATCATTTAGTGTGACTTTCGCGCCCAAAGCACGATTTGCACATTCGGAGGAAAGATGAAACGATTAGGGTTCGTTAGTATCTCGGCAATGCTTGTTGTGTTCTTTGCGCTGTCCCCGGTGTTTGCTACCTCGGGAAGCCAAACGGCGCCTATGGGAGATGCGTTGGGAGACAACGGCGATGAGGTATCATGTCCACCACCCCAGGTGCTTAGCTACGACTCTACTATCTACCTCTGTGACCTTGAAGAGGTCTGTTTTGATGTTGTTGGGGTCAACTCCGGTGGCGATTTGTTGGTCATTAGCCAGGTTGAGGGACCCGGTCAGTTTCAGATGCTGACCGACACCTCCGGCCAGACTTGCTTTATGCCTTACGAGGTGGATTCTGCGACTTATCTATTTGCATATACTGTCGAGAGAAGTGGAGACGCAGCTTTGCCTCCTTGCTGTGATCGGGATACAATCCGGATAACGGTTGTTCTGAACCAGCCTCCGGAGATTGCCTGTCCCGGATCGCAAATGTTCTATGCCTGTGAACCTGACACCTTCTGTTTCACTGTCGACGCCACCGATCCCGAGCAGGGACCACTGACGTTTAATGTCCTTTCGGGAAACGCCACTATCGAGGATCGGACGGTCTGTGTGTACAGCGAGGAGTCAGCTGAGTTCGATGTCGTTATTGAAGTCGTTGACTCTTGTGATCTTACCGACACCTGTGTTGTGCTGGTATTCATTGAGGTTAACAATCCGCCGTACGTGAGTATGGCTGATGACTTTTCTGTCTTTATGTGCCAGGCGGAGACGATCTGTTTTCACGCTACCGCCGATGATCTCGACTTTGATATTGCCGATGTCTCGGTAAATTATGGAACCTATGATGCCGCCAGTGACAAGGTCTGCTTTTATGCTGATACGACCGGTGTATACACCTTGATCCTGACGGCTGTTGATACCTGCGGTGCTGCTGACAGCGACACGACCATCGTCTCGGTCACTGTCAACGAAGCGCCGGTGGTCGATTTGGGGGATGATTTTAGTGTTTATCTCTGTGCAGAGACGGAAGTCTGCCTGGATGCCGTTATTACCGACGACAATATCGAAACCGTTTATATGAATTTTGGCAACTATGACCCACAGACCGGTCAGGTTTGCTTCACTGCTGATACTACTGGTAGTTATGTGATCGCGGTTCTGGCAATCGACGATTGTGGCGAGACGGCCAGTGACACCGTAGTTGTGACGGTAGCAATCGGTGAACCCCTGTTTGTCGATTTGGGGGAAGATTTTGACATCGCCCTGTGTGAGCCTACTGAGATCTGTGTGGATGTCGAGACGATTGAAGTATACAAGTCACTTTCGACCAATCTTGGAGTGTACAACGAGGATACCCGCCAGGTCTGTTTTGTCCCTGATACATCGGGCGTCTACACATTGATAGTTGAAGTAACCGACTCATGTGACTTGGTCGCCTCGGACACGGTCGACATCACGGTAAGTCTCAACAGCCCGCCGATAGTAAGCGGAATGACAGACACCGCACTATATCTGTGTTACCCTCAGCAGGTCTGTCTGCCGGTAAATGTGTTTGACCCTGATGGCGATATCGAGAGTATCTCGGTAAACTACAATGGTCAATACGAGGATGGCCTTGTCTGTTTTGTCCCCTATGACAGCGGTCACTACGAGCTCATCGTCACTGCTATGGATAGTTGCGGGCATGTTGCTGCCGATACGGCGATGGTTGTCATAGAGACCGATCAGGGGATTTCGATTGAGTGTCCCAACGACACGACCATTTTCACCTGCCAATTGGTAGATACGTTCTGCTTGCCCATTTTCGGTATACCGGAGAACGCCGAGGTGGAAGTGCTGGGGATTAACACCTGGTACGATGCACGGACGGAGACGATATGTTTCTGGTCTGAGTGTTCAAACACTAATCATATCACGGTTGATGTTTCCACTCCATGCAATACCTATAGTTGTGAGTTTTTTGTTACAATCGCGTGCAATACCGACCCGCTGGTAATCCTGCCGCCGGACACAACGATCGCTTCATGTGAGATGGAAGAGATCTGCCTGCCGGTGGGCGCCAGTGACGCCGAAGGCAATCTGGCGGATGTCATTGTTGAGGGAGCGCTTTATAATCCTATAACGAGCCAGGTTTGCTTCACGCCGGATACGCTGGGGACATATGTCATTCGAGTGACGGCCGTGGACTCCTGTGAGGCATCCGACTGGGATGAGATCGCCGTGAACGTTGTGCTCAACAGCGCTCCATATATCACGTATGTTTTGGAAGATTCTGTTTTTTCTCAGTGTGCCCTCGAGGAGATATGTCTGCCGGTTGACATTGGCGACGTGGATGGCAATCTGACCGATGTGACGACCTCACTCGGTTTTTACGACGCCGAGGCTGACCAGGTCTGCTTTACACCTGACAGTGCCGGGCGTTTCTGCATTGAAATTATCGCTACTGACGCATGCGGTCTGGCGGATACCGCCGAACCATGCATTATCGTGGAGACAGGAGACTATGTGCAGATTGATTGTCCCGTCACGTTTAAGCCTATCGATATTTTCCTCTGCGAACCGGGTGAGGCCTGCTGGCCGCTGAACATAATAGGGGACAGTTTCCAGGTTGAAACAAGTTACGGCACGTGGGCGAACGGCGAGCTCTGTTTCTATGCTGACACCTCCGGTTATTATGGTATCGAGGTAATTGCCGTCGCCGAGTGCAACAGCGACACCTGCTACATCGATTTTGATGTCTGGATATCTGAGGAAGTGGACATCTCCTGCCCAGCTGATACGAGTGTTGTTCTGTGCGAACCCGACACGCTCTGCCGGCAATATACGGTCTTATCCAACGTCGATTCGGTGACGGTTACGGCACCGGCATTTCTCAGCGGGGAGGAGGTTTGTGTGCCTTTGCTGCAACCGGACGACTACGTAATAACTATGACGGCATATGGTGAGTGCGGAACTGCTGCCTGCACATTCACTGTAATAGCGCGGTTCAATAGCCCACCGGTTGTCGACGCCGGTAACGATACGACCTTAGTCCAGTGTGAGCCAAGCGAGATTTGCCTGCCATTTGTCGTATCCGACTTAGACACTAACATTGTTGAAATCGTCAGTTCTATCGGGGTTGTTCAAGGTAATCAGGTCTGCTTTACTCCCGAGGATTTTGGGATTTATGACATTGTTATTACGGCTATCGACGAATGTGGTGCCTCGGGTTCGGATACTGTTGTGGTGACGGTGAACGTGGGCGGCACGGTTGCTATTATTTGTCCCGAGGGGCTTCAGTCAGACACTATTTGCGGGCCGGATACGGTGCGCGTTGTAGCGTTGATTACACCTGAGGATGCTGAAGTCACGGTATTGCCCAATGGATACTACGACCCGGCTACCGGTGAGGTTTGTGTCGGCATTGATACCGGCGGTACATACGATATCACCGTGATAGCTGAGGCCCTGTGTGGAAGTGACACCTGTGAGTTTACGCTGGAAGTAGAGCTCGCTCAGCCGCCGGACGTTACCTGCCCCGCGCTGATCGACACATTGCTCTGTTTGGCTAAGCCGGTTACTCTCTGTTATCCGGTTACCGTGTCCGGCTCCGTTTCGCAGATAGATGTAAGTCCCATTGGGTACTATTCTGATGGATTCGTTTGCTTCCAGGTCGATGAAAACAGCACCTATGAGATAGACGTTATCGCCCAGGGTGTCTGTGGTGCGGATACCTGTCATACCACGGTAGATGTCACACAGGATCAGGCGCCGGCACTGTTCCTACCGGGTTACCAGACGTTCGAGCGTTGTCTTGACGACACCGACCAGGTTTGTGTCGACGGCATCTATGCCACTGATATTGAATCGTCGGTATCGCTCTCCATGACCTGTGGAACAGGCGACTTTACACTCCTCGCCGATGACAGCGGTCTGATTTGTTTCCTTCCTGACAGCTTCGGCGTCTATGAATTCTGTTTTGAGGCTTTCGATAGCTGCAACACCACAACCGGCTCGTTCTTTGTGGAGATAACGGAGAGAGAAAATTGCGATGTGTGTCTGAGGCTTTCAATTGACGGCGGCGAGTGCATTCCTGTCGGCATGGTTCAGGACGTTGACATGCGCATCGAAAGCTGGGATCCGATCGGCGGCTTTGATATCTTGACAAGCTATGATGCCTCGGTGATGACCTTCCGAACGGCGACAATCACCGGAACTCAGATAGATGGCTGGGAGTATTTCACCTTCCGTTTCGGTACCGGCGATTGTGGCGACCATTGCCCCTCCGGGTTGATGCGATTTGTGGGGCTGGCCGATATGAACGATGGCGCTCACCATCCACCGGATTCGACTTTGATGCCGAATGGGGTGTTGATTGCTATGCAATACCAGGTGGCGAATAACCAGAATCTGGGCGGTTTCTTCCTCCCTATAAGCTTTGTCTGGTACAACTGCGGCGACAACGCGTTTTCGAGCCCGTCTGGAGATGACCTATACATTGACCTGAGAATCTACAATGCCGAGACGACGCTGGTTTGGGATGAGGCGGATGATATCACATATCCTGAGTCGGCTCGCACGTATGGTCTGGGAGCGCCGGATACATGCGTGGAGGGCGGTGGCGAGGGCAAACCGGCGCCGATACGGTGTGTCGAATTCATCAACGGTGGCATCTGTGTTATTCCTGCCGAGTCTATCGATATACGTGGGGATATCAACCTGAATGGAATTCAGTATGAAATCGCCGACGCAGTGGTGTTTACCAACTATTTTATTTACGGCTTTTCGGCATTCAAGATAAACGTGGCCGGACAGACTGCCGCCACTGATGTAAACGCTGATGGTTTGACACTCAGCATTGGCGACCTTGTGTACTTGATCAGGATTATTATCGGCGATGCAGACCCAATGCCGAAAACCACGCCGCATTCCGAAAAGCTCACCGTCCGGACCGAACACAACTCCGATGCTATCTTCATCAGCACCGAGGCGGCAAGCACCATTGGAGCAGCCCTGCTTGTCTATGATATAGGCGGCGGTTTGGTTCTTGATGAACCGCGGCTGGTCTCCGATGCCGATGGGATGGATCTGATGTATGGTATGGAAAACAACGAGCTGCGGCTGCTCATCTATAATATCGGGACCAATGTAATTCCCACCGGCAGGAACAATCTTGTCGGGATTCCCTGTCATGGCGACGGTCGACTGAGCCTGATTCGGACTGAAATAGTGGACTACCAGGGCCGACCTTATACAGTTGTGGGCAAGGAGAGCGGTTTGCCGACTCGCTTTGCCTTGAACCAGAATTATCCTAATCCATTCAACCCGATGACAACAATCAGTTTCACACTGCCCCAACCAAACGAGTGGAAACTGGAAATCTTCAACATTACCGGTCGTCTGGTTCGTGAGTTCCATGCGTCGAGCGATGCAGGTGTCGTTACAGTGGAGTGGGACGGCAGGACTGTCAACGGATTGCCGGCTGCTTCCGGCGTGTACCTTTACCGCCTGGAGGCTGCCGACTTCACGGCTACCAAGAAGATGGTTCTTTTAAAATAACTCCCTCTCTTCTCTTTCCTCAGAAGCGCCCGATATAGACTACACCGTCGGGCGCTTTTTTTATTCTCTCCGGTTCGAGTATGGGGCAGATGTGGACATCTGCCGCCCACGAAATAGCAGCGTTACTTATGGTAGTCCGTACCGTGAAGAATTGTAAAGGCGCGGTAGAGCTGTTTCAGCAGAATCAGCCTAACGAGCTGGTGGGAAAAGGTTAGAGAAGATAAAGACAAAACGTGGTCGGCTTTGTTCAGAATGACATCATCAAGTCCGTACGCTCCGCCAATAATAAAGTTCACTGTCCCACCGCTTTTGATCTGAAGCGTCTCAAGCATCTTGGCAAAAGCAGGTGTATCTCTTTGCTCGCCTTTATCAGCTAAGGCAACACATAATCCTTTTTAACATTCCTTCTCCAACAGTCTGGCCTCACGTTTTTTGATCTCAGCAGGTGTCAGCGAGGACGCTTCTTTCAGGGGAAGCGCAATTTTCCACTCGACCTTGGCGAAGCGGGAGAGCAGCTTTTCAAAATGGGCGCAGCCTTCTTCGACCCAACGGTCTTTGTGTTTCCCGATAGCAACTATTCGGATCTTAAGCAAACGAGCCGACCTTGACTATGAGCCGCCGCCGCCTGGGGCCGTCAAATTCGCAGAAGTAGATTCCCTGCCATCGTCCCAGTACAAGCCGCTTGCTTTCAAAGGCGATCAGTTCTGAAGAGCCTATCAATGATGCTTTGACGTGTGCGTCCGAATTGCCTTCGGCGTGGTGGTACCCATCCGCCTGGGGTATCTCTTTTTGCAATTTGTATAACAGGTCCCGCTTCACATCTGGGTCGGCGTTTTCGTTAATAGTAATGGCTGCCGTTGTGTGGGGAACGAAACAGAATGCCAGACCACAGTCATGCTCGTTTTCCGAGACTGCCTGCTGCACCAGAGCGGTGACGTCAATTATTTCCTCGCGGATTTTGGATTCAACAGTGAACTTATGTATCATGCGAACAATGCCTCGGCAAACTGCTTGGGGTCGAAGGGTTGTAGGTCGTCGATTCCTTCCCCCAAGCCAAGGAAGTTGACCGGCACTCCTATTTCCTCAGCGACAGCGATAATTACGCCCCCCTTAGCAGTGCCGTCAAGCTTGGTGACAATGATACCATCGCAGCCAATCGCCTGAGCGAAAATCTGAACCTGGGAGATCGCATTCTGCCCTGTGGAGCCGTCAACGACAAGTCTGCTATAGATAGGGGAGTTGGGCAGCGCCTTGGCGATAACCCTCCTGATCTTTTTCAGTTCTTCCATCAGGTTCGATTTGGTGTGAAGTCGCCCGGCGGTATCGACCAGCAATATGTCCGCCGAGCGTGCGGCGGCAGCTTTGGAAGCGTCAAAAGCAACTGCCGCCGGGTCTGAGCCTTCGGCGGATTTGATGATATCGACGTTGCTGCGTTCGGCCCAGATGGCTATCTGGTCAATTGCGGCTGCGCGAAATGTATCACAAGCTGCGATGACTACTTTCTTGCCTTCAGAGGAAAACCTGGTGGCCAGTTTGCCGATGGTGGTCGTTTTGCCGGTGCCGTTAACGCCCACTATCAACCAGACCACCAGCCTTTTGTCGTTTTCGTTTACAAGCGGCGCTCCTTCTCGCATCAGTATGGAAACGATTTCTTCCTGCAAGAGAGCAATGACCTGTTCTCCTTCGGTTAGGTTTCTCTCTCTTGCCTTCTGCTTGAGGTTCTCGATGAGTCTGG
Source organism: uncultured Ignavibacteriales bacterium (assembly GCA_964416195.1). GTDB lineage: Bacteria > Zixibacteria > MSB-5A5 > GN15 > FEB-12 > CAYQDB01. The sequence continues at coordinate 75,312 of CAYQDB010000006.1, forward strand.
CGGTTGCTTTGACGCCGACGTCGGCTTCGATGAGGATCTGTTCAATTTCTTCCAGAAGTTCGTCATCAATTTTGCGGCGGCTGACCACCTGAACGATTTTGCCGAGAATGTTCTGCTTGGTCCTGGCCAGCGACCGTTTCAGCTTTTCATACGAATCAATCATGAGAGTAAGGTAGGTGTCTTTAACACCTGCCAATTATAGCAGAAGTTGTTGTCGGGTTTCTCATTCCGTCCGGCGGCTGCCGGATTCCATTCGGAACCCGATCTACTGCACCTGTAATTGTTTTTTCTATCATAACTTAAAAACGATATTTCACGGGAATTTAGTCGCTCAGTCCCGATCCTCCGGTTTGCCGCCGTAAGGTATCGTAGGATGTAACCGTTCAACGACTATTCTAGGAAGCTCCTTAGTATCATCTTGTGAAACGACTGGTGCTGTCTCCGCTATCTCAATTGGTTCGCCGGCATCGGTATCGATTCTCACGGCACCTTTTGCTTCATCCCGCTGAACGTCAGCAAACCTGACAGCAACCAGCTTGGAGATACCGGGTTCCTCCATAGTGACACCGTAAAGATTGTCAGCGGCTTCCATGGTAATCTTGTTGTGAGTGATGGAGATGAACTGAGTCCGGTTGGCAAAAGTTCCGATCATTTTGAGAAACCGACGGCAGTTGGCATCGTCGAGGGGGGCATCGATTTCATCGAGGATGCAGAATGGGGACGGCTTGACAAGATAGAGGGAAAAGAGGAGAGAGATAGCCGTCAGCGCCCGCTCACCGCCGGACATCTGATTTATGGACAACAGCTTCTTCCGACCGGGACGAGCGATGATCTCGATGTGCGACTCCAACGGGTCGGCCGGATCCGCCAGAAAAATGTCGGCCTCCCCGCTTGTGAATAACTCAACGAAGAGCTTTTTGAAATTGCTGCGCACTTTTTCAAACGTCTCAGTAAACAGGTTTTTTGCCGTCTGATTGATCTTTGTGATAGTAGTCTGAAGATCGGTTTTGGCATTGGTTAAGTCGGCCAACTGTTCCTTGAGGAAACGCTCACGATCGCTGGCTGTCTGGTATTCTTCGAGGGCAAGAAGATTGACGGCGCCGAATTTCTTCAGCGCTTCTTTCTGTTTCAACAGAAGCTCACGTGCCTGTTCCTCCGTGAGCTTTTCATCCGGACTGACAGCCTCTACTAAAGCAATATCGACCTCGAATTCCTCACGTATCCTGTCGCTGACAGCCTTGATCTCCGACTCAAGGGTATTAAGATGAATTTCCAACTGGTGTATCTGGTCGCTTAACGTATCTCTTTCGCCCCGGATTTCCTTGAGCTGCTTTTCTCGTGCGGAGACTCGCTCCAGTAGTTCTATCTGGACATTTCGTAGACCGTTCTGACGGGCAGCGATCCCGGTGCGCTCCTCGAAAGCGGCTTTCAGCCATCTTTCCAGCTCAGAGATTTTCTGGGTTGAGGTCTCAATCTCCTGCTCGGCCGTGTGAATTTCAATCTGTTTAGCTTCGATTGTCCTGACGATCTCCTGCCGCAACTCTTGGAGGTGGTTGAGCTTGCTCTCGGTTTGCTCAGTTTTACTTTTTGCTTCAACGACCGCTACTTGTAGCTGTGAGACATTTTCAAGCGTGGCTGTGGTGGTGTCCTCAGATTCACTCAACCGGTCGCTTGTCTGTGATATACTGCGAGCAAGGTCCTCTCTTTGGGAGGAAAGCTGGTCGAAGTCCAGACCCAGATTATACTGGCGAGAACGGATTTTCTCGAGCTTGGCGTTGCAACTGAGCCGTTCTTTGCGGAGACGGTCAAGTTCGCTTTCGATAGAACGGCGCTGGTACTCGACCTCGTTGAGTTTACTCTTAATTGACTCAAGTTCCTCAGCCAGAGTCTCCAGCGATTGGGATAGCCGTGAAGACTCTGCACGGGAGGCGGCGATCTCGGCTATGACCCTGCTCTTTTCCTGCTGGATAGAGCTTAGTCGCTCGTGCAACTGTTCCACCATTTTCTGTTGCTCGGCAACTTTTTCCTGGCGGCGAAAGAGAGGAAACCTGTCATCTGAACCGCCCGAGATGATATTCTTGCTGTACACCATCCCATCGGTAGACACCGCCTGGAATCCGAATGGAAGCTGACGAAGAATGTTTCGCGGATTGCATCCTTCCTTGAAGACCGCCGTCCGGGCCAAGACAGCCTCCATCAAGGGTCGAAGGTCAGAATCTGTCGAGATAAAGCTATCCATCCACCCAATAAATTCCGGCACATCCAGTTCTGGACGTTTCACAACCGGGTTAAGCGTCCCGCTGTCCGGCACGAGGATGCCGACCTTGCCTTTCTTTTCCGCTTTCAGGTAGTTTATGATTGCCTCGGCAGCCGAGCGATCCCTACAGATGATAAAACCGGCGATTTCCCCGAGTGCCGCCTCTACTGCTGTTTCCAGTCCTTCCACAGGGACGAACTTCTCTGCTGCGGTACCGATCAGGCCCTCACTAAAGCGTTCACGTACCTCCATGGCCGCAACGACACCAGATTCATAGCCTTCATAGTGGATGATCATGTCCTCAAGCAGACTGCGACGGGCCTGACAGGCCTCAATGGAGGCGGTCAGGTTCGAGATTTCAAGGGAAAGCTCCTCACTTCTTTCCAGCAGTTGCTCGATTTGATTAGAGAGATCGTGGTGCGATTTCTCGTCGGCGATTTTGCGAGCGTTAGTCTCATCCAGAGTTTGCCGGTGAGCAGAGGTCTGTGCGCTTAGTGTTTCCCGCAGCCTGGTCTTTTCGGTGGTTTGATTGTCAATATCACTGCCAAGCTGCTTCAACTCCTCTTCCTGCTCATGGAGGCTTTCCACTTCCGTTCGTCCGGAAGACAGCCTTCCCTCGAGGTCGAGGAGTTTCTCGTTTTCCTGTTCTTTGGCTGTTCGGACGTTAAGCAGTTGTCTGTCGGCTTCTGCTTGCTCCCTTTCGGCCTCGTTTAGACGAGAGGTAAGAGTCTCAGCGTCTTCCTTGAGTTGTTTAATTTCGTTTCCGGTTTCGTCGGACTGCTCTCCCAGAAGCTTTTCCCTGGTCTGAAGAGATTGGATTTCGTTTTGATTGCGCTCAATAAGCGATCTGGCGTTAGAGCGCTTCTCCGTCAGTATTGAGATTTCCTTTTCGCATGAATGAGCTCTTTCCGAAGCCTGGTAGACTTCGTTGCTGACGCTGGTCAGTTCGTGTTCCAGGTCGACCTGCTCTTTGCGGTCTGCCTCCAGTTGGGCGGAGATTCGGCTGAGAACCGACTCTCTGTCAAGCCGCTGATCAGTTAGCGTGCCAAGTTGTCCCTTTAGTTCCTGCTTCTCAGATTCAATCGCTTTTATCCGCCGCGAGCTTAAGTATAGCTCCCAGTTCTTGATATTGTTGGCGACAGCCTGGTAGCGTTCGGCCTTTCGATGTTGGCGTTTGAGCGAGTTGACCTGAGATTTTACCTCAGCGTAAATGTCATTTAGGCGTAGAAAGTCGTTCTCGGTCGCTTCGAGCTTTCGCAGGGCAACTTTCTTGCGCTGTTTATACTTGGTGATGCCGGCTGCTTCCTCGAACAGGAAGCGTCGTTCCTCAGCCCGGTCGGAGATTACAGCATCAATCATCTCTGGTTGAATAACTGAGTAGGAGTGGGTGCCCACGCCGGTGTCGTAGAATAACTCTGTTATATCTTTTAGTCGGCAGGGGACTTTGTTGAGCAGATACTCTGATTCGCCGCTGCGAAACAGGCGCCGGGTAACTTGTACCTCATGGTATTCTGTTGGTAGGATGCCCTGGTCATTAATCAAGGTTATGGTCACTTCGGACATGCCTAGAGGTTTCACGTCACGGGTGCCATTGAAGATCACCTCTTCCATTTTGCTCCCTCGCAAGAGGGTGACTTTCTGCTCTCCCAGCACCCAGCGGATGGCATCGAGGATGTTCGTTTTGCCGCAGCCGTTAGGACCGACGATAGCTGTAATACCATTAGAGAAGTATATACTTGTTTTATTGGTAAAGGATTTGAATCCCAGCAGATCAAGTTGCTTTAGATACACAGTTCCTCCGTTGTTTATCCACTGTGATCAGGGGTTGCTGTTTTAGTCCGGCTGCTCTTGAGCAGACTGAGTGTTTCCAGGAGTGAGCGATATATGTTGCGTTCGTCCCGCAGGTATTTTGTTTTGATTTCGAGGTTATAGAACGGTTCTCCCAAGTGATTCCCGCGTCCAATCCTCACTGCCTTTGGGAAGCCAAGCAGAATGCTTGAGGTAAAATACGACGATTCAAGGTTGAGATCCAGCAGCAGGTCAAACTTGTTTTCCTGAAGCAGTTTGAGGTAGTTCTTCTTGGCCAGACCAGACCATGTCATCTGATCCGAGGTCGGCGTCAGGATGTGAAATCCTTTGCGTGGGAAGATGTCGGCGATCTTGATTCCCGGCATAGACAACAGGGTAATCTCAGCAGGTTTGAATAACTCGGTTAAAGTCGGCAGGAACTGCTTGACAAAGGTGAGCTGGCGGAGGTTTCCCGGCAGGCAGACGAGGATCTGTTTTGGTTTCGTAAGAACCCCGGGAAAGTCGAGAATTTCAGAGTGAACATTCACCTTGCGGCGATTCAGCTTGGCGGTGGCAACCAGGTTTCTAATGCTCATTATCATCGCCTTGGTTTGGTGCAGCGTTGTCATGGCCCGGGTGGCGGATTGTATCCTGCTTGGTACGGTTTCGTGCTGGAGGATGGCTACTTGCGGAATCAGCTGTTATCGGTACTACCGGGGTCGTTACTGTACTATGCGGATCGCTTACTTTTCGCTCACTGCCTGTCTTGGCAGGGCGCGTGGGCCGGTTAAGAAATGACGCCAGATTCGCCTGGTTGATTTTGATTTTAGAGATGCGCCTCGTGTTCGGGTCACGCAGGTTTACGGGCGTGCCATTCAGCTCGACTTCAACCGCTGATGGCACTCCGATCGATACCTGCAAGCGGTATTTGGCTGAAGCCCGGTACACCCTTCCAGGTACGAGATTGTCGTAAATTGCCCTATCACCATCTGCAAAAACCGCCGCCCAGGTCTCCCGAGCTGCCACCAGCTTCAACTTCAGGTCTGAGGACTTTTCATACCGGGGGACATCCCAGTCGTAGTGAGCAAACTCTGTATCTGCTGCCCCTCTCTTCTCTGCCGCAGAGACATCAGAAATATCAACCGAACCGGTGTCTTGCTGTATTTGCCCAGAAGGCTCATGGTTATCACCGCTGAAAAACAACTTATTTATGAGCACAACAATGAGAAAGAGGATGACGACAGCTCCAAACAGCAGGGCGAACTTTCGCAGAAACTTGGTTCCCGGTTCAGGTTTGCTTTCGGGAGGAGCGCCCTCTTTTTCAGGGGCTGTTTTTTCCTCCTCGGAATCATCTTGTTTTCCCTTTTTGGCACCATTCGGAGGTTCCAGTGGCTGTCCAATGTCCTCCTTGATGGCCTCGACGGTACTGGTGTAGTCAATGCCGAGCGCTTCTGCGTAGGACTTGGCGAAAAGGTTAAAGTATAACTCGGAGGGGAGAGCCTTCAGTTCTCCTGCTTCGACGTGCCGGAGATTGCTGCTGCTGACCTTGAGCTTAGTCGACAAATCGTCCAGAACAATGCCTTGTCGTTGGCGTTCCAGCTTCAGCAGCTTCCCGATTTTTACGTGTAGCTCGCTCATGGTACCAATGGCATTAGTTGTCCAGTCCCGCGATTACCTCTTTCGCAAGGTTGTTCAGTAGCGTACATGGCAAGCCGATGACATTATCCAGATTGCCCTTTATTCTGTCAACTAAAAATGCCCCCATTCCCTGAATACCATAGGCTCCGGCCTTGTCCATCGATTCGCCAGTGTCGATGTAGTCGCGTATCTGCCGTGCCGTTACCGAATTGAAATAAACCTCGGTAAGCTCATAGTCGGCGGCAAAAAGCCTTCTGTCACCGGACAGCGCAAGGGCCGTACACACGACATGCATCCGCCCCGCCAGTGTTGTGAGAATCCTGAAGGCATCACTCTTATCGTTCGGTTTTTGAAGAATCTTCCCATCAAGGACGACGATTGTGTCACAACCGATCACAACATGTCCGGCATTGGTTTGTCGAGCTACCCACAGAGCCTTGTCCTGTGCAAGGCGCTTGGCGCATTGGAAAGGGGGTTCGCCCGGATTCTGTCGCTCATCAAGTGAGGGGATAACTTGCTTGAATGGCACACCGAGCTCTTTGAGCAGGGAAACCCGACGCGGGGATCGCGATCCGAGAACCAGCTTCCACTGACTGGCCAATTGTCTGATATGGCTATAGTTCATGTTCAAGAATGATTGTCACCGGACCCCGGTTGGTAAACTTGAGGTCCATTCTCGCTCCGAATATGCCCGTTTGTACAGCCAGACCGGACGCTCTGACCAGCTCCACAAATCTCTTGTAGAGCCGCTCCGCCGCTACAGGTTCCATTGCCTCGGTGAATGATGGTCGCCGCCCTTTTCTGGTGTCGGCGTACAGTGTGAACTGGGAAACGATCATTATTTCCGCCCCGATGTCCAGCGCTGACAGGTTCATTTTCCCACTGTCGTCTTCAAAAATGCGCAGGTTGACAACCTTGTCGGCCAGGAAAGCGCACGATTGTTCGGTGTCTCCCGTTTTGGTCCCTATCAATACGAGCAACCCGGCTTCTGCCTTACTGTGTAACGTATTGTCTATCCAGACCTCGGCACCGGCAGTTCGTTGGACAACTACTCGCATCTTTGTCTTACTTCTCCTTGTGAAAGAATATATGGTTGCCCAGCGGAAAGACAAACGAAAATAAACCCCCCGTCTTGTGGTCAATCGGGTATATGAATTCAAGGGATGGCTTTTCAAAGTAATTGCATCCTTAAAGCTAGTTTGACATATTAAGAGTTGAAAAGCCCAGTGGGGTAGCTGAGCGGAACCTACAAGACTTATATGGAGGGTGAGGTGCTACTGTGAAATCTGTAGCGTGGGTCAGGACACGGAAAGCGCTTATATAATGGAGGGCGTAATGTTAATGAAATCTACAAAACTGACCTTTAATCCGGAGAAATACATATTCTTGCTGGAATTGGCGCTCCAGGTAACATAGGGGGGAAGGTGTGGTTTGATGATATACAAATGTCTGTGGAATCAGACTAATGTCTGCACAAGCAGTTGTTGCGCCTGTAGGTAATTCGTAACTGAGGAAATTGACAGAACAGGGATTCGTTCGTCATTAGATAATAGGTGAAATAAGATGTATGTCTCAGCAAGGATGGAAGTATGAAAGCAAGATCATTTCTCTTGGTTGCCATCTTAGTTATGGCGCTAGGTGGGGCGGCGTTTGGCGAGTCTGAGTTCTTAAAGAAGTTCAAACTGGACTACTCTGCCTTGGACATGGACTTGTTGAATAACATGGGAGAACAGGCCAAGATCAAGGACTTCGTCTACCGTAAGGACGTCGCTACTTTTACGTTTAAAGAAGGTAAGATTCACCTGCTGCGCTATGTCGAAGGTCGACCCACGACGGCCATATTCGTGGGTAAAGGGAATGCGAAAATTGAAATCCCGTCTCACATGGAGAGGCAGGCGCTACAGGGCATCTCAGGAGACAGTGTTGTTGACGAGGACTTTGAAGTAGCCTTTATCCGTATGGCTGACGACTTCGACCTCAGGTTGAAAGAATCGTTTACATTTGAGCCCAAAGAGCTCAAATGGAAAATATTTACAATAGCCAAGCAGGCTCATGGGGAACAGTTCTTCAAACCAATTATTCTTCACACCTTCGATAATTACTTCCAGCTCTTGCGGTCACTCTATGAACGTTCCAGCGACGGATATTTCTGGATTGATTTCAACCGTTATGTTTTTTTCTTCGATCCCAACCGGCCGGAGCAGGTTGCAGTTGACTACGAGCTTGGAGTGAGTGATCTTGTTGCCGCACCGGCGGCGGCCTTCCAGCGCCAAGAGATCGGTATCTATGGTGACCGACAGATGTCCGAGGTCCACTATCCGACCACAATCATTGAAAAAAGCGGCCGTATCAATTTGGGTGGTATAGACGGATTCTCTCTGGATAGCGCCGAAGTAACCGTCACACTGGTATTAAATGCCGACAGCCTGAGGTTTGTTTCGCTGTTTCTCCCGGCAATACTGAAAGAGGACTCTATCTACCTTGATGGTCAACCGGTCGATTACTATCGCCGGAAGGACTTTAAGCATATAGGCATTATCCCGCCGGGGTACCGATACGGTGGGGATACACTCCGGTTCACTCTCTGGTACCACGGAAAAAAATTCGATCGTTTCTTGCCGTATGTTGAAAATCCGCAAGTCTGCACGCATCGTTTTACTTTCACTGTCCCCAGGGGATTCAACTACTACCTGCCTGGAATGAGTGCCGTGAGGCCCGTGGACAATAAGTACGACCGGTTCACTGTCTCTTCATCAAATCAATACAATGACTTCTATTTTCATGTCTACCCTTCCGACATTGACACCATTTCGGTGGTATCGAATGCCGGCATCACTCTCAACTTCTTGAAACAGCGACATATTTCGAAGAGGCTGATTCCATGTTTCGTACCTGATGAAACTTTCCAAAGTTCCATAGCGGATGCGTTTAATTACATGACTGCCCATTTCGGCGGGCCTCAGAACGCTTTCGTGGAGTATATTGTCCCGGAGCGGATGTTTCGTATGCCTGGTCTGATCATGGTGCCCCAGACCGTGTGCGCTATGGAAGGTCCAATGGAGGCCGTAGGCGGATTTGATGTCGTTGCCGGTGTGGCTGTCGCCCGGCAATGGTTTGGAACGCTGTTAAGACCGGTATCCAACCGAGAGGCCTGGATAGCCGATGCTCTGCCGGAGTATCTTGCGCTTTTATTCCTCAACAACAAGCAGGGAGCAACTTACCAGAGTAATCTGATCAACCGCCGCGATTCGATTTATACCGAGGTGGGGCGCAAACGGAACGTCCCATTGGCTATCGGCAGCCGCGCCAGTTTTAGCGCCCGCGTTAACAAGGGCGTCTGGCTACTTCACATGCTCAGGTTCCTGATGTATGATCTTGAGCATGGTACTGAAGGGAACTTCCTGCGTTTCCTGCAGGAATGGACCATTACCTGTAACACGAGACCGTTTACAAACGAGGACTTCGTAGATCTTGCCGAGAAGCATTATGGCCAACCGCTTAACTGGTTTTTCCAGCAGTGGCTCTACGGACGGAATATCCCTGAGTTCAAAGTTGAATATAGAACCGACCGCAAGGGTGACGAGTATTTTATAGATGTCGACATTGAAACGAAAGGTGTGGATACCAGTTTTGTGATGCCGGTTACCATGTGTGTATCATTTGGACAGAACAACTCGAGCTACGCGCGAGAGAAAGTCACTGGCACGAGTACGCATTTTACACTGGGCCCGTTTGCGAGCGAACCTAAGGAGTTTGTCTTCAACGAGTTCTACAGTGTTCTGTCAAAGGACAAGGTGAAGAAAAAGTGAATCCTGCGGACATCAACCGTCCTGTTATAGATAATGAAGCTTTCTGTGCCGGATTCCCTGATGCGATCATCGGACGATGAATATTTGGAAAAGGGTGTGGACAGCAGCGGTGAAGATTGTTGATTTAGCTTTGGAACATGCCACGCTTTAGCTTATCTGAATTGTTGCTCAGGGTTGCGCGACGACTCAAGCCGCTGGGATTGTGCCTGCGTTACTACCTCACCGGGTTGTATTACAGAATCGATGAAGATCACGTTTTCCTGTCAGCGGCGGGATTGGCGTTTTCATTGTTTGTCTGTATTGTTCCGTTCGTTTTGATTGTCTTCTCGGCGCTCGGTATGGTGCTGCAAGCATCCTCGGTTGAACAGGAGATCGCTTCCTATGTCGACAAGTTTATTCCATACGAGCAGTATGCCGCCTTTGTGAAAGGAATCATCTTTTCACGTCTTGATGAGTTCCGTATTTATAAGAACATCGCCGGCTATATAGGAGTATTCGGTCTACTATTTGCCGCGAGCAGTCTGTTTAGCAGTATGAGGACAATCCTGAACAGGGTTTATCGGGTTGGCGTTGGCAAACCTGCTGTTATCGCCAAACTGAGGGACCTTGGAATGATTCTGTTGGTGCTGCTGTTTTTCCTGGTCTCAACTATGTCGTTGCCGTTGTTGGAAATCATGAAAGATGCCGCCTACAAGATTAGGCTTTTGGAGTTCTTCCGACTCACTTCCGTACAAAACATCTCTTTCAGGGTGGTGTCGGTGTCAATCGTATTCATCGTGTTTTATACCCTGTATTACCTTATCCCGTATGACAAGCTGAGTAAAAAAGCAACGGCACTCAGCGCTGTTTTTTCTACAGTGCTGTGGGAATTGGCGAAGCAGGCCTTCGGGTACTACATAACAAATCTCGCTTCGTTGAAACGAGTTTACGGCACCTATGTACTGATCGTCGTTGTGGCCTTCTGGATCTACTATTCATCTATCATCTTTATTCTTGGCGCCGTAGTCGGTCAACTGTATCGGGAGCGTCGAGGGGGGCGGCTTGCAAACAGCTCCAGATAAACACGGCCGCCCACCAAGTTGGAATCGTGGGTCATATACTGTTTGTGGTTAGTGTATGTCCTCGTTCGCTAACTCGTTATCGAGAGGAGGGGGTGCACCACCACGGGCGAGATTCATTCCATTCGGCATTGCTGAGGGGCGCTATGGGTTATCTGGTTGGTTACTCCATGGAACGAATGGCATGGATGAGTTCGCCGGTAGACCTGGCTGACATGAGCTCTTCGCGGAAGGAATCATACCGGAGCATCTCAGCGAGCGCCTTGAATACTCTCAGATAGAGGGTATCGTCATACGGTGGCGCGGCCATAATGAAAAAGAGATGGGTCAGCTCGCCGTCGAGGGCGTCGAAGTCGTACCCGCCGGTTGACCGTGCGAATGCGATCATGAACTCCTTAGCATGTTTGGACCTGATGTGGGGAACTGCGATGCCGTGACCGATGCCGGTACTGGCTTTCTTCTCGCGGTTGATGAAGTCAAGAAGAAGCTTGTTGCAGTTGCCAATACGAGCATTTTCGTCAAGCAGTTTGACGAGCTCGAGCAGTATCCACTCTTTGCTCTGCTGGCGCCACCTTTCGATCGATATCCCTTCGTCAGGTGGATCGATCTTCGTGTCCATTTCCAGCTTGATCAATCGCTTGTTCATGTAGCGCGAGATGTTCATGCTAATTCTATCGGCTTCAATCGCTTACATTTTTAGATGAATATAGTTGGAGTTCCGTCATTTTGTCAACAGCGCCATGCTTCTGTTCTCTTGAAATCAAGCGCGAACCAGTAGGTCAAAAGCTGTGCTTGTAGAGTTAGTGCAGCTACAGATTGGAAGAGTTGAGGTGAGAGCAAAGATGGTTAGCAGGCTGTTGAAAACACAGAGCGGAAGGCAATAAAATGGCTGCCTTGTGCGACCCGTCATTCCTGCGAAAGGAGGAATCTATACATATCAACAGGTTACTGGGTCCCCGCTTTCGCGGGGATGACGAGTTTGTTGGTTATAGAACGTGATAGAATACTTTTTCAACAAGCTGTTAGTCTTCTTATGAAACAAGTTTTTTAATAGTTGCGATTACTTCGTCCTGCTCCATTTCAGTCAGTTCCGGGTAAATCGGGATCGAAAGCACCTGAGCGCCGGCCTGGTTGGCGATCGGGAACTCATCCGGCTGGTGCCCTTGGTATGCAAAACATTCCTGCATATGGAACGGCACCGGGTAATAGATCACACAGCCGATACCGGCCTCTTGCAGCTTAGTCTGCACCTCATCCCGATTCGGAATGGCAACAGTATACTGGTTATAGATATGAAAAGTCATGTAGTCCTTTACCACCGGTCGCTTGAGGCTGGTCAGGCTTTCAAAGGCCTTATCGTACTTCTTGGCATGTTCGATCCGTTTTTTTGACCACTCTTGGAGGTGTGGTAGTTTGACAAGCAGGATGGCGGCTTGCATCGTTGCCAACCGGGAATTGTAACCCACAATTTTGTGGTAGTACTTCGGTTTTGCGCCGTGGACCCGGAGGATTCTGCAGAGCTCATAGTTGGCGTCGTCGTTTGTCGTGATAATACCGCCGTCGCCACCGGCGCCGAGATTCTTGGAGGGGAAAAATGAGAAACAGCCGAAATCGCCGATCGATCCAGCTTTGTGCCCCCTGTACTCTGAACCGATCGCCTGGGCGGCATCCTCGATGACCTTGAGGCCATGTTTCTTGGCGATCGCCATAATCGGATCCATGTCGGCTACCTGACCAAAGAGGTGAACCGGCATAATGGCTTTGGTCTTGGGTGTGATCGCCGCTTCGATCAGGTTGGGATCGAGGTTGTAGGTATCGGCCTCGATATCTACAAAGACCGGTTTGGCACCGAGACGGTGAATAACGCTGGCAGTGGCAAAGAAGGAGAAATCAGTCGTGATAACCTCGTCGCCCGGACTGATACCAGCGGCACGAAGAGCCAACAGCAGTGAGTCGGTTCCAGATGCCACTCCTACGGCATGTTTGACTGTGCAGAGGGCTGCAATCTCTTCTTCCAGTTTCTTTACCTCAGGACCCAGGATAAACTTGCCGTGCGTCAGGACGTTAATGACAGCGGCATCGAGTTCTGGTTTCAGTTTTGCGTACTGACGGCTTAAATCTAAGAGGGGAACAGCCATTTTTTTCTCCTTGCTAAACTTGGGGTGCTGTCATACGACCTCGTATGACAGTCTCGATTCGCCTGACACCACCGAAAGCGGTAACGCGGCTTAGTAGTATCACTCGTCCTTCCAACCCTGGTTCTCCAACAGTTGCTCCGGCGGTACATCGCGGAAGACTTTGGCCGGCACGCCGGCTACGATCTTTTTTGGGGGTGTATCCGAAGTCACCAACGCTCCCGCAGCGACCAGGGTGTCCTCACCGATCACCTTGCCGGGAAGTATCGTCGCGTTGACGCCTAGGCGAGCGCCTTTCTTTACAATCACCCCTTTGAAGTGTTTGAAGCGCTCTTTGGTGCGTCCGACGAAATTGTCGTTCGAGGTCGCTACGCAGGGAGCGACAAAAGCCCGGTTGCCAATCTCGGAATAGGCGGTGATGTAGACGTTGGTTTCCAGTTTTACATACTTGCCTATTTTGCAGAAGTTCTCAATCGCCACGCCACGCCCGACAATCGTGCACTTGCCGATGGACACATTTTCACGGACGGTTGACAAATCGGCGATCAATACTTTGTCGCCGATTTCGCTCCCGCGATATACTACCACATTTGTTCCGATGATGCAGTTTGAGTCAATTGTGCATGGGGGCAGTTCCTGATCGGAGGTGGTCGCCGAGATCACCGCTTTCATGGGGCGCTTGCCGATCACGCTGCCATCGTCAATGCGGACATAGTCGCCAATCTGCGTGTCGTCGTGAACAGTCACGTGGTGCCCGATCACACACCCTTTGCCAATCTTGACATTTTCGCCGACAACACAGAACTCGCCGTGCCGGGTTTCCGATCCAATTGACGCCGAGGGGGCGATGATAGAAGTCGACATATTCTGTATCCTTGCTTATTTCGTATAACTCATTCTAAACAAGACCGGCCATTGTCATCACAGGTTGACCGGCGCGCCGCCTGCTTCCAGTGACTTCTGCGCTGCATCCAGAACTCTCAGCACTCTAAGGCCTTCTACACCGTCTGAACGAGGCCGTTCCCGTTTCTCGATACAGTGCAAGAAATGGCGGCACTCGTCAGCCAGCGGTTCCGAGGATTTGATCTGGGGGATAAGAATGTCACCGGTACGTATCGAAAGGTATTCACCGTAGGTTTCATAGTCCTGCCGGGTGGCCACGCCCTTGTCGTACAGGCGGATTTTTTCACCGGCATGACTATCGTCGAATACGGCCATCTTCTTGGAGCCGACGACGACCAGCCTCCGATCTTTGTGGGGGTCAAGCCAACTGATATGGATATGTGCCATGGTACCGTCGCCGAAGTGGAGAGTTGTAAAGACAACGTCCTCAATGCCGGGCTGAAGGTACGCCGAGCCGGTTGCGGTTACCCGGACGGGGTCCTTGTCCAGTAGATACAAAATGATGGAGATATCGTGTGGGGCAAACGACCAGAGGGCGTTTTCAATTTCACGCACCTTACCCAGGTTAACCCGGCTGGCGTACAGGTAGTAGACCCGACCCAACGCACCCTCGTCAATCCGCGATTTCAGGTAGAGAGTGGCCGGATGGTAGACCATGATGTGTCCGACCATCAGGATGCGGTTGGCATTCTCCGCTGCTTCAACGAGCTTCTCTCCATCTGCCACTGACAGCACCAGAGGCTTTTCCACAAAGACGTCCTTGCCTCCCTCTATGGCAGACATGGCCATCTTGAAGTGTTCGGCTGGTGGCGTAGCCAGGATGACGGCTTCGATATCGTCTCGCCTAAGAATATCATCGTAGCTGGCGGTGGTCTCTACACCGGCATAGTTTGCCTTTGCATAGTCCAGCCTCTTTTCGTTCTTATCGCACACCAGGACCAGGTGTCCTCCTGACAGATTGTAGAAGTTGCGCAGGAGGTTCTTGCCCCAGGCTCCGATTCCGGCGATGGCTATGTTTTTCATACTTTCTTATACCTACAATTACCGATTTACTTATTGTTTACTTTCTTTACCCCTGGCAGCCACCCGAAGAAGGCTTTGCCAAAAAGCGCCATCCGGGCGTAGTCCTCAGGGTTCCTCTGCTTCAACCGAGCTGTGTATTCAAGAAATGCTGCTATGAGAACAGCAAGAAGCACCGAAAAACCGAAAGTGCCGCCAACAATCAGGAGCCGTTTGGGTCTGCTTTTTGTCTCCGGCGGCTTGGCCCGATCCAGCACGGATATAGTCGACGATTCTTCGTTTTCCTGTATTTTTGCCTGTTCCAGTTGTTCCAGCAGAGTCCGGTACAGGGACTCGCTGACCCTGACCCGGCTGTACAGAGCCTCGTACTGTCCTCGTAAGCCCGGGATTGAAGCAACCGGCAGAGAAAAGAACGAGCTGTCGGGATTTGATTTCTCCAGTTGTGTGAGCTGTTCGCTGACCAGGTGCCGGCGTCGTCGTAGTTCAACAAGTTCCGTGTTATCTTTGGAAAGATTCTTTTCACGCATTTTCAGCTCGATGTCCAGCTCAGCCAGGTTTATTTTAAGTTTGATAGCCTGCTCCACGGCAAGCCTGGTCTGCTCATCGAAGTCGACGGCTCTATTTTGCAACTGGAAGTCCTCAAACTCTTTCCGGGCGGAGTCGAGCTCCAGCCTGACCTGAGCAAGTCTCCCTTCAATGAAGCTCCGGTTTTTATGAACTCTCTCGGAGGAAATCTGCCGGTTGACTCGGTCCAGTTCGTCCACAAATGTATTGGCGATGCCTGCGGCTATGTTGGGATCCCTGTCCTCAACTGAAATCAGGAGAAGGCCCTCGTCGGTGACTTTGAACTCTGATCGGTTCATCAATTCCTTGTAGGTCTGCTTGAAATTGTCAGTGCCAAACCTAATCTTCAGATCAAACTTCTCGATAACCTGTTCTGCAATCGTTCGGCTTTTTAGCATCCGGGCATAGACATCGGAGGAAGTTACCATGACGGGAAGGTCGAGTCCTTTCGTGACCGATACCACCTCCGACAACTGGGATAGGCCCGGCACCGGCGTTGAGAGGTCCTTGGGAGGAAGAAGTAGAGCCATTGCCTGGTACCATTTGGGGAGCACCAGCGCCACGACAACGGATAGAAGCGTCGCTACAACTACAACCGTAATGATAAATGCCCGCCGTTTGGCCAGGAGCTCCAGAAGCAGCCAGAAATTGTTCGATTGGGATTGGCTCACTTGAGCTCCTCGCGGATGTTGACAATGACATCGTCGCCGTCATGAACAAGCACTTCGGGCGAGAAGGATGAGGTTATTCTGGAGACGCGGTTGTAAATATCGATCTGGCTCCGGTTGGCTGTTTGGAGGAAGCCGCCGGCGACATTGATGTAGAATATGGCGTCCTTATTCTCAACAAATGGGAGCAGCCCCGGATTGCGAACTTCGCCACTCACCTTTACATATCCTACTTTGACCGGAACAAAGACGGAATCGAACGGTTGGAGACGTATCACTTCTACCTTGTCGTGACCTTTGACAACGTTGGAGATCGGGTACCTGATGCTTGTAGTTCGTCCCCACTCGTCTACCTCCGCTTTTCGGAAGACGGTGGTCCGGCTATGGCTCGCATGGGGAGCAAAACCACCAGCCTGTTGAATGAGTTCTTGAAGCGTTATACCATCCCGGTACTCATACTTGCCGGGGGCAGAAATGGCGCCGAATATGATCAGCAAGCCAGACTTGCTCTTTTCCTCTTTGGGCGGTACCAGTATGATGTCACCAGCTCTAATGTCCTGGCTTTGGCCTGAGCTTTTCCTGTGCTCGCCGATGATCCGAATCGAGTTGACATCGCCCTTGCTGCATACGCCGCCGGCGAGGGCCAGAAGCAAATCCAGATCGTCACCAGGCTTGAGTTCTATTTCCCGAGGGCTGTTAACCTCACCCACCACCTGTACCAACTCACCTGACTTACTGGGCACATAAATGCTGTAACCGGCGTACAGGCATGGGTTGGCAGCGTTGTCCCCCAAGAAGCCTGCCCTGTCCAGATCGACGACTATTTCCTGCGGTCCGCCGGAGAAGACGATCCACCTATGAGACCCGGTGCAGGTGATCCCTCCCGCCGAATCGATTACTTCCGAGACCCGTTGGGAAGTATAGGCAGTGTACAGGCCAGAGGATGTGACGGCGCCGCTGACGAGTATACCGACTTTTGCAGGTTTGGTCACTGAGATGGCAATTTCTTCAACGTTGTACAGCTTCTGCAGAGCTTCTCGAAGAAGACCTTTCGCTTCAGACAAAGTCTTGTGGGAAAGGTCAAACAGTCCCAGCGTGGCGTCGACAACCTTGCCTTCGGGGTTGACAGAGAGCGTCAGGGGGGCGAGTTTAGCCTTGATAAATGTTACCACCAGTTCGTCGCCAGGCCGAATCAGGTAGATTTCCTGATCTATGGGCTGATCGAAATACCTGTAGTTGTCGACCATACCGACCCCGACGCTGTCGGACATGGGCAGCACCTGTCCGAGTATGGACGAACTCAGTAAAAAACAGGCCACATTCAGTACAGCTGAAAGGATTCTCAATAGCTACTCCACAAATGGCCGATTTGTTCGGTCCACTTCAATTCAAACGGCAACAATAGGTAAAACGTTCGGGAAAGTCAACCGCTATCGAGATAACCTGTAGCGGTTGCTCTCTTGACTCGGCGGCATCGCCAGACAGCAATGAATGCCAACACCGACACTATCGATAGAGCCAGCCCAGCAAAAAAATAGGGAGGGCGGTATTCTAGTATGACCTTCTGCGGCCCGCCACGAAAGCCGAAAGTTATCAAGTTCTGCTCCTGCCAGAGCCGCCGACCGTCGGTGGTGTGCCAGCCCGGGTCATACCCCATGCTGATGACCATTTCGCCTGGTTGCTGGCCGTTGATTTCGTACGTGATTTTGTTCGGCGTGTAATACCGATGTATAATCTGTGACTTCCCATTAAGAACGTATTCCATGAGCACGCTTTCGTGGGCAGCTACCAACCCCCTGCTTGGGTGGTATGCCGATAGCCAGTTTGTCACCAGCGAACCACGATTGGCCAGGTAGTTTTCGTAGGTTTTTGAACCGTCGTCGATAACATGGGTAAAAATCGGCGATCGAGAGACTTTTTGTGGTCGCTGTGTGAAGGCGCTGTTCATGATTGGCCAGACGAGTACCAGATTCGTAACTATGACAATCATAGCCACAGCATTGAGAGCACAGACCATCAATTTCCGGCGTTGGTAGTTATCAATTCTCTTCCTGATCCAATCAAAGCCGAAGCCACCCAAGATAGAAACGGACAGAATCACAAACTGGAACGCCCGGCCGGTGCATCGGGCCGATGAAAATCCGGGCAGATGGGTCAGAAGCGACCAGGGTGACAGAGTGCCGAAGTTGCCCAGACCTACCATCAAGAAGCATAGACCCACAACCAACCAGGACCAGCGCCGCCTGAAGTTGGCAAGTAGACCGATCAGAGCCAGAACCACAAGGAGGGGGGAGAGGTAGGCGCCGTACTCATGCCAGTTCCAGTACTGCTGGGGGAAGTTTCTGGCAAAAAGTGACTGATTCAGGCTGAAGAAGATTGTTCCCAGGGCGCTGATAGGGATCGATTCGTCGGGAGCACCCTTCCATTTGTTCTGGGCCATGTATGCCACCATGGGGACAAACTTGACCGCCGCCAGACCCAACCCAGCCAGCACGGAAAACAGGAGGTTTTTCAGTTCGGCAAAATTTCGGTTCTCAATTGAACGCAGTCCAAAGAACAAGATGGAAAACGTAAAAGTATACAAAAGCGGTACGGCTGCGCCGTTGCCGAGCGTCATCAGGGCGAGAGTGCCCCCAGCAAGGAGGATGCCCAGTTTTCGCCGTTGTGCAATTATCACAAAATGGAGGAACCAGGGCAGAAAACAGTAGTGCGTAAACGGCATGTGCCCTTCTGCAAAGTGCAGCGCAAAATGCACCGAACCAAAATAGGCAAGGGTCGTCATGACTGCCGCCCACCTTGATACTCCCAGCGATATCGCCAGCCGGTGGCTCCCCCAGAAGCCGAGGAAATAGCAGATCAGAACCTGGAGTTTGAGCCCGACGACAGCGCCAAAGATCAAGTACAGCAGAAGAAATGGGGAAAGCACAGCCACTTCGGGATGATGAAATAGGATATTCCCACCGGCCAGGTAAGGATTCCAGAAAGGGAACTGGTGGTAGTGTACAAGGCTGCCGACCGGCACGGCGGCAACCGTCGTAAACAGGTCCCAATCACGTACCCCCCAATAGTCATACTTCAGAAGGAAAGGAAGCGTATAGTAGGCGGCCAGAAAGAAAAAAGTCGCGGGGAGCAAGAGTTTTGACTTTTTGAATGCCATACTTTGTGATAAGTTATCAAATCGCTATGCGTTCCGGCAACTTAATGAACTATTCCTACTTCAAAAGCAAACGCTTTTTGCTGCCTACCTTGCTGTGGGTAGCATTTATTCTGTTTTACATTGTCCTTTTTGAGGTAGGAGAGTCAAAGTACTACTCTCTGACAAGAACGCTGATCCAGTGGGACGGCCAGCACTACCTGTCGATTGCGCGTGACGGTTATGAGAAATTCCCCTGCCCCTGGAACTCGAGAAATATCTGCGGTAATATCGGTTGGTTTCCGTTTTACCCGCTTTTGGGGCGAGTCGCTGCACGGCTTGTTGGCGTGGTGGGTCTTGATGTTCCGGTGGCCATCATCGCCGTCAGTTGGCTGGCTTTCTGGCTGGCGCTGCTGGTTATGTACCGGCTTGTTGAATATAGATTTGATCCGAAAACGGCTCTTTTTTCGCTGCTGGCTCTACTTGTTTTCCCTTCGTCATTTTACTTCCTGACCGGTTTTCCTTATTCGGTTTACCTGCTGCTGGCCGTGCTGGTGTTGTACCTGCTGGAAAAAGAATGGTACGCCGCTGTAATCCTGCCAGCCGGTTTGGTGGCCATTACCTATCCCTCCGGAGTCGTCATTGGCCTACCGATTTTGTTTACGTTGGTCTGGAAATGGAAGCAACTCAACCAGCGAGAAAAACTATCGCTCCTCTCTGCCCTCATAGCTATTGGGCTGGCCCTGTTTCTATATGCCGGCTACTACTGGTGGAAATTCGATGACTTCTTTTTGTATCAGCGCTTTCAGGCCCAGAGCTACTATGCCCACCAACTGACATTGCCAATCTTGCCTATTATCGAAGCCTTGCTACACCTGAAATGGGAAACCCCGGTGTTTGTCATACTGCTGTTTACCCTGGGTGTGGTGGCGCTGTTCTATTCGCGGAAGATACCGGCCTCGTGGCAGTTGTTGATGTTCGGCATCTTGTTGTTCACGCCGACATTTGGAACCACTATGTGTTACTACCGGCATATCGTGGCGGCCTTTCCGCTCTTTGCCATGATCGGTGTTTCCGTGAACTCCCCCCGGCGCAGATTTCTGCTGATTCCGTATGTTCTTGTCGCGCTTGTTTTGGGTTGGAGGGTTTTTCTCTCCGCTTACAAAGCCGGGATGCTGATGTAAGCGGCTATTTGGTCAGGCGGAAGTCGTAAATCATCGTGTCGGTATGTTCATTCATGGAACTGGAGTCGATCCAGGTGAATGGATGCGCGCTCGGTCCTAGGTAAAGACTGTCTCCTCTAAACACGGACTTGAATTCACCTTGGGGAACTTTAATACTGTCACAGTTCTGATGATCAGTGGAAGTTGGTGTCAGCCTTAATATATTGGTACCGAAACCGACGACTTTCCCGCGAGAGCTGCAAAGGTTGCTTTCGTTGGTAATATGCTCCAGCCTGTAGATGCTCCCGTCAACCGTAAGAACCACCGTGTCAGTATAATGATACGTATATGGAGGAAGCTCTTTGATCTCAGCAATTGCCAGTTCCCCTGAGAACACCTCAACTTCGGGTGGGGACGATTCGTCTTCGCACCCGGCCAGAACCGACCCCAGAAGTATCAGGACAACAAGTCTCGCTGGCATCATCCGCCTCCGCTCTTGGGCGTGTTGAAAAAGTACTTTCCTGGTCATTGCGAGTCCACCTTTGGCGGACGTGGCAATCTCGAATATTGAATGCCAACGAGATAGCCACGTCGTCCAGCAGCAGCCGGACTCCTCGCTATGACGCTTTCTATGTTTTTCAACAAGCCCTTTTGTAACGGCAACTGGGCAAGGCGCCGTCGGCTAAGCCGATCCGCAATACTCATTTTGATAGCCGAAATGTAAAACAGAATCGATCTGTATACTGTTGATCGTCTACAGTTACAACGTACTCAATGGTGTCGGGGCCAAGTCTGAGGCTGTCTCCCTTAAAAGCTGCTTTGAATTGGCCCTGGGGCACATGAGAGGAATCGCAGGCGAACTTGGGGATAATGAAGACTCGTATCAGTCTAATTAGATTACTGCCAAAGTTATCAACGGTTCCCCCGGAACTACACAGGCCGCTGTTGAAAGTAATATGTTTTAGAAAGTACTGGTTGCCCTCGACCGTAAACGCCACTGAATCGATGCTGGTATTCGTGTATGGGTTAGCGTCCTGTAAGTCTTTAACTTCCAGTTCTCCGGAGAATACCTCAACTGCCGGCGGCTGTTCCGAATTGTCCCCACAGCCGATCGAAAACATCATCACCAGAGCCACAACAAGGCTCCTGATTTTCACTTAACACCTCCAGGTCGATAGCCCCATACTATATAACGCAGCAGGTGCGTTGGATGTTTGAAGCAAAATAGGTGGAGTTTGAATTTGTTACAGACCGCTATCGGTAACATCGGACGGTTCGTTCTCCTCGGGTACGCTTTCGACCTTTCTCTGGCGGCTGTATTCGACCGCTGCCCTGACAAACTCACGGAACAAAGGGTGCGCTCGGGTGGGGCGGGATTTCAATTCGGGGTGGAACTGCACCGCCACAAACCATCGATGCGACGGTACCTCCGCAACTTCCACCAGCCGCTCATCCGGAGAAAGTCCCGATAGAAGTAACCCCTTTTCCGTCAGCATTTCGCGGTAGGCATTGTTCACCTCGTAGCGGTGGCGGTGACGCTCGGATATTTCCTTCCGGCCATAGGCCTCGTAGGTTTTTGACCCCTCTGTTAGGATACAGGGATACGCCCCCAGGCGCATAGTGCCGCCCAGTTCAGTGACCCCTTCCTGGTCAGCCATGAGGTGGATGACGGGATGTTTCAAGTCACGGTAGAATTCGTAGCTGTGGGCGTCGGATAAACCACAGACATTGCGGGCAAATTCGATTACGGCGCACTGCATGCCGAGGCATATCCCCAAAAAGGGAATGTTGTTCTCTCGCACGTAGTGAATAGCCTCAATTTTTCCTTCGACGCCGCGTTCCCCAAAACCTCCGGGAATGAGGAGGCCGTCGACATCCTGCAGGAGTCTCTCCGCCCCGCTGCGCTTGATGTCCTCGGAGCTCACCCAGACCAGCCTGACCTCTGCGTCGCTGTGTACCCCAGCATGAACGAATGCCTCGATGATGGATTTGTAGGCATCTTTCAGGGTAACGTACTTACCGCAGACGGCAATCGTTGTATGATGATTGGGATTATTGATTTTCTCGACCATCTGTTCCCACTCTGCCATGTCCGGCAGGGGGATCTTCCAGCCGAAGTGCTCACACATAATGTCGTCCAGACCCTGCTTGTGGAACTTCAGCGGCACTTCATAGATAGTCTCCACGTCCTGAGCAACGATTACGGACAACGTTGGGACCGAGCAGAACAGACTGATTTTCTGCCGTAGACTGTCGGAAATCGACTGTGCAGAGCGGCATAGCAACATGTCCGGCTGGATGCCGATCTCCCTAAGTGCGCGCACAGAGTGCTGAGTGGGCTTAGTCTTAAACTCGCCGGCTGTGGGAATAAAGGGAACAAGCGTGACATGGACATACATTGTATTGCGGCGACCGATTTCCAAGCCTATCTGGCGGATTGCCTCTAAAAACGGCAAGGACTCGATGTCACCGACTGTACCACCAATCTCAGCCACGACCACGTCCGGCCTCTGTGGGGCGTGTTCCAGCTTCCTGATACGGCTCTTTATCTCCTCAGTGACATGGGGAATTACCTGCACGGTCGCGCCGAGGTAATCACCGCGGCGTTCCCTGGTTATGATGGTGTTGTAGATTTGACCCGTAGTGACATTGTTATCTTTGGTAAGTGATTGATCCAGAAAGCGCTCGTAGTGCCCTAAGTCAAGATCGGTTTCGGAGCCGTCGTCGAGCACGAAAACCTCGCCGTGCTGGAAAGGGTTCATCGTTCCGGGGTCAACGTTGAGGTAGGGATCAAGTTTGAGATTACAGACCCTCAGCCCTCGTTTTTGCAGTAATAGGCCGATTGAGGCTGAAGCAATCCCCTTGCCGAGCGCTGATACTACGCCGCCGGTTACGAAAATGTATTTGGTCTTCTCGGACATACGCCTTCCTTACCCATATATTCTCTTGAGCTTCTTCAAATCCTGCGGAGTATCGACTGACACGGACCGCATGGCGGTTTTGAACACAGTCAACTTGCCACCGTTTTCCAGCACCCTTAGCTGTTCCAGCGACTCGGCTTTCTCCAGAGGCGACCGTTTCCACCCGGTGAAACGCTCCAAGCCCCGACGTCGGAAGAAGTAGACTCCGATGTGTGCCAAAAACGGGAACAGCTCCGCTTTATTCTTCTTATCGGCGCTCTGTAAGTAGGGGATGGGGGAACGGGAAAACCACAATGCGGTGCCGTCTGCGGCAACCACGACCTTGACGATATTGGGACTATGCAGCTCCTTATCCGTGTCCAGGCGACGGGCCAGGGTCGCGAACTCTATACGGGGGTTACTGGTGAGTCTCTTGATTGTTCCATCAAGGACGCGCGCCTTAAGCCCCAGGTTATCAGCTTGAATATTGACCACAATATCGCCCCCTACTCTTTGCATAACCTCAGCCACACGATCGGAACCGGTACGGTGGCGGGAGGAAGTCAGTAACGCTTCTCCTCCGAAATCTGTAACCGCTTTTAGCACCTGTCTGCTGTCGGAAGCCACGATCACCCTGTCAATTCTCCTGGCTTTTCTTGCCTCGTTGTAGACGTAGAAAAGAAGCGGTTTGCCTTGGTAGGGGTAAATCACCTTATTAGAAAACCGCTTAGAGTTTAGCCGGGCTGGAATGACTGCTATGACAGTTGGCGCCATTACTTGATCACCCTGGGGACGCGGGAGTACTCGCCATCACTGTCGGGAGCATTGCATAAAGCCATGTCACGCGGTAGCGAGGGGCGCACCTTGTCTTCCCGAAAGACGTTTTCGACCGTGATAAACTGGTTGCGCGGCTCGATTCCTTCGGTGTCAATCCCCTGGAGTTGCTCGAAATAGTCCACGATAACGGTAAGTTCCCGGGTGAATCTCTCAATCTCGTCGGGAGTCAGTTTCAACCGGGCCAGCCGGGCGATCTGTTTTACTTGATCCTTTGAGAGCGG
Source organism: uncultured Ignavibacteriales bacterium (assembly GCA_964416195.1). Classification (GTDB taxonomy): domain Bacteria; phylum Zixibacteria; class MSB-5A5; order GN15; family FEB-12; genus CAYQDB01. The sequence goes on from CAYQDB010000006.1 coordinate 99,406, forward strand.
CATGGAAGAAGATATGTACGTAAGATGCGCTTGTCAAGGTTAAAGGACTCACCGAAAGGGGACGGTGATGCCGCGCAGAGAAGCTTCGCCAGATCGATTAAAGCAACCTTACGAAACGCCGATACACTATATAGGTGTCCCAAAATGAAACAAGAACTGCACGGTGACAACAACACAGATTAAGGATAATCCAGTATCACTGGAGACGTTAGGGTCTCGTCTTTCGCCATCGCCAGCGATTGTGACCCGCATCGGTCTGTCGGAAGTAACCAAGGCAGCCGCCGTGGAGTCGCTGCTTTTGGGAGTACGGCTGCGAGGCTGGTTGGCTGACCGTGACAAGGAGTTTCTGGACAATCTTACCCCCGACAGGTCCATCGCGTTTTTGATTCATGGCAAGCGCTATCTCCACCCGGAAGGTGTGCGGCTGTTTCCCCACGAAATGGTCGAAAGCGCCATAGCGCAAGGGGGCGAGGCGCTTTTCTCGCATCGGTATCGTCCCGGGAGGTCCCATGCGGACGGCTACACAATCCACACCGCTTTGATAAATCCATCAGAAGAAAATCCTCTGGTTATCGGTTATTTTGGGCCTGACAATCAACTCAGTCACCCGGAGACCCACGATCGGTTCTTTAAGTTAGTATCGCAATTCCGGCAAGCGTACCGCCTGGCGGGCCAGGTTGCGCAAGAGCTGGCTGTGCGACAAGAAGCCGAAGTGCCAACGGCAATCATTAACCGTTGCTCAGGACGCGTGGTGGCAGTCAACGGGGCGGCGGAGACGTTGCTTCGTATCTCTGAGAGAAGGTTGGTTGATTTGGAGTTTGGCCAGTTGAAGTCCAGATTGATGCCGATTCTGACCAGCCGCAGGCTGAAAATAACCAACGTAAGTCGAGAGAACCTCTACCTGTCGGTCATTACTATACTCCCCGATCTGGCTTCCCGGGACCGCCGGGGCTCCGGAACTGACGAGTTCTTTGTTGAAGTGCTTCGGAGCAAATCAGCAGACATAGTGAAGACAGTCAAGCGTCTGGAAACACTGAGCGACAGGATCGTGAATGAAGAGATTACTGCGCTTTCAGGAGCAGTTGCGAAAGCTACTAGGGAGCTCGATCTCTATATTGCCAGACTGCGTTTCTTGTGGCACTATGACCGCCTGGCACCAGGCGGTGTTGATCTACTGGAGGAACTGAGGCAGGCCCTTGGAAGGGTTGTTTCTGTGGTCGGCAGCAAACGCAGCATTGAAATAGGTGAGACGACTTCCGGTTTTGAGGTCCGGGCTCCGCGAGGTGCGCTTCTGAATCTGTTTGAAAGCATCTTGCTGTCACACCTTTCCGAGCTCGATGTGCCCGGCAATACGAATATCAGCCTCGAGAAGCATCCGGCTGCTCGAGAATTGGTTATTGTTTTTGAGACTGATACTTTCCCGGTTCTTGCAGAAAATAGCATAAATCCTGAATGCTTAAGCTATGCCAAGGAACTAGCGGCCAGGATGGGTGTCCGGCTCGCTGACAGGGAAAGCGTACAGGATTACAAGGTGATTACCGGGGTGACGGTCAACCTGTGAAGGGTTTGATAGAATCGAATCTCATGAATGGGAAGAGGAAAACATCGATCTTGCTGATTGACCCAGATGGGAGCGCTCAGCGCTCACTGTCGTTGGGTGTTGGGAAAGACGAATACCTGATCAAGGTAACCAATTCGAGTCAAGCCGCCCTGGATATACTGGACCGGCAGGCGTTTGATATTGCGCTTATCGCTGATCTGGCGGACCAGGCCACAGTCCCGGAAACTGTCAAGCGAATACGACTGGGTCACCTCTACACAGAGGTTATTCTCCTGGGAGAATCATCAGATGATAAAATGGCCGTTGAGGCGCTGCGTGCAGGGGCTTTCGACTGTATCAATAAGCCTTTTTCCAGCGAGTATCTGTGGCTGAGACTGGGCAAGACGGCCGAGCATGGAAATATGAGGAAGGAGTTGACTGCGCTGCAGCGTGAGATAGCGATGGACTGCGCGTTTGATAATATTGTCGGCGTATCAGCAGCAATAACAAAACTGAAGGAGACGATCAAGCGCATCGCTCCTACTGACATTCCCGTTCTCATAACCGGTGCCATGGGAACCGGTAAGGGGTTTCTGGCTCGCGTGATCCATCACCATTCCGACCGCCGCCGGAGGCCGTTTGTTAGCGTTGACTGTTCCGGCGTTGACGGCGCACAGCTCGAAAAGGTGTTATTCGGGCCGACCGAGGACGGCAACTCTTTGGAGCCAAGAGAGCTGGCGGCAGCCCTAGAAAAAGCCGACCACGGCAGTCTTTTCCTGGACGCGGTCGATCGCATGCCACTCCCGGTCCAGACAAAGCTGTCATGTTTTCTGCGGGACTTCAAACTGGAAGCATCCCGCCCCGGAGCAGATAGGAAGATCGATGTGCGTGTGATCACCGCTACCGAAAAGAACCTGGGCTCTCTCGTTGCTGAAGGGAAGTTTCGCGAGGATCTACTCAATCGCCTGGGTGTTGTCAGTGTGGAAATCCCCGCGCTTGCTGAGCGGACTGAAGATATAGAAATGTTGACTGATTATTTGCTTCGAAGGATTGCCGCCGATTTCGGCAGGAAGCAGTTGAGCATCAGCCGGCAGGCCGTCGATAAACTTGTCAGCCATACCTGGCCGGGGAATGTACGCGAGTTGCAGAACTGTCTCAGGCAGGCTGTGGTTCACTGCAACCGCGATTATCTGGACGTGGACGATATCATCCTGGGAGTTTCCAACGATTACCGAAATCCCGGCGAGAGGATGTCACCGGGATCGGCATCGATAGCTACTGATAGTCTTCTCGAGGACAACCAGCGCGTTGTCATCAGGAAGGCTCTCGCTAATAATAACTGGAATTTCAGCCAGACGGCTCAGGCGCTTGGTATCGGACGAACGACATTGTGGCGCAAGGTTAAGAAATACAACCTGAAACGGGATACCGTACCAAGTTAGCTCGGAGGCGCCCTGGCCTGAGGGGGTATGTGCAGATTGCAGCAAAGTGACAACATTACAGAGTTCACGGACGAAAGCTCCGAGGACAACTATCAGACCCTTGATGAAGTAGTCAGAGGCATCAGTGATCTGTCTGAGGTTTTCTTTGAGCTAACCCGGTACCTGAACAGGGACTTTGAGATCAACAAAGGGGTGCTCGTCCTTAGGCAGGAGCGTCCAAGAAAGCTTGCTGCTGTTTCAACGTGGAGCAATGGTCTCGGCCGCGATGGTCTTGCCCTTAATCTACCCTGCGACTCGTCATTGTTCGAGCAGGTGGCTGAAAACGGGCAGGTATATACCGAGAATTATTGCGGTGCTTTCAGCGGCAACTTCTTCGAGCGGAAACTGCTCCTGGGCGAGAACTCCCGCTCGTTTGTCCTGCAACCGCTGAAGTCAAACGGGCGCGTCGTCGGACTGCTGGGTTACAGTTCCGAAAGCGCAACCGCTTTCACCATGTTCGAGGAAGGAACGCTGGACGGTGTCGCCGAGGTGTTCGGCTCGGTAATAGAAGCCGGTAAGTACAGCCTTTGAGAAAGTCCCGACTAACGCATGTTCTTCTTCAGAGCCTTAATCCTGCGTTTGGCCCGGTTGTGTTCGGCGTTGGTTCGTGAGAAGAAATGCTCGCCCGTGACATCTGCCACAAAATAAAGGTAGTCGGTTTCCTGCGGATGCAGGGCCGCTGTTATCGCTGCCAGCCCCGGGGAGTTGATGGGCGTCGGAGGAAGGCCCTGGTGACGATAGGTGTTGTACGGAGTGCCCTTCTTCAAATCCTGCCTGTAAAGGGGACGGTTCAACCCACCAAGACCATAAATCACAGTAGGGTCGGCATCCAGTCTCATGTTCTTACGAAGACGGTTGAGGTAAACAGAGGCCACTACCTGGCGTTCGTTGTCTAACTTTGTTTCCGCTTCGATGATAGAAGCCAAAGTGATGATTTCGTAGCGAGACAAATCACTGTCAATGCTATCCGGCCAGATGCTGTCGGTCTCAGCGTGAAACTGAGCAACCATTTCCCGTATGACCTCAGTCTCACTAATTCCCCAGGGGAAAACGTATGTCTCTGGGAAGAGGTAACCTTCCAGGCAGGGTAGATCGAGAGATTGTAGCAAAGTAGAGTCACTGTTGCCTGCGACGATCGCTGCGGAATCGAGATCAAGTTTATGCGCAACAATCGATGCCACCTTCCATATTGGTGCTCCTTCCGGCACCGTGATCTTGATCAGGACATAACTGGCGTGGCGCAACTTCGCCAACACTGTACGGCAGGAGTTGTGTCCGGTGAAATCGTAGCGGCCGGGTGTCAGTCTCTTGTCGACCCCGGTAATGCGGGCGGGGTAAGTCAGCATCACCCTGGAGGTGACAACACCTTGTGAGATCAGCTCATCTACGACAGATGCAAATGTGTCACCTGGTTTGATAATGATAGAGACAACGCGGTCGCCGAGATCAATTGAGCGATTATACAGATAGAATGTATAAGCTACTGCCAGTACCAGCAGGGCAGCGATGATTGCGAGTATGCTTCCTTTTCTTCTACTCATCGTTCTCTGGTAAACAATACCGTTTCTGTTTATTCCTTATGTAGAGGGTGGCCTTCCATCGGTCGCCCTTCGACTCCGCTCAGGGTGACTTGATTCGACCGGAGGTAAGCGGATTTGGCTTAAGGTGACAGCGAGTGAGAGATGGGAGAGGCTTTTTGTCACTGTCATGCTGAGCGGAGTCGAAGTATGACGCCTGTTCACGGGTAGGAGGTGACCTTCTGTCACGCCACAAGTCCTGTATTGGCTTGGGTGAACACAATATGCAGACACGGTTTTCGGTTTCCTATTCTGAGTGTTTAACTCGCTTACTCTTCCCGCGGCAGGCTGTCCAGAAATCGCTGAAGAATCAGTACCGCCGCTATGCGATCAAGGCGTTTCTTGTCCTGTCCGATTTTCTTACCGTGAGCGTGCACCACTCGCTCGGCCTCAACAGTAGACAGTCGTTCATCCACTCTATGTATCGGGCCGCTGAAGGTTCTTTCCAGCCGTTCAATAAATCGATCCACCTCAAGGCATTTGGGACTTTTTTCTCCCGATAGTAAGAGGGGATATCCGACTACCAGCCCCGCTGGCTGATACTCCTCAATGATGGTGGAAATCTTGTCTACAGCATCACGGTCGGAGGACACCTCAATCGTTGTTAAGGCTGATGCGATCAATCCAGTCGGGTCGCTTTTTGCCAGACCAACATGTCTGGTTCCATAGTCGATGCCGATGAAGGTCTTGTCATGGGGTTCGATCATGAAGCAAGTCTATTGTTTTATGTCCGGGTTGTCAATGGAAGGTATTACAGGTTGTGAGACAGGGTTGTCTGACCGGGCTAACGAAAGAGAACATCAGGTCTTGCGCTGCTTTTTCTTGGCCGCCGGAAAGAGGATATTGTTCAGGATCAGCCGGTAGCCGGGGGAGTTCTTGTGAAGGGAGAGGTCTGTTGGTGGGTCGTGCACCATGTGTCGGTAGTCTTCGGGGTCATGTCCGGATAGAAATGTGAAAGTGCCCCGCCCCAGGTTTCCATGGATATAGCGAACCTCGTCGAAGTTGTCCGGTTGGCCAAGGATGGTCACGAACTTCTTCAGCAGCGACTTCCGAAATCCTGTCGTCTGGCCCATAAAGCCATTGATGGTGTTGACATGATCCTGGGTGAGCATCGTGGGAACCGGATCGAGCTTGGCGGCAAAGTCAAACAGGTAAAAGAAATCGTCCTGCTGGCGGGGGAAACGCACCAGGCGATCCGGGTAGGTATCGATATTGGAATGGCGGTACAGCATCGGATCGAGGGTAACAGTGAAGTTTTCGAATGCGAACGTCTTGGTGTAATCCAGTTTTCCCTGAGCTCCGGGATCGACAGGATCGCCGTCAAACTCCGAGGGGACAATGTCGACTCCATCGGCGGCGAGGGCGATGTCGATCGTTTCCGGGGCCGAACACATCGAAAACAAGAACCCTCCCCGTCGGACGTAGTCGTAGACAGCCTTCGCCACATCCAATTTCATCAGGGATACTTTGTTGTAGCCGAGCTTTCTGGCCATCTTCTCATCGGTTCTGACTTGAGCCTGGTACCAGAGTTCGTTACGAAAGGCGGCGTAGAACTTCCCATACTGGCCGGTGAAGTCCTCGTGGTGGCAGTGAAGCCAGTCGTACTCCTCAAGCTCGCCCGATAAAACTTTCTCATCATAAATCAGATCATACTTGATCTCGGCATAGTTCAATGCAAGTGTGACGGCGTCATCCCAGGGTTCGGCATAAGATGGAGAATAAACGGCTATCTTGGGTGCTTTTTCTAACTCCACCCGTTCCATGTTTTCGACTTCTATCTCTCGGAAGATATCAGCCACCTGGCCAGAAGTGACCTGTTCGTAGGATACCCCCATCAGCAGGCAGAGGTTGACGGTTTCAGGGGAGTCATCAAGCAGGAAGGAGCCCCCGCGGTAGTTGAGGAGCCATTCTCCTTTGTGGCCTTTCTCGAGCCACTTATAGACCACCCCGTACGCCTTGAGGTGGTCGGTCTGGCTTTCATTCATTGGAATCAGTAGCGAAGCCGCCGCTACCTTTATAGGAATGAGCGGCAGTAAGAGAAAAAGGCCTAATGTACATAACTTGCGCATGATTGAAAGGTACACACAAAACCAGTAATGGCAATCAAAGATTCTACACTTGCACAATAGCAGAGTTTCAGGCTGAATGGAGTGTCGCGGTTACTCGATGCTGGAGGGGCTCAGAATTGGCTTTCAACGGTCCATGAGAATCTATTGGTCTTGTAGTTTGATAACTGCCAGGTGAAGTTAACTTTGAAAAACAGCGGCAGCAGTCTTCCAATGCCGAAGCCCAGCTCGGTATAAGGCTTTCGTGCGCTATGAACGTCGCTGTCGCCGGGTTGAGCGGGATGGTTTTTGAAGTCGGTCCAGAAAGCGCCGCCGTGGATACTCAGTGTGAGAGGGATGTTTTTGATTAGCGGCAGACCGCTCTTGCGGAAGAGGGTACGTTTGAAATCATGAACGGCGTAGACAGCAATCGCCCGACTACCGGCGAAGTTTGTTTCTCCGAGAGTCTTGAAATACGTCTGTTGGTCCAAAAGTCCCGCTCCAAAGTCGACGGTAAAATACTTCTGCGGAGGTAGGATTCTGTCTGAAGCGCCTGCATACAATTCTATTCTGCTGATACCAAGCCCCAGGGTTCGCTGGCGTCGATATAACCACACATAATATCGGGCAAAATCAAAGTCGTTGTCGATTATATCCGGGGAGGCGATCTCGGCGCCAACGGCAAAAAGAATATACGATGATGAATAGTCTATGCGTTCCTCTCCCTTGTACCTCCATCGTGCTCGTGAATCATAGCTGAGGCGGCCTGAGATTGAGCGGAGTTTGCCATTGGTGATTTTGGGATTGGTGCGATACTTTTTCGTTTCTCTGAACAGGCTGTACTCTGTGCTATTTGAAACGGAATACTGATTATAGTCTTGATAGGCAATGGCCAGCTTTGTTCGCCCAACCACCTTGGTCGAGAGTGAAATGTTGAACCCTTTTTCAAGGTAGTAGTCAAAAGGGTTGGTCTTGTTGGCCAGCGCTGTTAAGGTTGGGTTAGCCGTTCGACTTGAGATAATGGTTGGGAGATGTGTGATCTCATCATGGTATTCCCCTCCGATTTTAAACTTCTGACGCCTGGAGAGAGTGTAGGAAAATCCGTAATTATGCTGCCAGTACTCGCCGGAGAAAGCGTAACCAGATTTGAGCTTCAGTTCCGTATTGGGAACAAGCTTATCCAGTGTGACGCCGGCCCCGAGATAGGCCCCTTCGACACGATTGAAATGGAAAAAATCATAGCCGTTGCCGCCCATACCAACAAAGAGTGCTCCCAATCCCAGCCGTAGGAGCTTCTTGGGAAGCGGCTTTGGCGCGTTGGAAATGGAATCGATTCTCTGAAAGCCCCTGATTTCTTCGGGCGTCAGTGGGATGAGCTGGCCGGCGTTCCAGGTGGCAGAGTCAATGTCGTCGGCATTTTCAGCCACCTCAAACTCAAACTCATCAAATGTACCATCGGGATGCTCCGTGTTCAAAGTGAAATTATGTAAGGCAACAATGTAGTCAAATGACATTTTGGGAATACCGGGGATCGGGATATCTGCCAGCCCTGTGAAGTCTATCTCGACAGGCATCCAGTACCTATCTTCAAACTGGGCGTAATGCTGGCTGTAACGAGGGTTAATCACATATGGGATATCGAATGCCTCGTTGAATCCGACATCAAACCCCACCACGGCAAAAGTTGAATCTTTGATGTCAATAGTACCGGCAAAAAGAGGATCAGTGTCGCTCTTGGGTTCAACCTCAAGCCGGAATACCCGCTGGCTATCAATATAAATCGTGTCAAGCAGATAGTAATTGTAGTAATCGAGCGCATCTTTGGCAGTTGGGGAAACGACTAAATACTCGCCAAAGTCCAGACGATTCTTGTTGAAGTTCGTTAACTCTCCAACAGAGGTAAGGACTTCGGCCCCTTGCAGATTTGAAGAGAGCTTTCGTGCTGTGACAATTTCCTTGTATGTGTGCGGATATTCCCAGTGGGAGACAAGCTGGCTTTCCGTGATAAGCATTATGTTGCTGGAGTCATCTTTGGCAGTGTCACAAACCACCAGTTTGCTGTATGCCTCAAAGCTGTAGGCATGTATCTCGGCTAAGATTTCGTCCTTGCGAGCGATGGCTTCAAGAATGATTTTCTGCGCCGGGTCATAAGCGCGCTGATATACTCTCATCCCTGGTAGCTGAATAAGGGACGGGCGAAGCCGCACATCCTGAACGACAATGGAATCCGCGGTGTTGAGTTGTAAGCGCTTGGAGTAGTATGCTACGTGACTGAATTTCAACTGATAGGCACCTTCCGGTAGTCGCAGGCGATATTGCCCATGCTTGTTGGCGAGCATCGACTGACCAGTTCCTTCGACCCGAACGGTGGCAAATGGCACCGGCTCGCCGGTCTCTTCGTCATAGACTGTGCCCTTGATCACCCCACCGAGCGCGATCTCCCCGGAAAAGAGGAGCAGAGCAAGCACCAACAGGATGTGAGGGAGCAAACCCCTCGTTACGCGGGAGTGGTGGTTTGTTGATCCTTTTACTGCGGCGCAATGCATGTGAGCAAGAGTCTACAGATTCCGTGCCATTAAGTCAACCCTATGAATTGGTAGTTAGTTACGAACATTCTCCAGTTTAGTTTCGAGTATGATTGACACACCAGGAAACAATTTTTTTTGCACGAAAGATAAACTGGTGGTTGGTTAGTTTGAAAATATCCGGTTTTGACAGATTTGTCAATCATGTTAACCTGCCTATATGCGAAAGCGGTCACGAAAAAAGAAGCGGCCACTGGTAGAGGAAAGAGAATCATGATTCCAATATGTTCCATTTCCGCTCTAACTGATCTATGTTTCTATCCAGCCACACGATTCTGCTGTGAGTGCCGGAATTCACCACTATCGTTCGATCAACCGAACTACCAGATTTGTAGAGGTAAGGGTGCAGACTTCTATATTCTGGCTGTATTACAATGAATTCGATCAATTCATCCGTCACATCTTTGCCTTCTTGTGCGTTATCTCTATACCATTGGGCAACGCGCACCATCATTGCCCGCCAATCCTTGATAAGTTGACGCCGACGTTGCTCAATTTGTTCCTGTCTGTTATGTTGATGGCGTATACGGGTTAGCTTGTCGTGGATGGTGATTGCGATAGCTAATAGCAAAAATACCACACCCCAACCCCAACCCGGCACAAAATCCAACCATTTAAGAAAGGTCGTCATGCCTGCAATCTTCTCAGGTAGATCAGCAATAAAGCTGAGCACTGAAAGGACAACAGAACAAGTAGTAAATATCCAGACAGACCGCTTACCCATGTCCCTAAGATAATCCGCCCGCTCTTTTCAGCCAAGAAATTCATACTGACCCACTACTGATAAATTTGAACTGCTTGAACTCGGTGCCAAATTGCATATATTGGCTGGCGTGATAGGCTCCGCCATCTTTCAATTACAAAGGTTGACCTGCGCATGAGGTCGGATGCGACACGAAATGGGGTAGAAAAAGTCGTGGACGGATCCTGTCCCTCCGACAACGAGGCTATCCCTTCGCGCGCTGGCGTCTGGCGGATGTTTGACCGGGTTGCCAATCGCTATGACCTGCTGAATCGGCTTTTGTCGCTTCGCCAGGATGTTGTCTGGCGCAACAAACTGGCGAAGTATCTTCCTGATCATTCTGAACAAGAAGTATTGGATATTGCCACTGGAACCGCTGATGTTCTTCTTTCTTTGTTTAGGAGATGCGACAAGATCGAGTTCGCGGTTGGGATCGACATGGCCGAAAAGATGCTTCAGTTAGGCCGAGGAAAAGCTGCTACTGACGGGCTCAGCAATCGGATTTCTTTTGTCCGCACTGATGCTGAGCGCCTCCCTTTTACCGATGCCAGCTTCGATGCTGTGACGATTGCCTTTGGGATCAGGAATGTGACCGACCTGTCCAAGGCGTTTGCGGAGATGCGCCGGGTTCTCAAGCCGGGAGGAAGAGCGCTGATTCTTGAATTCTCTCTTCCCCGCAACAGAATTATCCGCGGGTTGTACCTGGTTTACTTCCGCCACATTTTGCCCCTTCTGGGAGCAGTGATCTCAGGTGATAGATGGGCCTATATGTACTTGAACAAGACGGTTGAGACTTTCCCGTTTGGTGAGGAGTTTTGTGACCTGATACAGCAGGCCGGGTTTACCGGAGTACAGGCGATTCCGTTGACATTTGGCATCGCTACTATCTACCACGGCGGCAAGCCAGCAAACCAGCAAAATGCTTCTACTTGCTGAAAGGGAGATTTGCCAAGGGATAGGCAGTATATGTCAGGGAGACTAAAAGAACACACGGCGTGCGACCTCGAACAAGCCAAGGTGTTGATGGCGGACAGGATCAGGGATGCCTGTGCTTCGCATGCCTCACCGGTTCGCTCTCCGCTTGAATCAGCCGTTGTCAGGTTGGAGATTGCCGTTGAAGACCTTCAACCTCTGCCGTGGCTTGCCGCCCAAAAATGTCCCGCCAAGACCTACTGGTCAAGCCGGGAGAGTGGCTTCGAGATGGCCGGTGTAGGAGTGGCGGATATTATTTCGGAAAAGAGCAGCGTTGATTATGGTCTGTTGCACAAGAGGTTGTGGGGATTACTTAAAGTACATCATGATGAAGTACGGTACTATGGGGGGTTGAGATTCGACGCCAGAGATACAGGCTCCCGTGATGCCCTGTGGAGCAAGTTCGGAACATATCGGTTCGTTGTGCCCCGCTTTGAGTTGTCCCGTCAATCGGGTCTAACACGCTTCGTATGCAATATCGTGTTCGCCGGAGACAGACTGGTCGGCGACAGAATCCTGGACGAACTCGGAGACATAATCTCTCTTGTTGATTCACGTAATACAGAAATCCCCCACATAGTAGCTCGCTCCGACTGTCCTGATGAGAGAGGGTGGGACGTGGCGTTTGAGACCGCTCTTGAATCCATCGATAAAACAGAGTTGGAGAAGCTCGTGCTGGCGCGGCAAACATCGTTTGAACTTTCGTCTCTGGTGAATCCCATCCGGCTATTACAGCGCCTAAGGCAAGTGACTCCAGGGTGCTGCCATTTCTGTTTCCAGCTTGACGACAACTTTGCTTTTGTCGGGGCTACACCGGAGCGGCTGTATCAGCGCGCCAAGCGAACAATAAAGAGCGAGGCTGTTGCCGGTACCCGTCCCCGAGGAGTATCCGAGGATACCGACATAGCTCTGGGGAAGGAGCTTCTTCAGTCCGAGAAGGAGATGCGGGAACATCGATATGTGGTTGATACTGTGGGGGAAGCGCTGACGCGTCTATGTGAGGCTTCAAACCGCGAGGGGGATGTCTCCTTGCTGAAACTGGCTACAGTTCAGCATCTGATAACCCGCTTCGAGGGGAGGCTTGCTGCCGACATTGCTGATGCTGATATTCTGCGCGCGCTGCACCCGACTCCGGCGGTAGGCGGGTATCCATCGGGCCTCGCAGTTGAGAAAATACACGAGATAGAACCCTTTGACCGGGGATGGTATACTGGGCCGGTCGGCTGGGTGGGGAATGATTCCGCCGAGTTTGCAGTTGCTATTCGTTCTGGCCTGGTTGCTGGCGACAGGCTTCATCTTTTTGCCGGAGCCGGGATTGTAGAGGGCTCCACTGCCGAAAGCGAGTGGAGTGAGATTGAAAACAAACTAAGTAGCTTCACCAAGGTTTTTGATGCCTGATGTTGACTGAGTTTTCCAGCCTGAATGCTCTTTGGGCGAGTCTGATTGTTGAGGAGCTGGTACGCAACCGGGTCGACTACTTTTGTCTGTCACCCGGTTCTCGAAACTCTCCTCTAACCGTGGCGATAGCCCATAACAAGAATGCCCACAGTGTTATCCATTATGATGAAAGAGGAACAGCTTTTCATGCTTTGGGGTATGCACGTGCCACCCGTCGCCCGGCAGTTTTAGTCTGCACTTCCGGCACGGCTGCGGCCGATTTCATGCCGGCAGTAATCGAAGCCTCGATGGACATGGTGCCGCTGATTGTCCTCACTGCCGACCGACCACCTGAACTTCGCTACACCGGCGCCAACCAAACGATTGACCAGGTAAAGCTCTATGGCAGCTATGTGCGATGGTTTTGTGATCTGCCATGCCCTGGCGCGGACATTGAGCCGCAGTTTGTGCTGACGACCATTGACAACGCTGTCTACCGTGCAACCCGATCGCCCGCCGGGCCGGTGCATATTAATTGTATGTTCCGCGAGCCGCTGGCGCCGATTGGACCAAAAAAAGATTTCAGCCATTATCTATCCGGCATCAAACGGTGGGGGAAAGGTCAAAAACGTTACACAGAATATACGAATGCTCCCAGCGCTCCAGGTGCCGAGGCCATTGCAGAAGCAGCAGTGATTGTAAGTGAGACTGATAGGGGGATTCTCGTAGTGGGCAGGCTCCACAGAAGTGAGGAACAAGAAGCAGTCAAAAGAGTGGCTCGCTACCTCAACTGGCCGACTTTTCCCGATATCGCCTCCGGTCTGCGGTTGGGGGCTGCCGATGACAACATCATCGCTTATTTCGATCAATTATTGCTGTCGGAAAGACTTGCGGAGGCTGATAAATCTCACACCATACTTCATTTCGGCGGTATACCGGTCTCGAAGCGGCTGCAGCAGTTCATAGAAAAGAGTCGCCCGGAGAACTATATAATTGTGGCAAACCACCCGTGGTGCCATGACCCCGGGTACCGGGTGACAATGCGCATAGAGACCGGCATCAGCGAATTCTGTGAGGCGCTCGTTGCAAATCTGGAAAACCAAAAACGTACATCGTGGCTTGATGGATTTGTTGGCCGATCGCACCTTCTCAAACAGGTCTTAAAAGACACAATCGACAACGAGGATGCATTAAGCGAACCGGCTGTAGCAAGATTGATCTCACAAAATATCCAGCAGGGTTCGGGCCTTTTTCTGGCCAGTAGTATGCCGATTCGGGACATGGACATGTATGCTGACCTGTATGGTCCAGCAGTTACAGTGGGATGCAATCGAGGAGCCAGCGGAATCGACGGCACCATCGCCTCAGCGTCCGGGTTTGCGCGAGGGTTGGACAAGCCCACGACACTGCTGATCGGGGACCTGGCTTTCCTCCACGATGTGAATTCACTCGCGCTGCTAAAATCACTTGTGCACCCGCTTATTATTGTGGTGATAAACAATGATGGCGGAGCTCTCTTTTCCTTTTTGCCGATTGCGCAAATGAAAGAGGTGTTTGAACCCTTCTTTGGAACTCCGCACGGCTTTAGTTTTGACAAAGCAGCCGCAATGTTTGGGCTTGATTACTATTGTCCTGATTCTAAAGAGTCGTTTCTTACATCCTACCGATCAGTGCAGCAAAAAAACTGTTCGGCCATCATTGAGGTAAAGAGCGATCGAAGTGAAAACTATCGGTTTCATCAAACGCTGCAAAAGAAGATCATTTCAGCACTGGATAACCTTTAGATGGTTATGAACTCTCCCTACACCTTTCACTTTATACAGGCTGGAGACAACTCAAACCCTCCGGTTCTCTTTTTGCACGGTTTCCTTGGAAGCGCCCAGGACTGGTGTGATATCGCTACTCCCATTTCAGAAGGCCATTGGTGTATCGCCATTGACCTCCCCGGACATGGCAAAACGGTTGTGAATGGATCGGAGGGAAACTATCGGATGGAGAACTGCACCAACGGACTTGTCCACTTTCTGGATAGCCTCGGCATTGACAAATGTAACATCGTTGCCTATTCCATGGGCGGAAGGCTGGCCTTGTACATGGTTATCAATTTTCCAAACAGATTTGAACGAGTCGTATTAGAATCGGCCTCACCTGGCCTTAAAACAGAACAGGAAAGACAAGATCGCCGGGCACGCGACAACATACTTGCTAAACGGCTCGAAAAGGATTCTCTGGAGCAGTTCTTGAACGAGTGGTATGATCAGCCACTCTTTGCAACGCTCAAGCAGGATAAGAAGTGGTTCGCCCGATTCTTGACTAATCGAATCGACAACAGCAAAAGTGGTTCTACCACTGGCTTGGCCACTTCGCTGCGGATGATGGGTACAGGCGTCCAGCCGTCACTCTGGGATCAGCTCAAGAAAATACAGGCTCGCCTCCTCTTGATAGTGGGCGAAAAGGATGATAAATTTAAAAGGATTGCCGCTGAGATGGCGCCGAGGTGTCCGAAGGCGTCAATCTATATTGTGGAAGACGCCGGGCACAATGTCCACTGGGAAAAAGCGGGAGAGTATGCCCGGCTAGTGAAGGGTTTTTTATCTTCATAACGAAGGAGTTGTCACGCGGGTTGCATGACAGCACCTTTGAATAAATAGCGAGGTAGATGATGGCTGATATTGTGTGGGTTGAAACTGGAAGATTCACTGATATAAAGTACCATAAGGCGGAAGGGATCGCCAAAATAACAATCAACCGCCCCGAGGTGCGCAACGCTTTCCGACCTCTAACGGTCTATGAAATGTCACAGGCATTAGCTGACGCCCGCGAAGACTCACAGGTGGGGGTTATCATACTCACAGGTGAAGGTGATAAAGCGTTTTGCTCAGGCGGGGACCAAAGAATTCGCGGCGACTCCGGTTACTCCGATGAAAAGGGTGTTAACCATCTCAACGTGCTGGATTTTCAGCGCCAGATGCGCACCTGTCCCAAGCCGATTATTGCCATGGTGGCCGGCTATGCCATTGGTGGAGGGCATGTGCTGCATCTGATGTGCGACTTGACTATTGCCTCCGACAATGCGGTATTCGGTCAGACCGGTCCGAAGGTTGGTTCGTTTGACGGTGGCTACGGTGCAAGCTATATGGCTCGTGTCGTTGGACAGAAGAAGGCGCGGGAAATCTGGTTTTTGTGTCGTCAGTACAGCGCTGCCGAGGCGCTTCAGATGGGGTTGGTCAACACGGTCGTCCCCATTGCGAAGCTTGAAGAAGAGACGCTAAAATGGTGCCGGGAGATTCTGGCCAATTCGCCGACTGCTATTCGATGCCTTAAAGCGGCCCTTAATGCTGACTGCGACGGTCAGGCCGGTTTACAGGAGCTGGCCGGCAATGCCACCATGCTCTATTACATGAGTGAAGAATCGCAGGAGGGACGCAACGCCTTCGTCGAAAAGCGCAAACCTGATTTCACCAAATTCCCCCGCCAACCTTAGCAGGTTGTTAAAAGTAAGGCGGACTCGCAATGACGAGTTTGGCGTATGTCCCACGAATGATGTGAGCGAGGACATAAGGAGGCAAGCCTCATTTATGACTGATTCCAAGTTGGGTGTATGGATCCTTGCGGCCCGCCCTAAGACACTGTGGGCAGCGATTGCGCCGGTGCTGATTGGAACGGCTATGGCGTTCGAGGTCGGAGCGGGTCATTGGCTTTCAGCACTAGCGGTGTTGGCCGGAGCAGTGCTGATTCAAATCGGAACCAATTTTACCAATGACTACTTTGACTTCAAAAAAGGGGCCGACCAACATGAGCGCCTTGGCCCAATGAGAGTCACACAGGCTGGTCTGGTCAAACCACAGTCGATGAAAACTGCTACCGCGATCGTCTTTTCTCTGGCAGTGCTGGTTGGAATCTATCTCGTCTGGCGAGGTGGCTGGCCCATAGCAATCATCGGCGTGGTCTCGATTCTTTTTGGCATTATGTATACCGGAGGCCCGTATCCGCTCGGCTATCATGGCCTTGGAGATATTTTCGTGTTGATTTTCTTTGGCCCTGTAGCAGTGGGCGGGACGTACTACGTGCAGGCGCTGGATATCAATTCAATGGTACTGCTTGCCGGTCTGCCGCCCGGTTTGTTTTCGGTTGCGATACTCACAGTGAATAACCTTCGTGATATAGAATCGGACAGGCTCGCCGGTAAAAAGACACTGGCGGTGCGGTTTGGTCGAACCTTCGCCCGTATGCAGTACCTGCTAGCTATTACGGTCGCAACACTTATGCCTGTTTTCTTTTACCTCGCCACGCGTCAGCATCCATATTCTTTACTAATGCCGCTGTTATTACTGGCGGCGGTTGGGGCTATCAAGGCGGTTTTTGTCAAGACTGATGGTCCGACTTTGAACAACGTTCTGGCCACCACGGGAAAGCTCCTGCTACTCTATAGCATAATCTTCTCGATTGGGTGGCTGCTGTGAAAATCGTTGGCTTCAATTTGTTCAGATTCACACTTCCCCTTGCCCGAACGCTCACTGTGAAGGGGACAAAATTAGCTGAGAGGTCTGGTCTGGTCATCGAACTAACCGATGAACATGACCATACCGGTCTGGGTGAGGCTTCGCCGCTACCGGGGTTGAGTGCTGAAGACGTGGCTACTGTCGAATCACAGGTAAAGTCTTTGCGCTATGCGTTAAGGAGCACAGAGATACCTGACAACCTGGAGGAGTTATCCGGTGGCTTTGCACGCTGGCTGGAGCAGTATGAAATCGCTCCATCAGTTCGCTTTGGATTTGAAACGGCGGTCTTGAATCTTATTGCTGTCGGCCGTAGGCTGCCCTTGCGCAGACTTATCTCGGACAGGTTTCGTGATTCCATTTCGACCAATGGGCTATTGGCTGGTTCTGCTAATGAAATTGTAGAGAGGGCTGTCAAGCTTCGTAGTGAAGGGTACAAAGCAGTTAAACTGAAAGTGGGGCAACGTCCCCTTGACGAAGATATCCGCCTCGCTTGTGAAGTTCGCAGGTTAATAGGTGATGACATTATCCTGCGGCTGGACGCCAACCGCGCCTGGAGCATCGAGGATGCTCTTGCTTTTTTTCGTCAAGTGTCTGATTGCGAGATAGATTATATCGAAGAACCGGTCCACAATTACAATATGTTAGCCTTAATAAGTAATAAGAGTGGCTTGCTGCCTCTCGCAATGGATGAGAGTCTGTTGGAGTTGACGCCGGGATCGTTGACCCCTTTACCGAACCTAAAGGCGATCGTGTTAAAGCCGACCTTGCTGGGCCTTGAAACAAGCATGCAGTTTGCCCGCATGGCGGCATCCCTTGGTATCGTTCCTGTTGTTAGTTCGGCTTTTGAGAGCAGCCTTGGCCTGACGGCGCTGGCCGAGTTTGCAGCCTGCCTTAACGCAACCGACGTGCCGGTCGGTCTTGACACGCTTGACTGGTTCGCACAGGACCTGTTTGCAAATCCTCGTCGAATTAACAAAGGCCGACTGAATCTCTCCGAATCGGTGGTTCGTTCCAACGAACTCAGGCGAGAGCTACTGCAAGAGGTTGTGCATGACTGACATTCAATGTCCGTTGGTACAAGCCGCTCGGAGATATAAAGACTTACCGGCTCTGATAACTGACAGCCACGTGGTCAGCTATGTTGAATACAACAGTCTTGTAGCCTCCGCTGCTTCAAGATTGAGAAAAGCGGGCGTTGCCTCAGGCGAACGCGTGGCCATTGTTTCGCCCAACACTTTTGAATACCCCATTCTACTGATGGCACTGTTTCGCATCGGTGCCGTTGCCTGCCCAGTCAGCCCACGTTTACCGATAGATGCAGTTGCGGAGTACATCAAGAAAATTGGGTGTCGCAGTATTGTCAATGCGACAGATCATTCTCGAACATACCATATCATGACGTTGTCTGTCGCAGATTTTGTCGACTTCACCGGCGCTGGCGCGACGCAAGCAAGTGACTCTTCGATCTCGTTAGATCAGGACGCAACTATTATCAGCACTTCCGGCTCATCGGCACAGCCGAAGGCTGTTTTACACTCGTATTGCAACCACTATTACAGCGCGATTGGTTCAAATGAGAATATCAAGGTTCAGCCTCGTGATTGCTGGTTGCTTTCGCTCCCGCTGTATCATGTCGGCGGATTGGCAATTCTTTTTCGAGCCATACTTGGAGGCGGCGCGGTTGTGCTACCAGCTGAGGGTATGGACATCCTTGATGCTGTACAGCGATATCACATCACCCATCTTTCACTGGTTCCAACGCAGCTTTATCGCCTCTTGAAATCACCCTCCTTCGCTTACAATACAAAACAGCTCAAAGCAGTATTGGTTGGCGGCAGCGCCATTCCGAAATCGCTCATTAAAAGAGCGTATGGGAGTGACTTGCCGCTTTTCACCACCTATGGTTTGACGGAAATGGCCTCCCAGGTGACTACGACCCCTCCGGATGATTCACTTGGCAGGCTGCTTACAAGCGGTAAGCTGCTTGAACATCGCCAGGTCAAGATTTCCACAGAGGGAGAAATCCTGGTCAAGGGTGATACGCTTTTTCGCGGTTATGTGGACGAAGGCAATATCTCGCTTTCTCTTGACAGTGAGGGATGGTTTCGTACCGGTGATTTGGGAAACATAGATGACGCAGGCTACTTAACGGTCTTGGGACGCAAAGACAGTATGTTCATCTCCGGCGGCGAGAATATCTACCCCGAACAAATCGAAGGGGCATTATCTCTCTTGGATGGTGTATCGGATGCAATTGTGGTGCCAGATAAGGACGACGAGTTTGGTTTCCGCCCGGTAGCCTTCGTCCGGACAACCGATAACAGGAGAACCTGCAAAAAGGACTTAGTCGCGGGGCTGGAGCAACTCTTGCCTCGTTTCAAGATTCCAATCCACTTCTACGAATGGCCTGTGACAGAACCAGGTAGTAACGTGAAGCCGGCTCGTCACTACTTCTGCGAACTGCTTGGTACCGGGGAATTGAGGGAACTTACCTGATGTTAGCGAGTTTCCCCCGCAGCTTCTCAGGCAGGGGGATTTTGTCCCCGCTTTTCTTTTCAACTGTCACATGAACGGTCTTGATCGTTGCAGCAATGTCTTCGTGAGTATTCTTTAAGGAATACGACAGTGCAAATGAGGTCTGTCCTATGTCTTCAACTTCCAACTCAACTGTCACTTTCTCGCCCAGTCGCAAAGGCTTTTCATAATCGGCTTCGGCGCGGGCAATCAAGACCAGAAAGTCTGCATCCTTTATAATCTGAGAGAAGCTGAATCCGATTGATTCCATAAACGCCTCGTAGGCGTCGTGAGCCATCCTGAAATAGTTACCGAAAAAGAGGATTCCAGCAGCGTCGGTATCCGGTAGCCGCACTATAGTATTCACAGTGTACATTATCCCAACCGCATATGACTTATGGTAATTTTCCCTATCCTATCAACCTTATAATGATTATATTAGCTGTCAATGTATGATAATGTGAACCATCGTCCAATAACTAAAAATCAAAGCAGTGAAGTAGGTCGGGTTCTCTGGAACCTGACACTTGCCTGTCAAGGGGAGTATTATGCTATCGAGGCAAGCCCGGGATGATATAGCCAGTTTTGGGTAAAGTAGGTCTTTGCGCTGGCGGCTTTTTCGTTGTAAGTTATATCAATGAATCAATTGTGGCCCACATTGGTGTTACTCGTGCTCTCTTTGATTGGCGCGGATATATGCGGAGAGCAGGTTGAGCAGACTGTTGCTACAGGAGACACCCTTGTTGAAGTGATTGAAGATTCATCGCGGTACGTAGTGTCTATCGATCGCGTCACTATAGGGGATATGAGAATCAATGACACGCTCGGGATTTTCCTCAACTCCTTCGGCAATCCAGTGGCTGCTTTCGAGCTGAAGATCGCCGTAGAGAGCCCCTTTATTGACATTGATACGGTCCTACCTGGGGAAATTCCTGATTCATGTGGCTGGGAGTTTTTTAACGCCCGGCCTGTCAATACCCAGGGTGAAGAAGGCTATCCCCCCATTGTCTGGCAGGTAGTAGCTTTGGCCGAACTCGGTCTCGGCGGCACTCAACCGGTTTGCTACGGCTTTGAGAGGCCGGCCTCCCTTGTTAAGCTGGTAGTATCAAGTGAACATGTTGCTCAGGTGCCGGATACTGTCGTCCCGATATTCTTTTTATGGGAGGATTGCACTGATAACACGATCTCCGGTATTTCCGGCAACACGCTGATCCTCTCGGCGCAGGTGTTTGACTATTTCGGTAGTGATTTCATGCAGGAACGTGGCCTTTTCCCGAACCGTACGGGGGCGCCCAACCAGTGCATCGATCCCAGTGCGCAAAACAAACCCCGCCGCCTGATCGAGTTCCACAATGGTGGAGTGGAGTTTAAGCTGGATTTGGGTGAAGGCATCGTGGACTCTGCTGACACCTTCACTGAGTGAATACATCAAGGTAATTGTGCCCTGCGGTAGACCGTCGGTACCTCTGTCACTTACCGGCAAATCCGGTTGACAATCTGCCTTTAGACGATAAATTGCCCGGAAATCTGTGAACACTGGCACGAAGTGCCTGACTGTAAAGGGACAAACCTATGCGACTATATGAATTTGAAGGTAAAGAGCTATTCAAGAAATTCAAAATCCCTGTACCGGAAAGCCATCTGATCAGCAGTGCCAATGAAGCGGTCGCTGCCGTCAATGAAATCGGTGCGCCTGCAGTGCTGAAGTCGCAGGTGCTGACAGGTGGTAGAGGTAAAGCTGGCGGCATCAAAATCGTCAAGACAGTAGACGAAGCCAAAACCTCCGCCCAAGACTTGTTTGGGCTGGCCATCAAAGGTTTTCCGGTTGAATCGCTTCTGGTCGAACTAAAACTGGACATCAAGCAAGAGTATTACATTGGGATTACAATCGACCGCGCCAACTACATGCTGGTTGTGATTGCGTCCGGTGAGGGCGGCGTTGACATTGAGGAGACTGCTGAGAAGCATCCCGAAAGGATCGTGAAAAAACCGATCAGCATCGAGGAAGAGCTGTACACGTTTGACGCGCTTGCCATCGCCAAGCAGATCGGCATACCGGCGGCGTTACTCAAGCAGGGAGCGGCGATTATTGTCAGTCTCTATAACGTGTTCAAGAAGTACGACGCCAAGCTGGTGGAGATAAACCCTCTCGTGCTCACTGCAGAAAACGAACTCATAGCTGCTGACAGTCGTGTCTCGCTTGATGACGACGCCGTCTTTCGCCATTCGGAGTTGAAAGAGATGGGGATTGAGATGCGACATGAAGAAGGAGAGATGACCCCGCGCGAATGTCAGGCAACCGGGTGGGGGATACCCTATCTTGATCTGGACGGCGACATCGGCATGTTCCCCGGTGGGGCGGGGTTTGGCATCATGGGTAATGACTTCATCCACTACTACGGCGGCAAACCGGCCAATTTCATGGACTCCGGCGGGGGGCCGACACCTGAACGACTGGCCAAAATGCTCGTGCTCCTCGATGAAAACCCCAATGTCAAGGCCATCTTTGGGGCGCGGTTTGGAGGCATCAGCCGTTGTGACGATTTCGCCAAAGGGGTAATCATGTTCCTGAAGGATCACGGCCTGTCCAAACCGATGGTTATGCGCATGACAGGCAACATGTGGCAGGAAGGGGTGCGCATCTTCGAAGAAGCAAGGCAGGCATCGCCTGAGTTATTTAAGAATGTCGAGTTTCATGGCATTGAAACTCCCATTGAAGAAATCTCCAAACGAGCTGTTGAATTAGCCGCCACACAGAAAGCGGGTAACTGATGGCAATCTTAGTCGATAAAAACAGCAAGGTGATGGTGCAGGGGATCACCGGCGGCGCGGGCAGGTTCCACACTGAACGGATGCTGACCTATGGTACGAATATAGTCGGTGGCACTTCACCTGGAAAAGGCGGACAGGTTGTATTTAAGAAGCCGGTATTCGATACTGTTACTGAATGCGTGGAAAACATGGGCGCCGATGTATCGGTCATTTTTCTGCCGGCACGGTTTGTCAAAGAGGCGGCTATAGAAGCGATCCGCGCTGGAATCAAGTTCCTTGTGGTTATTCCGGAACATATTCCCATTCACGACATGCTGCACGTGCGCCGTGAAGCGGTCGAGCACGGCGCTACGGTGATTGGCGGCAACACAGCCGGTGTCATCACCCCCGGTGAGGCGAACCTCGGTATCATGCCGGACATTGCTTTTGCGCCGGGACGTGTCGGCACTGTCTCGCGATCCGGTTCAATTACGTACTACGTGGCCGACACGCTCACTCGCAGCGGGTACGGTGAGACCACTTGCGTGGGTTTAGGCGGTGATCCGGTGCTGGGGTCGACTTTCAACGAGATCCTCTGGAAGTTCGAAGAAGACGAAAAAACCAAGGCGGTTGTTTTGTGCGGTGAGATCGGCGGCGTCTATGAAGAGAAAGCGACCGAGATCATTCCCAAGATGAAGACCCCGGTGCTGGCAATTATCGGCGGCATTTTCGCCCCGCCCGGCAAGCGCATGGGCCACGCCGGTGCTATCGTTGAAGGGCGTATGGGCACGGCTAAGGAAAAGCTCGACGCTCTGGCCGCTGCCGGCGCCCATCCGTGCAAAACATTCACCGATATTCCGGAGGTGTTGAAGAGGCTGGGGGTGTAAGAATTAGTTTTCGGATCAATAAGGTGAAGGAGAGCACTTGAGCATTTTACTTACAATAGCAGCCTTGATTGTAGCTGCTGCAGTAGCGTATTCGCTGCTTGTTTACAAAAGAGCACGAAGCGAAATGTGGGCATGGTGGCACACTTTTACATCTCTCTCGCTTTCCTTCGCACTAGGATGGGTCATTGCTATCTGGCTGTTTCAATATGAGACGCAAAAGACTGACTCAGAAAGGAAGACACTTTTATCTAAACTGGTCGATCAGGAGATGGCACATATCATTTTACAGTTCGAGGTGATCTCTCGATCTACGTTTGTGTTCTCGGATACTACGTTAGAGTTCAGTTACTTGCACTTTGAACCAATTGGACTTGAAGAAGCAGCTAAGAGCGGTTTGTTTGAAGATCATCTAACGTTGCGAATGTTGGTTCTCTCTAAAGAACTACGAGAATTCAATAGCACCGCGGATTTTGCTACTTCACTCTTGCCCCTTCTTTCCCAAGGAACGAAACATGAAATGGTGTTGAAGTTCGCCTTTTCCAGACTTGATCTACTGGGGTCAGAAATCATCAAGCATTCGAGACAGTTGAGGGAAAAGCTTGGCCTGCCACCTGTACGACAAGTGATAGACACAACATCATTTCAGATATACAGATTCGACTAAGAATGGCCGGATGCCCCACAGCTTGCTGTGGGAAGCTTCAAACCATATACTTCTTCTGTAATTAGAATTCGTCGCTTTGATGAACTATAAGGAGTAGGTCAGGAGGCTTGTCCTCCTGACTCCTTAAAGAAAATGTCAGGACCACGAGTGTCCTGACCTACTCGATCTGGATTCCTGCTTTCGCAGGAATGACACCGGACGGCTCACCATGACAAGAGGCTCCGGCAGATGTGGACATCTGCCGGGCACAGAGACTGTGACATATGCCGCAAACGGGATTATCGGCCAATTCTTTTTCACTAAAAAAAGTCATTACGGTGACCAAAATGCTATTATATTAATGATATGAAGCGGCAATTTAGGCATACCAGCCTGGTGACAATGAATAGCCTAACATTGTTTAGAGATACGCATCTTGGTCTTGATTACCACCGCCGCCGGGTCAAACAAGTGACGTAACATAATCTCCTTGTTAGCAGATACCGAAACGCAAAAGCAAGGAGGTAATAGTGAAAGAGAATCGTCAACCGGCGGAACCATACCGCATAAAATCAATTGAGCCAATCAAGCGGCTAAACCGCAAAGAGCGCGAGAAGAAGCTTGTTGAGGCAAAGTACAACGTCTTCAAACTGGATGCGGCTGATATATATATTGATCTTTTAACTGATTCCGGCACGTCGGCCATGTCTGCCCGGCAGTGGGGGGCTTTGATGCAGGGAGACGAATCGTATGCCGGAGCGACATCGTTTCGCAAGTTCGAGAAAACGGTTCAGAACATCTTCAGAAAGAAGAAAGTTATTCCCTGTCACCAGGGCCGTTCGGCGGAAAACCTCATGTTCAGCACTGTTGTCAAGAAGGGTCAGTATGTGGTAAACAACACGCACTTCGATACCACCCGAGCCAACACACTTTACTCCGGGGGTATCCCTGTTGATTTGCCCTGCCCGGAATCGGTTTCGCCGGAACCGCTTCCGTTCAAGGGGAATATGGATATCGTCCGGCTGGAGCAGTTCATTCACGAACATGGCTCAGAGAAAATCGCTATGGTAATGATGACCATCACCAACAACTCCGTTGGCGGCCAGCCAGTATCCATGAAGAATATCCACGAGGTCTCGCAGTTGTGCCAAGAGCATCATATTCCCTTCTTCTACGACAGTGCTCGCTTTGCCGAAAACTGTTACTTCATCAAACGGGACGAACCGGGTTACGGTGACAAGTCAATTCGGGAGATAGCCTCGGAGATGTTTGATGCCTGCGATGGAATCATGATGTCGGCGAAAAAGGATGGGCTGGCCAATATCGGCGGCTGTATTGCCCTGGATAATGAGGATTGGTACCGCCGCATTACCGATCTCATGACAGTCGTCGAGGGTTTCCCGACCTATGGGGGGTTGGCGGGGCGAGACCTTGAGGTGCTGGCGGTCGGTCTCGAAGAAGTCATGGATTTTGCTTACCTTGATTTCCGGGTAAAGCAGGTGGCTTACCTGGGACAGCAGATCAAGCAGGCAGGGATGTCGATCGTTGAACCTACCGGCGGCCATGCAGTATTTGTGGATGCCGGGCAGTTACTGCCCAACATACAGGCTGATCAGTTCCCCGGCCAGACGCTGACTGTCGAGTTTTATCGCGAGGGAGGTGTACGGGTGGTCGAGATGGGCTCGTTAATGTTTGGCGGTATCGACCCTGCTACCGGTGAGAAGGCTACAGCCAAGCGAGAGCTGGTGCGCATGTGCCTTCCGCGCCGTGTGTACACCAATTCGCACTACGATTACGTCGCGGAGATCGCTGAGCGGATTGTGACCAGGAAAGATTCCCTGGTTGGTTACAAAATCACCAGACAGGCACCGTTACTTCGTCACTTCACGTGCGATCTTGCCGAACTCCTGCCGGAGCAGGTCAAGGTGAAGCGTTAAAGCAACAGGAGTATGAGTCAGATTGCGAGGGACTCTCTGTGGTTGTTGGTGGGACTGCTGTCTTTTGTTTCTTGCAGTGCTATCAAGATAGAGACCGGCCAGACCCAGGGTGAGGCGATTGAATCGTCACAAGCGCAAGCAAAGATGCTCCGCGCTAGCTGGGCCAACAGGTTTCAGCAAGCGACGCCACCGGAGATGGCGCGATTGCTTATTTACCATGTTGATTCCGTCACTGCCCGGTATGTAACCTACGGTTTCGGGGTGGCTGCTCAGTGGCGTGAAGGTAGTGCCAACCGTAGCGATAAGATCACGGATACGGAAATACGTGATGGTATGGCACAATGGATCGAAACCCAGAAACCGATCCTGAAAGCTTATGAGGACAACCTTGAGTATGCGCTGGAACGGATTAGGCAAAGCCGTTATTTCCATCAGAACTTCCTTGATTTGCTCGGTGAGTTAGCCGGGCAATACTATAGGGTGTACAGCGTCACTTTTTCCCCATCCGGCAGTGTGGAGGAATATGAGCAAACGTTGGATGTAGCAAAGCGCGACACGGAGATGATCAGTGCCCGGTGCCAAGCCGAGCTTGATAGGTATTGACCAGTTGCAGACCAACAAGCATCAATATGAAATGGGATTCAAGAATCATGGTGGTTCTCGGCTGATAAGGCATGTAGTTATAGTTGTTTTTCGGATAACCAAAAGCTGCCATAACATGTTGTTGATTATAAGCTTAGGCTGCGGCCACCAAATTATCCTATTGTTTTGGCCGGCAAATTGCGTCCGGATTGGGCTGTCGGTATGTTCTGTTCTTGACTTTTTATATGGAACTTTGCATACTTAAACGACTTATACGAAATGGAGGAAAAGTTATAGCAATACGGCTAATGTTTTTTTGATTTTGTACCACGTGTAGTGGATGACATTAACTTATTGGCTTAAAGGCCGTAGCTATAACTTTACTCGGTTCCAATTCCGGGTGAAGCATCCGGTTTCTTATGGAAAAGATTTCGCGTAAGTCATTTCTGTTTCTCCTCCTTGCTCTCGGGTTAACTGGAAATTCCCAGGGTTATAACCTACACCCCAACCTGGCGGTTCTATCTTCCACTCAGACAGAGTTTCAATTTCGAGTCAGCAACAGGTTCGTCGACCTTGAAAAACAGGTCGAGACGGACTCTTCGGTAACATTCTTCAGGGCTCTTCATGTCGGTATTCCACATGGTGCGAGAGTGGTTGTGCTTTCCGTTGAGAGTGACTTGCCGGTGTCGGTGCCGGGTAATGAACGGGAACTTGAGAAACTATCTCAACGATCCTATCCTCTGGTGAATGTCTCAAATCCGATTACAGTCCGTGGACGACAGTTTGTTGTTGTGCGAGTCTTCCCGATCGTGGGGAAATCCATGTATCGGGACGTTACTGTGAAGCTTGGTTTCACCGGAGGGTTGACACGAGGCGGGGTAATGGCCAATGACCCGCAGTTTGACCGCATATTCCAAGCCACTCTGGCCAACTTTGAGCAATTCAAGACCTGGCCGGTGCCGTCCGGAGGACTTGCGAAAGCTGCACAGTTCGGCGAGGAGCTTTTCGGAACAGTCCCCACTTGGTATAAGATCGCCGTTAATAGAAGCGGTCTTTGCAGGGTTGCGGGGGCCGAGTTTGAACAAGCGGGATTGGTGTTGGACGATATCCCCTCCGACTCGTTACATCTATATAACGTCGGTGGTTTACCCTTGGAAGTGAGCAATAGCATGCCTCGTCCGGAGTTCACGGAAGTTGCCATCTTGGTTGAAGATGGTGGAGATGGCCTGTTCAATAGCAGCGACTACATCGTTTTCTATGGCGAGGCCGTTGACAGGTGGCTGTATCCGGCCGGTCAATCTCCACGATTTGTAAACAACCCGTACGCTGACCGTAACATGTACTGGCTGGCTGTTTCCGGCTTTTCACAGGTTGGGTTGCGCATGGGCCAACTTGACCCTGCGCCAGACGGACCTGTTGACACGATAGTCACGACTTTTCAGCGGCATGTCCACTTGGAACAGGACAACCTTCTACGGCGCTTGAGCGATGGGAAGATACTTGACTACTATACCTGGTATTGGACAAACGACTCGGAGTTGACTTTTTTCATGCCGGCTCCGGGAGTTGTCGAAGGGGATACGGCCAGCATCTGGTTAGTCGGTCAGACATATGACAACGACGATTTGGGCGACACGTATGGTTACATGGATTTAGATGTGAACGGAGTTGCCGGGTTGGCAAAGACGTGTAACCGATTCAACTGCAGTTACCGCACTGTTGCTTTAGTTGACGGTCCCAATGAAATTCATTTGACATTGTGGCCGGAGGTTAACGCTCCACCGTACTTCGATTATATGAACCTTGAGTATACCAGCCAATTAATGCCCGCCGACAATGCCCTTGACATTACGCTGGGGAGTTTTGTCGGGGAGGCGCAAATAGAAGTAATTGATAACTTCAACTTCCCAGTGGTTGCCCTGAGTCTGGCAGACCCGCTTCGACCGGTAGTTTTGACGGGCTACCAACGTGCCGGGGGACAGATAACACTTCGTGTTCAACTGAGCGCTGATAACCCGAACCGTTACTATCTGGGGACGGTTCAACAGGCATGCAGTCCGCTCTCGATAGAGCAGGATTCCCCAATCGACCTGCGGTCGGGCGATGAGCAGGTGGATCTGCTTATTGTTGTTCCAAAAGTGCTTGCCACAGCAGTGGATGAATATGTCGACTATAGTCGTTCATCGGGGCATACTATCGCAGTTGTGAGCGTTGAAGACATCGTGGATAATTTTGGTTATGGTTTGTACGATCCCACGGCCATACGGGATTTTCTTAAATATACCTATGAGTTTTACCCGTCACCGCCCCCCTCGGCTGTTCTGCTGGTGGGGGACGGCAACTACGACTTTCTCGATCATCTTGGCACCGGTCTCCCGAACTATGTGCCATCCTATGTCCACCCTCTCGACGAGTCAGTCTCGGACGACAATTATGTGTACTTCGGCGAGTATGGAATCCTGGACAGCGATACCAGCTATGACACCAGCTATGCCACGCAGGATCGGGGTTATGATATGGTCATCTCCCGCTGGCCGGTTCGCTCCCGAAACGAGATTAACACTATCGTGGCCAAGGCCAGGAGGTATGAATCTCCTTCCTCCCTGGGCATCTGGCGGGCGGAAGTTACCCTGGTCGCTGACGATGAGTTCGGTACCTATTCGAATGAAACCTTTCATGTGACACAAACGGAGCTGCTTGAGAAAGAACATATCCCCCGCCTGTTTCACCGAAACAAGATATATTTGTGGGATTATCCCTTCGTGAACCGGGAGAAACCTGCTGTCAATGATGCGATTGTCAGTGCTATCAATAACGGAACGTTGCTGGTCAACTTCGTCGGTCATGGCAATCCCAACGTCTGGGCTCATGAGCAGGTTTTCACCAGGATGGGCGATTTGCCACGCCTGAGCAACTATGACCGGCTCCCGCTTTTCTTCAATGCCTCATGTGCCATTGGTTTCTTCGACGATCCCAAGCGGGAAGGGATGGCCGAGGACTTGCTGGTTTATCCTGCGGGCGGTGCAGTAGCGGTTGTTTCCGCAACTCGATTGGTGTACGCTTCCGACAACGCTCTGTTCAATCAGAAGGTATATGATGTATTGCTAAACACCGATTCCCTATCAATGGGCGAGGCGGTCTACACGGCCAAGTTATTGAGGCAGTATGGCGTGTCGTCCGTCCCAAAACCCGAAGAAAACGATCGCGCTTACCTGTTTTTTGGCGATCCCTACTTGAAATTGGGTATGCCGCAACTTAGCGTAAAATTTTCCGACACTCCAGATAGTCTCACCGCGCTGGGTCGAACATACATTAAAGGACGGGTGCATGATAAACGAGATCAGTTGTACAACAGGGATGGTACGCTTTACATTAACGTCTATGATTCCGAGCGCCAGAAAACCTACCGGTTGGTGAACAGCCAAGGTGAGGTAACTCAGGAGATAGATTACAGTGTCACCGGCCCAACCATTTTCCGTGGGTCTGCAAGTATCGATACCGGTTTTTTTGACTTCGAGTTTGTCTCTCCGCTTGACATCGGCTATGGCGGGGAGGGTGCCAGGATCGTGGCCTACGCCGTATTTGATTCCACTGATGCTGCGGGCTTGATTGATTCCCTGACGGTTTCGGACAGTATCGTTGCTCTGGCAGATTCCACCGGCCCGGCTATTGAGTACGCTTTTCCGGGCCGTGCCAACTTTGTGTCTGGTGATTTGATAAGCAGGGAAGATGTTCTTGAAATCACCCTGTCCGACTCAGCCGGGATAAACCTAACGGCCAGTCTCGGTCACGGGATCACTTTGGAGTTGGATGGTCACAGCGAAAACGTAATTGATCTCACCGGCCGCTTTGAATACGATCAGGACGATTATACCAGCGGCAAGCTGACCTACCCGCTGAAAGATATTGAATCCGGAAAACATACATTCAAGATCAAAGCTTGGGACAATGTAAACAACTCGGCAATTGTCGAGTTTGCGGCGGAGGTCGCGGCCAATCAACATTTGGCGATCTTCGACTTATTGAACTACCCCAACCCGATGAAGGATTCTACTCGTTTTTCTGCATACCTGAGTCATCCAGTTGGGAGATTCCTACTGGAGATTTTTACCCTTTCCGGTAGAAAAATAAGGACCCTCGGTCCATACTATCCTCAGCCCGGCTTTTATGACGATATAGTATGGTATGGACGTGACGACAGCGGTGATAGGGTGGCCACCGGCGTTTATGTCTACAAGGTTACGGCTGTGCCTGTGGCTGGTGGTGACCAAGTTGAATCGTTTGGCAAAGTAGTGGTTATTAATTAGATTTAACAGGAGATGCTTATTATGGTAACCAGGAAACTCTTGACAATTTTGATTGCCCTCTCTGCAGTCTTTGCGCTGGCTTCAAGCAGCTACGCGGATATTTCGAATGC
This sequence comes from uncultured Ignavibacteriales bacterium, assembly GCA_964416195.1. Classification (GTDB taxonomy): domain Bacteria; phylum Zixibacteria; class MSB-5A5; order GN15; family FEB-12; genus CAYQDB01. Next base: position 129,958 of record CAYQDB010000006.1, read on the forward strand.
AGCGGTGCTCTTTTTGAGAATTGCTCCGGGAGCCCGTGCCGCCGGTATGGGAGAGGCGTTTGTAGCGATTGCCGACGATGCGACTACTACCCACTTTAACCCGGCCGGATTAGGGGCAGATCCGTTAGCTGACGTATGGAAGGAGATAGAAGTCCCTTCGCATCTGAAGCCACTAAGGGCCACGGCAGCCCTGAAAAAGGAAGGCGGTTCTGGGTATCGTGCCCACGACATCTGGGCAATAACGTCACAAGGGCTTGCCCGCTATGATTACCGGACATGGCATCTGGGAGAGGTCTTCAGTACCAAGACTGACCAGACAGTTGAGAAGGTTGTCAAATCCTATTTCAATGTCAGTGATGAGGACCGATTGGCGCGGATGGTGGAGATGGTTGCCGCTGCCAACAACGCTGAAAACCCCGAGTATCTTGAAAAGCTGCGGGATAGCGTAATGGCCTCCGTACCGGAAGATTATAGCGCGCTGGAGTTACTGAAGTCAGCGTTTGACAGCTTACTGACAGGGTATCAACGTTGCCTTATTAATTGGGAAAAGGTCAGAGAGGCTAAGAAGCTACTGGCGGATGGTTTGAAAGACAGCGTCCTAACAGAGATGGAAACCGACCGCATCAGCTTTGCAGTGGAAAAGACGAGAAACCGGTTTATCCCGGAAGAGCTCACAATTCCCTATGCCACTCTATGTGGTTCCGAGCTGACGGCCATTGCTACTACCGAGGAAGCTCTCCTAGTGGGGACCTCTGACGGTTTGTATTCCTTCAACGGCAGGCGCTGGCAGACACTGACCGATGCCGAGGCGCTACCTTCCACCAACATTCTTTGCCTCTTTGCCAGGGGTGGTGTCATTTATATTGGCACTGATCGAGGCTTGGCGCGGTTTTCCGGCCTACAGGTAGCATCTGTCGCTGGTGTTGAGCAACTTCCGGAAGGTTCGGTGACCGCGATCGGGTCCAAAGGTCATGATGATGTGTGGATCGCGCTGGATAACGACCTGTACCACTGGGATGGTCAAAACTTGTCAAACAGCTTTGAGTATACGGTTGTTCTGGATGATACGCCTGAAAAAATCGCAGAGAAATTTGCTGTTTACGGTACGGCTGCAGAAAAAGACAAATACCTGGTGAAGTTCCAAGAGTTGAATCAAGACCTTTTGGAGCGAGTCTCTGCCGCTGGCATAAATGAAGAGCCGGCCGACTCTGTGCAGATGCTGCCGGTTGATTCGGTCGCTGCAGAGCCCGAGCAGGACCCAGACGTGGATTCTGCCGCCGGTGAGATTGATCCCGAGATAGAGCAACTCCCCGATAGCAGCGATACGACTCTGGCCGGTCAGCCTGAGTCCGGGACCGTAGAACCTGCGGCTCCAGGCGGTCTGGTCCCTGGTGTCGTGGTTCGGGCTCCTTTCCTTGCCGAGATTAAGGGTAAGGTCAACGCAATTCATGCATCTTTCGACAAGGTGTGGCTGGGTACGGAGTATGGTGTCATGATGTTTGATACGGAGGGATGGGTTCTGCCAGGCTACCGCGAACACGTTATCCAAAGCGGGGAGACTGTGGATGACCTGGTACAGATGAGAACTCATAAGGATTTCGCCAGTTCGTTGAGGTATGCTGCCGTTATATGCGATATCAACGACCTAGGGTATGAGTTGGGCGAGCCACTGACCGAGGGTCGGGCGATAATCATTCCGCGCAACCCGTCAGCAGCTTCAGTGAATAGTATAGGTGGTAATCCGCAACGGATATATTTTGCGACTTCAGAGGGTCTGGTTGAGTACAATGTCACAACCAAGCTCTCATTCTTTACTACGTTCTCGGTCAGCCCTGGTTTACCGCGACGAACCTTCCCCATGTTAGGGTGGTCACGGGTAGATCAAAAGGGCATGGGTGACGCTAACGTCGTCGATATCCACTTGGTCGAAGACGCGCTCGTATTTACAAGCGATGAAAAAATGGTTGTCAAAGCCAGTGGGTGTGTCGAGATATCTTTGATGTATGCCAAGTGGCTTCCGGAATTAGCTGATGACTTGTACTATGGTTTCATGTCGTGTGCGGTCAGTGCCGGTAGTTGGGGTACATTTGGAGGGAATATTACCTATATTTCGTATGGCCGCTTTGCCCGGACAACCACTAGTCCGACGGTCATCGACGAGTTCGATTCATTCGACATCGCTTTTACAGCCTCCTATGGTACCTCGCTGTCAGGGAAGCTGAAGGGCGGTATTTCTGCTAAGGTGATTTATTCGAAGTTGGCTGAAATCGGCGCCGGCGTGGAGTTAGGGCAGGGCACCTCGACTGGTTTTGCTGTTGATTTGGGTCTGTTGTACCTGATGAACCCTCGTCTCAACTGGGGTCTGGCGCTGACCAACCTTGGACCGAAGATGGCGTACATCGATGCTGCTCAGGCTGATGATCTGCCGCGCAACCTCGCCTTTGGGTTCGCATACAGCCTTCTTCAGTCAGACTACTACCGTCTACTTGTTGCGGCTGAAGTGAACAAAATAATGGTCGGGCTAGGGGACGGCTTGGGTGAAGAGCTAAAGCAGGTAACACTGAACGGTGGCGCAGAGTTCATGTATGCGAATCTCATTGCATTTCGGGGCGGTTACATTCACGATGAAGAAGGCAAGCTGAAGACGTTTACTTTTGGTGTCGGTCTTTGCCTGAAGAACAGGCTGAAGTTTGATTTTGCCTACTACTTTGGCAGCGAAAGCAACGAGTCACGGAAGGGAATCAGGCCGATGACCGTTACTGTTATTATTTGATAACTCCCGCTGGAGGATTGGGATCTGAAAACAAGGACTTTTTTGTTTGGAGTTGTGGCTGCTTTGGCGGTGTCTCTGGTGGCAACCGCCAACACGGTTACGGGAAGCAAGCTCCTGAGGGGGAAAAAAGAAAGGGTTGAGGAGGTACCCGGAGATAATCGGATTATGCAGAGAGGTCTGACCCCCGACCGCTACGACCGCCGAGGAAGCACACTTGGAAGAAGACATCCGTGGTCGCTGCCCACACAGGCGCTGGCCAAGGACTTCCTTGACACAGTCAGAGTACTGGTGCTCCGTTTCAATTTTCAGGAAGAAACGCCGGATGATCCCAATACCACGGGCAACGGGTTGATGAACCTGGCAACCCCATTGGCTGATCCGATCGACTCTGCCGCGTACTTTGATTCTGTCGGGCACTGGGTTGATCCGCCGCCGCATGATTCGGTCTATTTTGACGCTCACATGCAGGCTTTGAGAAATTACTACGAGACGGTATCGGAAGGGAAAATCACCCTTTCTTGGGATATTTATCCGGCAGAGAGAAACGCTGTATATCAGCTCCCCTATCCGATGAATTACTATGGCAAGTGCGCTTTCGATTCTGTCGTCTATGGGCTGGAAGAATACTTCATTGACTGTATTCAACTGGTTGATACAGTCGAACCGGGGATCACATTTGCCAACTATGAGTCGATTTTCCTGTTCCATGCCGGTGCAGACAGGCAGAATGATATCGGTTTTCCCGAAACCTGTTCAGACCTATTCACCGGTTTCATCAGCTTCGGCGACTCGCTGGCGGTGGATAACGGCACTCACTACGTGCGGACAGCCCTGCTCATGCCGGAAACCTGTAATCAGGATAACCGGGCGACAGCTATGAATGCCGTAACCGCCCACGAGTTTGGTCACCAGCTCGGGTTGGTGGATCTGTACAATACACTGAATTTCCTATCACAACTTGGCGATTTTGCCCTGATGGACGACAACGGTTTTGCCACCGGTATCGATTTTGGGTACCCTGTCGGACGGGTGTTTGGAGCCATTCCGCTTTATCCATCAGCCTGGTCGCGGGCTTATTTGGGCTATGTCGATGTCTATGATTTCCGGCAGGGCAGTGACATTCGGGTCGTGGCCGCCGAAGTCATATCCAGCGGGATTAAGATTGCCCGGGTTCCTATCTCTGAAAATGAGTACTACCTCATTGAAAACCGTTTGGTTGACACTGACGGTCGTGAGACCGCTATGCTTGTTGATTCCGCCACTCTGGTTTTTCAGGGTCCGGTCAATCTGAACCGGGAGTTCACCGGTGAGTACGATTTTCTCATGCCCGGTTCCGGACTGTTGATCTTTCATGTTGATGAAGGGGTAGCAGGGCTTGACTACGACGGAGACGGCATGAACAACTTCGACGATAATGACCTCCAGTGGGACTCGGATCGGAAGTTCGTCACGCTTGTCGAGGCCGATGGGTTTATCAATTTCGGTGGTTTCTACCGCGCCGGTTTTGGCCGGGCGGAGGATATGTTTCGTGATGATCGTAATCATTCGTTCACGCCCAACACCAACCCCCCCGCAATTGACAATTCGGATAACAACACCCACGTATATATTACCAATATCACCCGTGATACGGTGCTTCTTGGCGGCATCCCAACGCTGCTGGATTCAGTGATGCTCTTCGATCTCGAAACCGATAAGCTTGCCGCCGGCTTTCCTGTCCGGGCTGGGCATCCTTGCTACGGACTGTCGCCGGTAGCTGATGATATTAATGGCGACGGAACTGACGAGGTTATTGTCGCCTCCGGCAGGAATCTTTTGGTTTTTACAACTACCGGCGACAATTTCCTTCGCCAAGTTACCGGTTGTGAGACGTGTCCGGTATTCTATGACACGGCGGTGGCAAGTGTCTATCCTGCTCCCGGCCGGCCCCATCCGTTACCGCTCTATGCGAGAGTTAATGCCGACATAACCGCCGGACCGGTGACGGGTGATTTTGGAATTGAGGACACCATCAGGTTTGTGGCTATTGGTTATCCTGAGTTCACAGGTGCCCATGTACGCCTTTACCAACCAACGGACGTTAATAGCGATGGTCAGGCTGACCGCGTGGGGGATTATTTCATGCTCAATGCCGGTACACCCATCGCACTGTCGTTCGGCAAAGTGCTTTATATTCTAACTGACCATGGGGATGTTTTCCGAAAAGACCAGTCACTGCTTCCCCCATACACGGTTGGCATGATTGGCGCTGATGAATTCCACGGCCTTTGTCGCATCGACGATAAGTTGCTGGTCTTGGCCGGGGATTCGCTTCAGACAACGCTGTACTATCTTGACGCTTCTTATACTGACTCCTTTTCAGTGGATGGTTACTACAATTACGGCCCGATTCTCGTGGATGTGGACCGGGACAGTTCGCCTGAAGTTATCTGCTTTTCTCCCGAGGGAAGAGGGATTTTTGTTACGGTGGATACGACAGGGGACTCTCCGTCCTTCTCAATATTCGAGCAGGGAGAGACCGGCTTTCACGTTACGACCAACCCGGTTGCTGGGGATGTCGATAGTGACGGTTATCCTGATATTATAATCGGGGGAATAAACGAGATTTATGCTTTCAATCAGGAGCTGTTTCTCAAGATGGACTTTCCCATTGAGGTTAATGATCACTTCCCCGATGACGATGTTATCGCAGCGCCTGTCGTGGCTGACATCCAACGTGGAGGCCCTCCGGAGATCATCTTCCCCACCCTGGTGGGCAACATTTACTCTTTTGGCTTGGAGAGATCGTATGGATTCCCGCTCTCCGGCGGTGAGCGCGGAGCCGGGTCGCCAATTGTTTTTTCAGACTCAACGGGAGGAAAGCTGGGCTATCTGGGCGCTGACGGTTGGTTCTACGCGTGGGACGTCGACCTTGACACTACCACCGATTACTGGCCGATGGGCGGTCATGATCCGGCTGGGATGTTTGCTTTCCGACCGTCTCAACTGCCTGAGCCCAAGCAGTTCACCGTCCTGCTGCCGGAAGATCGCTTCTACAATTATCCGAACCCGATTGTTGATGGTTTAACGAGGATACGGTATTTTCTGGGACAAGATGCCGCTCGAGTTGACATAAAGATATATGATCTCTCCGGTGTGGAAATTGCTGCCATGAAGGGACCGACCTCCGGCGGCCTGGATCATGAACGGGTATGGAACTGTGGACACGTTACGCCGGGAGTTTACCGATGTGTGATAGAGGCTGTCTTCGGTGGCGAGACAGAGACCGCCTTTACTGATATCGCGGTTATCAGGTAACGGCGAAGGGAAAAAGAAATGACAGCAAAACGGTTCTCGTTGATGATGACTCTGGTGCTGATTGTGTCAGCAAGCGCAGCGGCTTCGGTAAAACTGAATCAATCTCTTTTCGATCGGGAGCTACAGAAACTCAGGTACGAAACAACATCTCAGTCGTCTGAGAACAGTGTTACATTTGCTGCTGATGAGACGTTTTTATTGGCTACGACCGGGTTTGTGGAAAGACCCAAGCTGAAATCCCCCGGCAAGGCATTTTTCTACTCGCTGATGGTTCCTGGCCTGGGACAGTTCTACTACGGGAGCAAGATCAAGCCGCTGGTGTTTCTCTCCGCCGAAGCAGCCTCCTGGGCGTTCTATTTCAAGTGGCATGGTGAAGGGGATGACCTCACCGACGACTACGAAGCGTTCAACCGCGACTACTGGTACCGGGACAGATATGAGGATTTTCTTTTGTGGACGTACGACACGACGGACGATAGGGCCATCCACGAGCCGGGAATCACACATCATCTCCCTGACACGAGAACCCAGCAGTATTACGAGATGACCGGCAAGTACGATCAGTTTGCCTGGGGCTGGGACGATGCTGTGCATCATGATTCCTCTCTGTATGACTTTGATTCCACTAATGCGCCGCCCTCAATTGATGAAGCGGTTCCATACTCCGCGCTGCGGTTAGAATACGAGAAGATGCGCAATGATGCTAATAACAGGTATGATCGGGCGACGCGGATGATTTTCGTTTCCATTGCCAACAGGCTGATCAGCGCCTTTGAGGCGTATTTCGTTGTCAAGAGCCGGAACAATAAGATAAAGAAGAACACATGGGGTATTGAGCGTCTGAAGGTACGAACGAAGTTGAAGTCGTATCATTCGCATTGGGATACTACGTTTGTGACGTTCACATACAGGTTTTGAGAGCTGGCGATATGAAAAGAATAGCGTTACAGGTGTTATTGGTTGTCCTATTTGTCACGGCTAGAGCCTCTGCTATTGAGTTGAAGGAGACCCCAGTCCAATCGGGTTTTCACCGGAACTTGTTGGCTGTCAGTTCGGGCGATATCAACTACTCCCAGCCATCGCAACTTTTCGCGGACAAGGATGCCTACAAGCCGTGGGTCGACCAAGACAGCAAGAAGTCCGTTGCCAGAGCAGCGCTTTATTCAGCTTTGCTTCCAGGGTGGGGGGAACACTATGTCGGTCACAAGAGGAAGGCCCGATTCTTTTTCAGCATTGAAGCCTTGGGCTGGATTGGGTTCTTTGCTTCTACCGCTTATGGTAACTGGAAGAAGGATGATTATATCCGGTTTGCCAACGAGCGAGCCGGCGCCGACCTGGAAGGGAGTGACGACTGGTTCTTGGATATGGTCGGGTTCTATGACGATATAGACGAGTACAATTCGTTTGGACGCATATATGATCCTGATCGCCCCTATCTTGAGGACAATACTTCCAACCACTGGCGTTGGCAGAGCCCCAGCGACAAGGAGTTGTACCGACACATGAAAAACCAGAGCCGCGAGGCGTATCGCCGTGCCGATTTTATGATAGGTCTGGTTGTTCTCAATCGAGTGGTGTCGGTTATCGACGCTGTCCGTGATGCCAAGCGGTCGCAACGGACTCTGGATGGATCTTTCAGCAAGGCAAGCAAGGTACGCTATCGATTCGATGTGGATCCCTTCAATGCCCGCCGGCAACTCAGTTTTACCCTCTTTACGCCGTTTTGAGTGCCTGTGGATGAGCACCCTGCCGCGACAGCTAGTTCTGGTGCTTACCCTCTTAGTATCCTGTGGACATCCCCCCCCGAAGCCTAAGCCGCAACAGGCCGAGTCCTCAAAAGTTCCCGTTGCCCTCCTGGTTGAGAAGGAGATCTCCGGTGCTGTGCTTGGGAAACCGTTGAGCCGACCCTTTGGTTTAGCGGTCGATACCCGTGGGGTGGTTTATGTGTGCGATGCCGGTAACAACCGTGTGCTCAAGCTGAATCTTGACTTGACGGCTGACGGGGAGGTCGGCGGTTTCGGTGCAAGTGAGGGATTGTTCAATCAGCCTTCCTTTGTTGCCGTTGATTACGATCTCAACTTGTTGGTGTCGGACGAGGGTAACCGGCGTATCTGCCGCTACAACTCTTACCTTCAGTTCGTGGAGGCGCTGGATTTCTACGATGCTGAGGACCCTTTGAAATTCGGGTACCCTTCTGGTGTGAATCTGTCCGATTACGGTGAGGTGTGGGCGGCCGACCGCGACAGGAACCGTATTGTCATCTTCAACAATGTCGGTGTTTTCGACCGCTTCATAGGAGAATTTGGTTACCCTGGCAGGCAGCTTCTCAGTCCGGAGAAGATTGTGAGGAGCCGACAGGGTGAGTTTGTTGTCTGCGACGCTGGCAACAGCCGATTGGTTATTTATGATGAATACGGAAATTTCCTGCGTGAGATAAAGATCAGCGCCCTTGAGTATCCGATAGCCGCGATAAGCGTGCACGGCCGGTTGTGGGTTCTCGATGGCGTCACGGGGAAAATCCACCTGATTGATGGCAGTGGCAGGGAAGTTTTCGAGGCTGGCCCAACCCTTGTGGGCAGTGAGCGGGCTTTGAAGGAGCCGTCAGACATTGTCATGTTGACTGACGGGCGATTGCTTATTTCCGATAGCGGCAATGACCGACTGCTTGTTTGCCGGATAGTGTTCGATGAACGTTAAGGCCTCCGTGTATGCGATGGCCACCTATAACACGATTCTTCTCTCTTCTCGTAACCTTGGTGATTGTGACCACTCAGGTCAAGGCCAAAACAGAGACTGTTCTGGTCGGAGAGGAGATTCCCGATCGCTTGTTTATCAGCAAGCAGCGTACTTTTTTTGAATCCGATTCGCTTTACCTTAATGGCCGGCTCCTGAGTCGGAACATCGACTACTCATTTGACAGTAACCGTGGACTGTTCGACCTGTCGCGCCTGAAATTCGACTCGGCTGATACCATGCTGGTAACGTATGATCCTTTGCCAGAATGGGTGCAGTCGACGTATGGGCGCTCTATGCCAGTAGTCGTGCCATGGGCGGTAGACCGCGCCATTCCCCGGTCCCAGTCGTTTGCAGAGACGGCTTCCTCACGACATTCCGATATCACGATCTCAGGCGCTAAGTCGTTTCTGTTCTCAGCCCGATCGGCGGGAACCTCTAATTTCAGCCAGTCTCTTGACCTGCGCATCGGCGGTTCCCTGGCGCCGGGAGTTGAGGTCACGGGGGCTGTCTCCGACCGTGGGTATGATCCCTCTTATGGCCCTTCAAACAGCAGGCTCAGTGAAATTGATAGGCTCAATCTCACTCTGAGATCGAAGATGGTCTTGGCGCAGGTGGGCGATATGGCGGTTGTCAGCCGGTTTGACTCCGGAGAAATTCGTAATAAACGGGTATCGGGGGCGAGTATCAGTGTGCATACACACAGATGGTACACCGAGGCGCTGGCAGCTCGCCCAAAAGGCAGGTTTGAGTCTTGCCGTTTTTGGGGCACTGACGGTTTGCAGGGTCCTTACCAGATTGGTCAAGGGAGCACCCTCCGGCCCGTTGTGCCCGGCTCGGAGCAGGTCTGGCTTGACGGTCGACTTCTTGAGCGCGGCGCTGACAAGGACTACACAGTCGATTATCCGACCGGGCTGATAACCTTTAGCGTTAATCATCCGATAGATCGCCGAAGCAGGGTAGAGATTGACTATGAACCCCGTGCAACGGATTATCGTGGAGAGCTCCTCTCCTCCGGTGGAGGCGCCAGCGTGGGTGATTCGGCATTATTCATGTCGGTGGAGTTTATTCGGGAAGGGGACGACCGTAATCAGCCCTTGAGGGGAGAACTGTCCGATGACGATAAGGATCTGCTTGCCGCTGCCGGAGATAGCATTGCTACCGCCGTTCGTTCCGGGGTGACACCGGACAGCGGTGGTAGCTATATCCTCGTGGTGGATAGCCTTCCCGATTCCATCTATCAGTACATGGGCCAGGGCAATGGGGACTACGCCGTCAGTTTTAGTTTCGTTGGTTCCGGGAATGGTGATTACCGTTTTCTTGGGGGTGACTACTATGAGTTTGTCGGTTCCTGGCAAGGCGATTACCAGCCTATTATCCTTATCCCTGCTCCCCAGCGAACCGATTACTACAATGCCCGCATCGGCCTGAACAACAAAGTTGTAGGTGATGTTATTGCCGAGTTTCGCCAGACGCTCTCTGACCGCAATCTGTTTTCGAGCCGCGACGATGATGATAACCGGGGAGCTTTCTATTCTATTGCATCTAAAAGAGAATGGTTATGGAATGACCAGAAAAACCGTCTAACCATCAAAGCTCGAAGGAAAGAAGCGGCTTTCAAATTGCGCAACAGGTTGTACCCGGCGGATTTTAATCGCAGCTTCCTTCTTCCAAGTAGCTATGTTGCCCTTACAGATGAATCGCTATACGAAATTGGCTTCTCTGTCAGTCCGTCGTCTGTTATAGCATTGTCACCTTTTTTCTCGAGACTTGAGTATAAGGATGATTTTGAGTCATCGACTGGCGGGCTCAGCGCCCAGCTTGTGCCACACGATAGAGTCGACGTATCGTTGGAGTGGAGAGCAATATCCGCCGGCAATAGAAGATCAGCGCTGAAAACCGATGGGGAGGTGAGCCGTTATTCCGGCGCTGTCAGCTACCGGCTTTCATCGCGCTTCAAGCTGTTGTCAAGCTATGAGCATGACCGCCGGGAGAATGATTACGAAGGAGAATCCAGGGGGACACGATATAATCGGTATCGCTCGGTGCTGGATGGGTCAAGTGAAAAGCTGAGTTATGAATACTACGTTGAGGATTCATTGACAGGCGCATGGCGCGAGATTCTCTCACGCAACCGTGTCGTGGCAAGTTCCAACCGGAAGCTTGGCAACCTCAATGCCAACGCGCATGTGACCTACCAGTGGCTTACTCAGACCAAAGCGCACAACGAGAGTTTTCTGGGGCGACTGCACCTGGATTACTGTAATGCTCGTAAACGATTGAACATGAGAGCTTCATACGCTCTTTCGGAGGAGACTCGGAACGCTCGCGGCATCACCTACCTTGAAGTTGAGCGCGGGCAAGGTGATTATGTTCTTGAAGACGGTGAGTATGTTCCTGATCCGGACGGCAACTACATCCGGGTCGAGGAGATCCTATCCGAACGTTCCCGGGTGTCGCGGGGTGAAAAGAGCTTTCACCTGTCAAAAGACTTCAAGATCGTCCTGGTACGATTCAATTCCGCAATTCGAGAAGAGCTGCTGGATGCCGGTAAGAGACAGCTCTGGTGGGCAGTTCCCTTTATCTCCGATGATACTCAGCCATACCTTTTCTATTCGCGGCGGTACGATGCCGATATCAGGCTGTTTCCCCTGCGAAGCGGGCATGCCGTGAATGTAACATTCTCTGAGGATAAGGAGACCCGTGATATCGCCGGAGCCGACAAGAACCGGCGGGATGCTACTGTCGCTCTGACTCTCAAACAGGCGGTCAAGGCGGCTTTTGTCGAGGAGGGCCTTGAGCTGTTTCGGAGTGATCGAGACAGCTATTTCGGAAGCAGCGGCGAGACCGAAGGATATAAGACCACGGTTACCATACGGCAATCGCTGTCGTCGCATGAGATTTCGACGGGGGCCGGTTATCGGCGGGCGGAGTCAGCTAAGGATGAAGTCTCGGAGACATATTCGGTTCATGTAGGCGCGCGCTTACAGGTGGTCAAGAAGGGTGAGCTGCGCACTTCCCTTGAATTGTATCATCAGGCGCTGACCAATGCGGCAGGGTTGTCGTCGTTTCAATTGACCGGAAACAGACCGGGCAGTCGTGGAGCTATCTGGTCGATTAACCTGCGCTACGGATTGAAAGGTGACGTGCGCATGAACTTCTCTCTATTGGGAAGGCACTCCGATGATCGCGCGGCTCGCATTACCGGTAGGGGAGAGATGGTGGTGGGATTCTGACGGTATGAGTAAGATGGTTGACATCCTTCCCATGCGTTGCGGACGTCCCGAGGCTGTCCTAAAAAGTAACTGTCTTGTCTCGCGTAGGATGGGGGCTTGTCCCCCATCATCCCAACGGCAGGGACGAGCCCTGCCGCTACGCGGAGTTACGGTGAAAGCACTTATGAGAGCAGAGTCTCAAATACAGTCACGTCAGACTTATGGGACAACCTTTCCACATTTGCTGCGATACGGTTACTCGGATAGGGGGAATGTGGGCATCTGCAGCATACGAATTAGGATAATTTACATTATTGTGGCTCTGAGCATGTTTGTAGCTAAGCTCAGCGCCGCGGAGGTTATCACTGATCCACAGTGCCGAATTGACTCAGTATTTGTCACTGGTGATTCGACTGATGTGATCGTCCTTGACAAAGCCTTTAATCAACGCGCCTTCCAGGAATTGATGGACGATATTCTCAGGCCGTATTATGACAACGGTTACTACTGGGCGTCAGCGAAAGTGAACAGGATCTGCAAACGTGATGACAAGATTCAACTTGAACTGCGAATCATCAAGGGGCCCCTGGTAACGTTGACCAACGCCATCTATACCGGTTTAATACATACCAACCGTGACATAGTGGAAAGATATATACCAATTTCAGTTGGCGACACGCTTACCGATCACACCTTGCGCAGGGTCGAAAGGGCTGCAACTCAGATTGGGTTTGTGACTTTTCATCCGCCGGCGGTAATCAAGCCGCTCGAAGGGTACACGAGCGCCGACTTGGAACTTTGCTTCTCAGAGAAGAGGCAGTTCACTTTTGAAGGTGGGGGCGGCTATTTACCTGATAACAACAGCGGTTTAGTATGGCACCTCAACCTTCGTTTCAACAATATGTTTGGCCGAGGGAGGCAGGCGTCGGTTTTTTCCGAACGACGGGAGAAAGGCCGCAATGTCCTGCGCCTGCGTTATGGGCAACCGCTCTTTGTTGCCGGAGTTGGGGACCTGAGCCTGGAGGTGGGCACCCGTGACTACCGCGATCAGTTTTACGAGTTTTCCCTGAACGGAGCCTATGTTACTCGATTAAAAGACAATCTGTCTGTCGGTCTGAGTCTTGGCTGGAAAAGCGTGGAGCCAGTTGTAACGTTGCCTTCCTACTCTCGTTTCTCCGGCTGCTTTTCGATAGAGCAAGAAGCGCTCGATGACCGACTGAATCCGGCCAACGGCCTTGATATGAAGTGGTCGATATCCTATTCCTACCGCCGCTATGCCGAGGACAGTTCGACAACGGCTCCTGAAAAGAGCAGCTTCAACGAGACTCGCGCCTCCGCCTCGATCAAGTGGTATAAGCAAATAGTCGGGGGGGTGATCTGGCACCTCGGATTGAACTATGTTGGTTTGGAGACGGAAGAGTCCTTGCCTCCTATCTCAGAATTGATCTTTGTCGGCGGCCCGGGTAGTATTCGCGGTTTTCGCAATGAGCAGTTCGCCGTGTTGCGAGTAGCATTCGGCTGTGTGGAGCCCCACCTTCGTTTTACAAGCGGATACCTGTTTACATTCTACGACGCGGCCTATCTCAACAACAGGGTTGCCGATTCGGATTCAACGGTTCGAACCGATGAGCTGTATCGCTACGGCTATGGTCTCGGCATTGCTCTGCACGATGACAGCCGCGCAATCAAACTCTCCCTGGGGTGGAACCCCGAACTGCCATTTGACCAGCCAAGGCTATCGGTCGAGTTCTCCTCCGACATATAAAAGTTGACTGTTTTGGCTACTCCGGATATTCTCTGGTCATGCTCCGCTTCATGGAAACCCTCAAACTCATCCGGCTTGTAAATTGTCTGCTGGCGATGGTGGGGGTGGGCGTGGGGGCATCCATGACCTGGTTTCAACCCAGTTACTACGGGCCGCTGGTCTCGGCAGTCGCCGCTTTTCTAATCTGTGCCGGCGGCAATGTCGTCAACGATCTGGTTGATGTTGATATCGACCGGGTCAATCGCCCCGATCGGGTGCTGGTGCGAGGGGCGTTAAGTAAGCGATACGCAATCAGCCTGGCGGTTCTGTTGAACGTCGCGGCAATCCTGCTTGCCCTGGCAGTGAACATGCTCGTGACCACTGTCGCCCTGATTGTGATTGTTCTGTTGCTGCTTTATAATCTCTGGCTTAAGCGGGTGCCGCTGGTGGGAAATATGGTCATTGCTACGATGGGAGGGCTGACATTCATAACCGGCGGGCTTGCCATCGACCACGTCATGGCCTTTACACTTCCGGGTCCTCTCATACCGGCGGCGTTCGCTTTTTTTTTCCATGGGGTCAGAGAGATCATCAAGGATGTCCAGGATGTGGAAGGCGATCGCCAGGTAGGTATCAATACCCTGCCGCAGGTCATCGGCGTTCGGAAATCGCTTTCGTTGGCATTGCTGTTGTTCCTGATCCTTGTACTGCTTACCTACGTGCCAATTCTGACTGGCTGGTTTGGGATGTATTATAGGATCATTACCGTTTATGTCGTTGACTTGCCATTGCTGCTGTTATTGATTTTTATCTGGGGTAATCCGACGCCATCCATGCTGAAGGCCGGTTCCTTGAGCCTGAAGGCCGGTATGGGGTTGGGTATTGCCGCTCTTCTTGTAGCGTAACATTTTAAGGAAACCAACCGGCTTATGCAGAGTATAAAATCAATTATGCCGTCGTGGAACGGTTGGCGACTCAAATGGTATTTGGCAACTGGTCCGGACGAATGAGAGAGAACAATATAGTAATGCGCACCTTCTTGTTGGCTCTGGTTTTTGCCACTGTCTCCACCACCGGGATTCGCGCCGATGGAATAGAGGTATCGCAATCCCTGGACCGTTTCAGTATCCCCTTTGAAGACAGCGTACATTTTGATATTGTGCTGCGGTGGGACGGGCCGCAATCGGCCTACCTGTTTACCAAGCCGCTCAGTCCATCCTTCGACCGCCTTAAAGTCCGGGGATTTACCTCCTCGATAGGCTCAACCGGTTCCGGTAAAGACGAGGTTACCACAAAGCGATTCCGATATACGCTCATCCCGACCTCCTCAGGCGCGGCGGGAATTGACCCGGTTGCGATAAGCTACATCTCGTGGCCGGACAGCATACCCGGAGAGTTGGTTACCGAGGCCATGACGGTGCAGATTGCCGAACCTCTGCCGCCGGTTGAAGAGGGCGGTAGCTCCACCATGTGGATTGTGATTATTTCTCTGGTGGCGGTAGGGGGATTAGTTGCGTTTATTCTTATGAAGCAGTTCAAGGCTAAGCAACCGAAGGAAATTGAGAAAACGCCGGTCGAGCAGTTCCTTGACAGATTGACGGTATTGAAACAGGAAGCTGGAGGAGACTTCAAGAAATTTCAAGCCGGGCTGTATAAGATCTTAGAGGAGTTTTTAGCGACTAGATATGGTATTAATCTGGACGGTACATCCGATGATGATATGGATGCTCTTTTGGAACAAACCAACCTGAACGACAGTCAAAAAACACAGATTGGTCGGTGGCTGGTTCAAGCCCGCCGGGATAAGTTCCGGCCGGTTGTCGCTGCCCCGGGTGAGACGGTTCGTTTAGAGACTGAAATTCGCCAGTTCTTTGAAAAACTATAATTTTACATACATGGAGGATAGATGCACACAGATATCCAGCAGATTCAATCCAGAGTAGAGGCTGAGTCCTCATTTATTGAACGTTTGACAGGTGAGATAAGCTCCGTAATTGTCGGGCAGAAGTACCTGATTGATAGGCTCCTGATCGGGATCCTTTCCAACGGCCATATTCTTATAGAGGGTGTTCCGGGGTTGGCGAAGACGCTTTCGGTCAAGACACTATCCGACGCTGTCCAGGCTAAGTTTCAACGGATACAGTTCACGCCCGACCTGCTGCCGGCAGATCTGATCGGGACCATGATTTACAATCCGCACACAGCGGAATTTTCCGTCAAGAAGGGGCCAGTCTTTGCCAATATCATCCTGGCCGATGAGATCAACCGTGCCCCGGCCAAAGTGCAGTCGGCGTTGCTGGAAGCGATGCAGGAACGTCAGGTCACTATCGGGGACAGCACGTACAAGCTTGACGAGCCGTTTCTGGTTCTGGCCACCCAGAACCCGATTGAGCAGGAGGGGACTTATCCGCTCCCGGAGGCGCAGGTGGACCGCTTCATGTTGATGCTGAAAATCACGTATCCCTCGCCGAGTGAGGAGCGGGAGATCATGGACCGGAATGCAGAGACGGGTATCCCCACTGTCTCAAGAGTTATTGCTCCTCAGGATATTGTAAGAGCGCGAGAGGTTGTTCGATCGATCTATGTCGATGAAAAAGTCAAGGAATATATCGTCAACATCGTGTTTGCCTCGCGTGAGCCGGAGAAATATGGCCTAACCGATCTGACCGACCTGATTGCCTACGGTGCTTCGCCTCGGGCCAGCATTTACCTTAATCTGGCGGCCAAAGCGCACGCTTTCCTCAGAGGAAGAGGCTATATCACCCCCGAGGATATCAAGGCGATCGGCCCCGACGTGTTGCGTCACCGCATCCTGATAACGTATGAAGCAGAGGCGGAAGAAGTAACTAGCGATACTATTGTTTCGAAGATTTTTGACGCCGTCGAGGTACCATAGGTCGCAGATATGATTCCCAAGGAAGTTCTCAAGAAGATTCGGCGTATAGAAATACGCACCAAAAGGTTGGTAAACGATCTCTTTTCCGGCGAGTACCACTCCACTTTCAAAGGCCAGGGGATGGAGTTCGAAGAAGTCCGTCAGTATGAGCCGGGGGACGACATTCGCCTCATCGACTGGAATGTCACGGCCCGCACCGGCTATCCCCACATCAAGAAATTCCGGGAGGAACGTGAGCTCTCGGTGGTGCTCCTGGTGGATGCTTCTTCCTCCGGCAAGTTTGGCACCAGGGAGCGCTACAAGAACGAGACCTCGGCGGAACTGGCGGCTCTGTTGGCTTTCTCGGCTATCAAGAACAATGACAAGGTTGGACTGATAATATTTACAGATACTATTGAAAAATTCGTCCCACCACAGAAAGGCCGCGCTCACGTGCTAAGGCTTATCCGAGAGATTCTGTACTTCAAGCCAACCGGTACCGGAACCGACATCGCGGGCGCGCTTGAGTATTTCAACCGGGTCATAAAAAGGAAGTCGGTAGTTTTTCTGATATCTGATTTCCTATCTGAGGGTTTTTACAAGCCTCTTCAGATTGCCAACAAGAAACATGATGTCATCGCTATGAAAATCACCGACCCTCGTGAAACTGGTTTTGACAATGTAGGCTTAATCGAGCTTGAGGACGCCGAAACAGGCGAGGTGTTGATGGTTGATACCGGTTCCAGAGAATTCCGTCGCGAGTTTGCCGCCCGTGCCGAGGAGGATACGCTGAATCTCAAGAAAGGATTCCAGTTGATCAATCTCGATTTCATAAATATCCTGACTGATCAATCGTACATAGTGCCGTTGATCAACTTCTTCAGAATGAGGGAACGGAGACTGTAGGTCATGGTATGCGAACGACAACATTGTCACCCTTCGACTCCGCTCAGGGTGACCGGCACAGCTGGCTTCATCTTTTTGATTGGCAGTCCGAATATACCCGCGCGAGTCGATTCTCTGAATCAGTCGCCGACCGTCATGGCGAGCGGGGTCGAACTATGACCCCACTTGGTTTAGGATTCTGTATGAGGTGAAGAACACATGCGTAGTCGTCATTGGAGGAAAATAGTAACGGTTTCTTTTGTGGTGGGAACGTTTGCGCTTCTGGGTTTCGTGTCATGTAAAGGGAATAATGGTACCGATACCACAGAGAGGAATAAACGTCTGGCCGGGGAACTGCGAGACAATAAGCTGTACCACGCCGCTGTTGAGGAATACCGGAAGATTCTCGATAACGAGAGTCTGGATACCAAGACACGGGCGAATATCAACTATTTGATCGCCAAGGTATACTACGAGGACCTTGAGGACTACGAAGAGGCGGCGGCCTATTATATCCGGGCGAAGGCGCTTGATCCTGAAGGTTCGTTTATCGAGGAAGCCTCCCGAAAGCTGGTGGCGTCATTGGAAAAGATGGGGCGCATGCTCGACGCCAAACGGCAGCTCTCGGCTGTGACGGACATCGACGCTACTCCGTCGGAGAAAGGCGACGTGGCCGTGGCGCATATTGGCAGCGTACCGATATGGCTGTCCGAAGTAGAGGAACAGATACAGGCTCTACCGCCTGAAATGCAGAAGCAGTTTTTGATACGCGAGGCCAAAATACAATTTGTGCATAACTATGTTGCGATGGAGCTTCTGTATCATGCCGCGGTCAGGGAGGATTACGGTAGCGACCCTGAAATTCAGAAGAGACAGCAATCGCTGTATAAGAAGCTGTTGGTTGACAAGTATGTTGTCGATAACGTGATGCCGCGGATCCATATTGACACTGCGGATGTACAAAACTACTACGTGGCTCACAAGGGGGATCGTTATAACAACGCTCCATACGATTCAGTCAAGGCGACGGTATTCCTTGATTACCAGGGAGAAAAAGCGCAGGCCGCATTCGGCGATTACATTTCACGCCTGGCGAAAACCGAAAAAGTGGAGTTCCTCGATCACAACGTGAAATAGAGATGTGTGCTGATTGTACTGACATAATGCAGAGTTGCATCGAAAAAGATTCCTGCGGTGGGGGTGCGTCCGCGTATGCTGAGTCAATCGAGAACGGGGCAGATGTAGACATACGCCGTCTACGAAACATAGGGCAGATGTGGACATCTACCGCTCACGAAACCTCACCAAGACGCGGCTTGGTGGCCCACCGCTTGCGGTGGATTGCCAGGAGGATATCGTTTAGCTCATCTCACCCTAAGGGTTGGGCTACCCAACTGACACCTGCTCACAAAAGCGCTGTCACGCGAGCTCGCATAACGGTACTCAAACTTGCTTCATGCGCCATTGCTTTGTTCGTGCTGTTTACCTCTCTGCCTGTATTAGCGCAAGATGAGCCCGATACGGTCAAGTCGCTGCCTGGGATAGAAATCGAAACCTCGGTTGACCGGGCGGAGGTGTACATAGGTGATCTCATTGCGTATCAGCTAACCATTATTCACGACTCGACCATCGAGCTTGTGCCGCCTCCTTTAGGCGCGAACTTAGGGGCCTTCGATGTCAAGGACTACGAATCGGATATAAGGTCAAAACTGCCTGATGGCAGGATAAAGAACGTCAGCAAGTTTGTCTTGAGCACGTTCACTACCGGGGATTATGTCATACCGCCGATTCCGGTGATGTTTACTATGCCGGATTCAAGCAAGAAAGTCATGCTGTCGCAGGAGGTGCCGATCAAAGTCAGCTCGTTGCTTGCCGTCGGGGCTGACTCGGCTGATATCCGCCCATTGAAACCACCCTATGAGTTTAAGCGCGGCCTAAGGCCGTATTATTTCTGGGGCGGGTTGATCTTATTGATACTTGCGTTCTGTGGAATCCTTATGTGGTTACGATTGCGGAAGAAGAAAGCGGCGGGTGCGCAGCTTGACTTGCGTCCGGCGTGGGAAATTGCCTTTGAGCGCCTGGCGCTATTGAAACAGCAGAATCTTGTTGGGGAAGGTAAATACAAGCAGTATTACATAGAGCTGACGGAGATTACCCGTGAATACTTGGGAAGGATGTATAGCATTAATGTTCTGGATATGACCACTGAAGAATTCCTCCTGGTTTTTGAGGAACAGCAACTGCCTACCGGCTTGCATGAGAACACCGGTCGCTTTCTGCGACATGCCGACCTGGTGAAGTTTGCCAAGCTCGTTCCGGAAACTGAGCGTGTTGAGGTTGATTTCGATTATGTGTACGATATGGTTGAACAGGTGCGCGCTGATTTCCAATGGCGGCAAGCTGCGGTGGTTGGCAACGAACCCGGAGGTGAGGGGAACATTGCTCCGGGTATACGCAGCGGGGCGCAAAAATGAATATTCAGTTTGCTGGCTTGAGTTTTAATCTTTTCGATGTTGTCAAAACAACGATTCCCTCGACGGTTATATTCATTGTCGGGGCGGTGATCCTGGCTGGCATCCTCTATTATCATCTTCGGAAGAAGAGGTTCAGATCGGCCACGATCAAGTACTCCGATGTCAGGATCGTCAAGCGGGCTGGACGCACCAGTCGCCAGCGGTACCGGTTTCTCCTGACCGCCTTGCGGGTGGGGGTTGTGGCGCTGTTTATCGTAGCCCTTGCTCGTCCTCGCTCTGGGACGGAGTACACTGAAGTAACTTCCGAGGGGATTGATATTATGATGGCGCTGGATGTGTCATCGTCGATGCAGGCCGAAGATTTCAAACCCCACAACCGGTTGTATGTGGCCAAGCAGGAGATCAAGAAGTTTATCAATCGCCGTGTCAATGACCGTATCGGGTTGGTGGTGTTTGCCCGCTACTCGTATACTCAGTGTCCGCTTACCACGGATTATGGCGTGCTGCTGAGGTTCGTCGATCAGGTTGATTTTGGGATGGTCGAAGACGGTACCGCTATTGGGATGGCGATTGCTAACGGCGTCAATCGGCTTCGGGAGTCAAAATCGGAAAGCAAGGTGATGGTTTTGGCAACCGATGGTGACAACAACGCCGGGGAGATTGACCCTATCACCGCCGCTAATCTGGCCGCAGCTTTTGATATAAAGATTTACACCATCGGGGTGGGCAAACCGGGCAACGCCATGTTTCCCTACCAGGACCCGATATTTGGCAAACGCTATGTTTATCAGCCGACGAGAATCGACGAGGAAACCTTGAAGGAGATAGCCAAGCGCACCGGAGGGAAATACTTCAGGGCACGCTCCGGTAAGGAACTGGATGAGATATATTCGACGATTGACAAGATGGAGAAAACCGAAATCAAGATGGCCTCTCATATTCAGTATCATGAGCTGTTTCAGTACTTCACCTATAGTGGTCTACTGTTGCTGGCACTGGAGATGGTATTGGCCAACACCTACTTCAAGAAGCTGCCGTAAGAGAGGCGCGGAATAACTATGCGATTTGCTGAGCCGACACAATGTTTCGTCAGGTCTTGCCACTGACAGAGTTGGAGGTGTGACCTGACGAGTCATTTAGTAGGAGCTTGTCGTTCAGTAGACTTTGTCAGCTGTCGGTTCACACCCGCTTTTGGCAGGCAAGAACCGACAGAACTCAAAAGGCTGCCGTAAGAGAGGCGCGGAATAACTATGCGATTTGCTGAGCCGATACATTTT